>NZ_JBVJDL010000001.1:1803555-1953087 GCF_055582305.1 Streptomyces sp. NPDC042102
TTGGGGGGCCCGGCGCGGGGGCCCCCCCCCCCCCGGCCGGGGGGGGGCGCGGGGGGGGGGGCGGGGCCGGCCCCCGGGGGGGCCGGGGGGGGGGGGGGGGCGGGGGGGGCCCGGGGGGGCGGCCGCCGATCTCCTGCTGGCCGGCCACACCCGCCTGGTCGCGCTCGGCCACCCCGAGGCCGCCGACGCCCTGCGGGCGGCGCTCGCCGCGATGCGGCTGCCGGACGCCGAGCACGGCGGGGCGGTCCGCTGGAGTCTGCTCGGGATGATCGCCGCCGTCGAGATGTGGGACATCGACACCCTCGCGGAGTGCGGACGCCGCTACGCCGCGGCCGCCCGCGCGCACGGCGCCCTGCGCATGCTCCAGATCACCGCCCACGCCAACGCCACCGCGGAGGTCTTCCGCGGCAACCTCGCCACCGCCGCCCTGCATTTCGTCGAGTTCAAGGACGTCGCCGACGCCACCGGCGCCGACGCCCGCCTCTCCCACCCCACCGACGCCATGCTCCACGGCTGGCGCGGCGACGAGCAGGCCACCCTGGCCGCCTGGCGGGCCACACGGGAGCTGTACCCCGGGGTCCCCGGTGGGATACCGGTCCAACTGGCCCGCGCCGCGATGGTCGTGCTCATGCTGGGCCTGCGCCGCTACCCCGAGGCCCAGGAGGCGGCCCGGGCCGTCCTGGACGACCCGCCGCCGCACTGCGCCGGCCTCAGCCTGCCCGGCCTCGTCGAGGCGGCCGTACGCAACGGCGACCGCGACACCGCCCAGCGGGCCCTGGACGAACTGACCCCGCGGGCGCTCGCCGGCGGCACCCCGTGGGCCCTGGGGCTGCTGGCCCGCAGCCGGGCCCTGCTGGCCACCGACGCGGAGGCCGAGGACCTCTACCTGGAGGCCGTCGGCCACCTGCGGCCGACACCGCTCGGCACGGAGAAGGCCCACACCGACCTGCTGTACGGGGAGTGGCTGCGCCGCCGACGGCGCAGGCAGGACGCGCGGGTGCGCCTGCGCGCCGCCCACGAGGCGTTCGAAGCCATGGGGGCCGCCGCCTTCGCCGAGCGGGCCCGGCTGGAGCTCCGGGCCACCGGTGAACAGGCCCGCCGTCGCGACTGCGGGACCCGCCCGCACCTCACCCCGCAGGAGACGAGGATCGCGCGACTGGCCGCCGACGGACGCACCAACCAGGAGATAGCCACCGACCTGTTCCTCAGCGCGAGCACGGTCGAGTACCACCTCGGCAAGGTGTTCCGCAAGCTGGGCATCGGCTCCCGCCGCCAACTGCGCACACGGCTCCCCGATTGACCGGCCGCCGGCACCGCCACCGGGGCCGGTGCCCGGCCCGCATCCCCCGGACCGGGTGAGGCGCGCGTGGCGATCAAGGCGGTCCGACCCGACCATGGAGGGTGCCCGAACCACGCGGGGTGTGACACATGAGCGTGCCTCTCTCGGAAGATCCACTGCTGGCCGCGAAACTCGCCGTACCCGTCCAGGCACCCGGCCTCGTCCGCCGCCCGCGCCTGATGCAGCGGCTCACGGCCGGCACGCGCGGGCCGCTGACACTGATCACCGGGGGAGCCGGGTTCGGCAAGACCGCCCTCGCCTCGTCGTGGGCCCTGTCCCGGCCGGACCGCGCCCCGGTGGTCTGGCTGACGGCGGAGGCGGACGACACCCCGGGCGTCTTCTGGGCGTACGTCGTCGAAGGGCTCCGGCGCCACGGCCTGCCGGCCGCGACCCGTCTGAAACCGCCCGTCCACGCCGACGACGTCGCCCGCTCCTTCCTGGTCCGCCTCGCCTCGGCCCTCGAACAGGTGCCGGACCCGCTGGTGATGGTCGTCGACGGCCTCGACAAGCTCCCCGGCAGGGGAGTCCACGACGAGCTGAGGTTCGTCATGGAACACGCCGGCCCGGCCCTGCGCCTGGTCCTCATCAGCCGGGAGGACCCGCCCCTGCCGCTGCACCGCTACCGCGCCGAAGGACGGGTCCACGAGATCCGCGAACACGACCTCGCCTTCACCCGGCACGAGGCGGCCCTGCTCCTGGGCGGACCGGGCGGACCGGGCGGGCAGGGCGGACGGGGCGGGCACGGCGGACCGCAACGGGCGCCGGACGACGACGTCGTGGACCTCCTGTTCGGGCACACCGAAGGCTGGGCCGCGGGTCTGCGGCTGTGCGCCCTGGCCCTGGCCCGGTCCGGCGACCCCGCCGGCTTCGCCCGTTCCCTCACCGCTTCCGAGCAGGCCGTCTCCGACTACCTCCTCACCGAGGTGCTCGCGACCCAGCCGGAGCCGCTGCGCGACCTGCTGCTGCGCACGGGCGTCCTGAACCTGGTCCACCCCGACCTCGCCGGCGCCCTGACCGGACGGACGGACTCCGAGCAGGCCCTGCGGGACCTGGCCCGCAGCCACGCCTTCGTGGAACCGCTCGCCGGCACCCGGTGGTACCGGTTCCACCCGCTGTTCGCGGAGGTCCTGCGCACCCACCTGCGCAGCCGCCAGCCGGAACTGGAACCCCAGCTGCACCGCCGCGCGGCCCGCTGGTACGCCGGCCGGGGCCGGACCGCCGAGGCCGTGGCCGAAGCCGCGGCCGGCGGCGACTGGGCCTTCGCGGCCGCCCGGACCGTCCAGCACCTGATGGTCGTCCCCCTGCTGGCCGGATCCGGGCCGGCGGGTCCCGTGCGCGGCGGTCCCGCGACCCTCCCCTGCGCCGACACCTTCGCCCGGATGCCCGCCGACACCCCGGGCGCCGCCCCGGCCCTGGTCGCCGCCGGCTGCCGGCTGGTCCACCACGACGCCGCCGGATGCCGCTCATGGCTCGTACGGGCCGAGCGGCGGCTGGGGCGTGCCGGCCGGGCACCGGATCCGGCGACCCGGCTCACCGTCGCCCTGCTCCGGCTCCTGGCCGCTCCCCACGGTGGCGGCGACACGCAGGCGCGTCGGGTCGCCGTCCTCATGGCGGAGCTGCCGCCCGAGCGGCTCGCCCGCCACCCCGAGACCGAACCCCTGCGCCTGTACGGGCTGGCGTGCGCCCGCCTGCGCGCCGGCGACCCGCAAGCGGCCCGCGAGGCGCTGGAGCAGGCGGTCCGGGCCTGCTCCGGCGACACGACGGTGGTCCTGCGCCACCGCTGCCTGGGACGGCTGGCGCTGGCCGACGCCGCCGCCGGAGCCCTGACCCGGGCCCAGGAGCACGCCACGGCTTCCCTGCGCGTCGCCGACGAGCACGGCATTCCCGTCGACCACCGCTGCGGTGCGGCCGGGCTGGCCCTGGCCACGGTGGCCCTGGAGCGCGGCGACCTCGTCACGGCGGCGGCGCACCTCGACCGCTGCGAGCAGCTCCCGGACATCCGCCGCGACGAGGACCTCGCCACGGAGCGCCTGGTCCGGCGCGCGCACCTCGAACTCGCCCGGGGCCGGTGGCAGGCCGCGCTCGACCTGCTCGACGAGCCGGCCCGGTCCGGTGCCACCGCCACCGGCACGGCCGTACGGCTGGCCGAGGCGCACGCCACCGCCGCACTGGCGCACGGGGATCCCGGCACGGCGCTGCTCGTCCTGGAGGACGCCCCCGACGGCCCGCCCTCGCGCGCGGTGGTCCTCGCGCGGGCGCATCTCGCCGCCGGGCACGGCGCCCGGGCGCTGCGGCTGATCGCGGACGCCGAGGACGCCGCCGCGGTCACCCTCACGGACCGGGTACGGCTGGAGCTCCTGCGGGCCCATCACGCCCTCCTGGACGGTGACGAGGCCGGGGCACGCGACCGGCTCGTGCAGGCCCTGCACCGCGCGCACCCCGAACTCCTGCGGCGGCCCTTCACGGAGGCCGGCCCCTGGGTGCGGCACCTCGCGGCCGGGCTCGACGGGCGCAGCGCCGCCTACGCCTGGGTCACCGCCGCACCCGCGGAGCCCGCGAGCCTCGTGGTCGAAGAGCTGAGCCCCCGCGAGAAGGAGGTGCTCGGGCACGTGGCGCGGATGCTGTCCACCGAGGAGGTCGCCGCGGAGCTGGGACTGTCCGTGAACACCGTCAAGACCCACCTGCGCGGCATCTACCACAAGCTGGGTGTGTCCCGCAGGCGTGACGCGGTCGAACGCGCCCGCGAGCTGCACATGCTCTGACCGGGCCGTCCCCTGCTCGCGCGGCAGCGGCACCCGCACCCAGGTCCGCACCCGGGCCCGCCGCCCGGCCGCCCCTCACCTCGGACGGGTGAGGCGCGCGGCGCCCGGTCGCGGCCAGCATGGAGACGCCGGCTCCGGCCGGAACGAAGCGGAAGGCCCCGCACCGGGCACGCCCCGGGCAGGGTGGGAAGGACCCGCCCATGCGCTACGAATTCCGGATCACGGGCCAAGTGTCCGACACGCTGTCCCACGCCTTTCCCGAACTCGACCACAAGCCGGCGTCCCGGCAGACCCAGTTCTTCGGCACCGTCACGGACGAGGCGCACCTGTACGGCCTGCTCGGGCGCTTCCGGGACCTGGGCCTGCACGTCGAGGAGATGCGCCAGCTGCCCGACTGATCCCGGACACCGGGACCGGACGGGCACGACACCAGGCGAGAGGAGCCGTCGCCATGACCGAGCGCGCAGCTGCCCCGGAGGCCGCCCTCACACCCGCCGCACGCGCGGAGCGCGGCAAGGCGGCCCGCGCGAGCGTACGGCGGGCGGAACAGGCGCTGTTCGACCCGGGAACCGACCGGGCCGACCCCGTCGGCATCCTGGAGGCCGAGGCCGCCACGCGGGTGCCCGAACTGCTGCCCATCCGCTACGGCCGGATGCTCCAGTCGCCCTTCCACTTCTACCGCGGCTCGGCCGCCATCATGGCCGCCGACCTCGGAGGGGCGCCGCACACGGGCCTGACGACACAGCTGTGCGGCGACGCCCACCTCCTGAACTTCGGCCTCTTCGCCTCTCCCGAGCGCACCCTGGTCTTCGACGTGAACGACTTCGACGAGACGCACCCCGGCCCCTTCGAGTGGGACGTCAAGCGGCTCGCCGCCAGTCTCGCCGTCGCCGGCCGCGTCAACGGCTTCCCGGCACGCGAACGGGCCGCCGCGGTGCTGGAGGCGGCGTCGGCCTACCGTCTGCGGATGCGGCAGTTCGCGGGCATGCGCGTCCTGGACATCTGGTACGCCCACGACAACGCCGACGACCTGCGCGCCATCGCCGCCGAGGGCGGCCGCCGCGCTCTGAGCCGGACCGACCGTGTCATCGGCAAGGCCCGTACCAAGGACCACCTCCAGGCCTTCGCCAAGCTCACCCACCGGGCCGGCGGGGAGCTGCGCATCGTGGCGGACCCGCCCCTGGTGGTGCCGCTGTCCGAGCTGCGGGACGAGCCCACGGCGGCGGACCAGGACACCGCGCTGCGCGAACTCCTCGACTCCTACGCGGCCAGCCTGCCCCCCGATCGCCGGGCGCTCTTCGGGCGGTTCCGCCTCGTCGACATGGCCCGCAAGGTGGTCGGCGTGGGCAGCGTCGGCACCCGCTGCTGGATCGTCCTGCTGACCGGCAGGGACGAGGACGACCCGCTGCTCCTCCAGGCGAAGGAGGCCGGACCGTCCGTGCTCGCCCCGTACGCCGGGCCCGTCACGTACGACAACCAGGGCCACCGCGTGGTGGCCGGCCAGCGGCTGATGCAGGCCAGCGGCGACATCTTCCTCGGCTGGCAGCGGGTCAAGGGCCTCGACGGCCGGCACCGCGACTTCTACGTCAGGCAACTGCACGACTGGAAGGGCTCCCTCACCACGGAGGACATGCGGCCGGAGGGGATGCGGCTGCTCGCCCGCGTCTGCGGCGCCGCCCTCGCCCGCGCCCACGCACGCTCCGGCGACCCCATCGCCATGGGCGCCTACCTCGGCGGATCGGACACCTTCGACCGTGCACTGGCCGACTTCGCCGAGGCGTACGCCGACCGCAACGAGCGCGACTACGAGGCCCTCGTCGAAGCCGCCCGGACCGGCCGGATCCGCACCGCGGCCGGCTGACCGCCGCCGCCCGGCCCGGCGCGGCCGCCAGGACCGTACGGCTGACAGGGGAGCCGGGCGGGCCGTCAATGTGCCGACGGCCGCCGCCGCCTCCTTACGGTGGGCGGCAACGGTCGGCCGGGCCGCCCAGGCCCCGTACGGCCCGGGCAGAGAGGTGGCGCAGTGCGTCGATGGCGGGCTCTCCTGGTGCTGGGCACCGCGCAGTTCCTGATGGTGCTGGACACCGCGGTCATGAACGTCTCCATCAGCACCCTGGTGGAGGACTTCGACACCGACGTCACCGCCATCCAGGCCGTGATCACGCTCTACACGCTGGTCATGGCCGCCTTCATGATCACCGGCGGCAAGATCGGTGACATGGCCGGGCGCCGCCGTACCTTCGCCATCGGTCTGTGCGTCTACGGCGTCGGCTCCGCCCTGACGGCGCTGGCGCCCGAGCTGTGGGTCCTGACCCTCGGTTGGTCGGTCATCGAAGGCCTGGGCGCGGCCCTGGTCCTGCCCGCCCTCGCGGCCCTCGTCGCCGGTGCCTACCAGGGCCGGGACCGGGCCGTCGCCTACGGCGTGATCGGCGGGCTGGCGGGAGCGGGCATCGCGATCGGCCCGCTGCTGGGCGGCTGGGTCACGACGTACCTCACCTGGCGCGTCGTCTTCGCCGGCGAGGTCGTGATCGTGGTCGCCCTGCTCTGCGTGGTGCGCTGGATCACCGAGCCGCCGCGGCCCGCCCGGCCGCCCCGGCTCGACGCCGTCGGCGTGGTGCTGTCCGCCCTCGGCCTGGCCGGCGTGGTGCTCGGCGTCCTGCAGAGCTCGGCCTGGGGGTGGCTGCAGCCCCGGGACGCCCCCTTCACCGTCTTCGGATTCTCGCCGACGCTGTTCGTGGTGGCCGCGGGCTGTCTGCTGCTGTGGCTGTTCCGCATCTGGGAGCGGCGCCGCGAGTCCCGGCACGAGGACCCGCTCGTGAGCTTCGGCCTGTTCGGCGTCCCCGTCCTGCGCTCCGGACTCGCCATGCTGTTCGCCCAGAACCTCATCATGCTCGGCCTCTTCTTCGTGATCCCCCTCTACCTCCAGATCGTGCAGGGGCTCAACGCGTTCGAGACGGGTCTGCGGCTGCTGCCGGTCTCGGTCACGATGTTCCTCTCGGCCCTCAGCGGTCCCCTCCTGGGCCGGGTGGCCTCCCCGCGCACGGTGGTCAGAGTGGGGCTGCTGGTCCTGCTCGGCTCCGTCGTCTGGCTCCTCTCGACGGTCCGGCCGGAGCTCGACGAGGCCTCGTTCGCCTGGGCGATGGGCCTGCTCGGCATCGGCATCGGCCTGCTGGCGTCGCAGCTGGGCAACGTGGTGCAGTCCAGCGTCGAGGAAGACCGGCGCAGCGAGGCCGGCGGACTGCAGTACACCGCGCAGAACCTCGGCTCCTCGCTGGGCACCGCCCTCATCGGATCGGTGCTGATCGTGGCGCTCACCACCGTCTTCGTCCGGCAGATCGAGGAGAATCCCGCGATCTCCGACGCCGTGCGCGAACAGACCGGCGTCGCCGTGGCGTCGGGGGTCAGTTTCCTCTCGACCGACCAGGTCCGGGCGGCGATCGAACGGACGGGCGTCCCGGCGGCGGAGGCCGACGCGTACGTGGACGAGTACGCGCAGGCCCAGATCACCGGTCTCAAGACGGCGATCCTGGCCGTCGGGGCCGTCACCCTGCTCTGCTTCCCCTTCACCCGCCGGCTGCCCACGGGGCGGATGGGCACACCGGCCGGCACACCGCCGACGCCCTGACCCCCGGCCTCAGTGCGAGATGGCCGTCTTGAGCCCGACGATCAGGAGGCCCAGTACCAGGCTCGCCGCTGCCGCCATGGCCACCAGACGGCGCGGCGCGCCGGCCCGTACCGCCCCGGCGACCGCCCAGCCGACCAGCCCGGCCAGGGCCACGGACAGCGCGAACCACATCGTCCCGGAGATGTCGAGACCGAGCGGCCGGCTCAGCGCGACGGCCGCGGCGGGCGGGACGGCCGCGTCGACCAGGGGCCGCTCGTGCGCGCACTCCCTGCGGACCTCGCGCCAGGTCAGCTGCTCGTCGGCCAGCGACACGCCGAACAGGCGGGCGAAGACGTGCGCCGCCCAGAACACCACACCCGTGCCGAGCAGCAGCACGATCAGCTGCGCCCTCGGGAAGTCCCCGAGGCTGCCGGCCCCGACGATGACGGAGGCGGCGAGCAGCGACCCGTACACGGCTCCGGAGTAATCGGACCGCGCCGCGCCGCCCGGCCCCGGCCGCCCGCGGCCGTGCTCTCCCGGGTGCTCACCCCTGCCCGCCGGAGCGGGCCGCTTCTCCACGGCCGCCCTCCCCATCGTCAGCGCGAGCCTGCGCACCCCGGCCCAGTTCATCGGCACCCCCGTCCGGATCCCGGGCCGGTGCCGGGGCACCAGCACCCGCAGGGCGCCGGGCTCCACCCGGCAGCGCACCGGTGCGGGCATGGTCAGCGACTCGCCGTCCACCCCGACCCGGACGAACGCGTCGTCCGAGTCCACCACGACCTCGCCGCTGCGCAGCGACGTCAGACCGCCGGACCGCCCGTGCCGCAGGATTCCGGCCGCCTGGGCGGCGTTGTTCACCTTCACGCTCAGGACGCCGAGCGTGCCGGTGTCCAGCCGGGTGCGCCTGCCCAGCCCCGCCGCGTCGCCGCGGCCGTACGGATTGTTGCTCACCAGCACGGCCTGCGGATCCTCGACGGTCGTGCTGTCGGCGTGCACGCGCAGCCGGGGGCCGCTGTGGCGCGCGAGCAGGTCCGGCAGCAGCGCCATGATCGTACGGATCTTGTCGTCCCGGTACGCCGGGCTCTGCACCACTTCCGCGTACGTCCCGAAGGAGGCGTTGTTGACGAAGACCCGGTCCTCGATCCGGCCGAGGTCCACCCGCAGCTCCACCCCGTCGGTCAGGGCGTCCAGGCAGGCCGCAGGGTCCCTGCGGTCCAGCCCGAGGTCCATCGCGAAGTGGTTGCGCGTGCCCGCACTGACGACCAGGAACGGTACGTTGCGTTCCGCCGCCACGCCGGCGACCAGGGCCTGCGTACCGTCGCCCCCGGCGACCCCGACGAGGTCGGCGCCCCGGTCCACCGCCCGGCGTGCGAGATCGGCGACGTCCTGGGGGTGGTCGGGGTCGAGAAGCACCACCTCCGCTCCGAGCGCCTCGGCCTTCTCCCGCAGGTGGAAAGCGCCGACCTTGCCGCCCCCTGAGCGCGGATTCATGATGATGAACGGCCGTTCGGGCGGCGCGGCCCGGAACTCGGGCATCCTGGACCGGCCCTCCGCGGTGAGGGCGGCCCGCCCGGCTGCCACGGCCAGGGCCCACAGGAGGGCCGCGCAGAGGACCACCCACAGCAGCCCGGCGTGCACGTACCAGACGATCACGGCCAGCGGGGCCGCCACGACCAGGAGCAGCGCCACCCATCGCACCGGGCCGCGATGGGCCAGCACCAGCCAGCCGGCCGCCACCGTCACCACCACCCCGGCCGCTCCCACGACCACGAGGACGATGCTCCGGTAGCCGGCGAAGACCAGCATGACGATCAGGGCCGCCGCACCGGACAGCAGGGCCAGCCGCGCCTTGGCGTGCATGCTCACGTGGGGCTCCTCCGCTCTGCCGCACCTTCGCCCCCCGATCTCCATTGAGCTCCAGGCCGGATGGCCGCGCATCTCCCGGGGGTCCGCCCCGTCCCGGGTGTCGGCGTCCCCCGCACGGCCGGTGGCCCCACCCGGACCGGGTGATGCCGGCGGCGGGGGGAGCGAGGACCCTGGACCACGCCACACAGACGCCGCCCCGCGGCCGGGGCAGCCTTGCGACGGAGACGACGATGGACGACTATCCGCTGCTCAACGCATTCCTCACCATGCTCTGGTTCTTCCTGTGGGTGCTGTGGTTCATGCTGCTCTTCAGGATCATCGGAGACATATTCCGGGACGACAGCCTGGGCGGCTGGGGCAAGACGGGATGGACGGTCCTCGTCTGCGTCGTGCCCTTCCTCGGCTGCTTCATCTACCTCATCGCCCGGGGCCGCGGCATGGGCGAGCGCCAGCTCCGGCAGATGCAGGAGCAGGAGAAGGCCTTCCGCTCGTACGTCCAGGAGGCGGCCGGGGACACCGCGTCCGTGACCGCGACGGCCGACGAGCTCGCCAAACTCGCCGGGATGCGCAACCACGGCGACCTCACCGCCGCCGAGTACGAGCAGGCCAAGGCCAAGGTCCTGGCGTCCCACTGACCGCACCGCCGGCGTCGCGCGGCGAAGGAGCCCGGCGGCCCGGCCCACCGGCCGGGCCGGCCGGGTGACGCGGCCGTGCGACCCGACGAACGGAGGGCACGGTGGCCCGTCCCGACGGAGCGCCCGAGGCCCTGCTGCGCGCGGCCATGCGCGAGCCGGGCCGGCTGCCCGAACTGCTGGCCGGCTTCGCCCTGCGGCACGCCGGACCGCGTGCCGCGCGCAGCGTGGCCAGGCTGCGCGCCGAGCGGCCCGACGCGGACGCCGCCTCGCTCGGCGGGGAGGTCGTGGCCCGGGGGATGCGCCGGACGGTCACCGAGGGGGCCTTCGTCGGCGGCCCGTTCCTCGTGTTCATCCCGGTCGCGTTCTGCGCGGCGCTGCTCAGCCAGGCCCGGACCATGCTGGAACTGGCCGCCGTGGCCGGACACGATCCGACGGCACCGCGGCGGGCCGCGGAACTCATGGTCCTCCAGGGCGTCTACGAGGACGCGGACGCCGCGGAGCGCGCGCTGGCGGCGCACGGGAAGGACGACCGGCAGCCGCCCGGGCAGCACGGCGACGGCCGGCCGGCGCGCCACGAGGGCGGGCGGATCTCCGCCCTGACGGCGCTGACGCTCCGCATGGCCAAACTCCTCGGGGTGACGCCGCCGCGCCCGACGGACACCACCCCGACCGCACGGGACCGGCTGATCTCCCTGGGCCGCTGGGCGCTCCTGGTGCTGACGCTGCTGGTGGGCACCGTGGTCCCGCTGGTGTGGCTGCCGTACATGGCGGTGTCCTACCGCAGGGGGTCCCGCGAGGCGTTCTCCCGCGCCGCGGCGATGTACCTGACCCACACCGGGCTGCCGCGCCGGCGCACCACCACGTCCCGCCTGGATCCCGGCATGCTGGCCGCGTTCCTGCGTGCCGTGGGCTACGTGGTGCTGCCGGCGCTGCTGGTGGTCGTGGTCCACGGCGCCGACCTCCGGATGGCCGGGAGCGTGTGGCCGGTGGTGGGCATCGTCCTGATCGCGACGTCCGTAGGGGCGGGCGCGCTGTGGCAGTACCGCCGCCGGCACCGCGCCCCGGACGCAGACGACGCGTAGGCCCTGGCGCCGGCCCGGCGGACCAGGGCCGGACACCCCCTGGCGGTCGCTCGCGCAGCCGCCGCTCACGCACGTTTCGCGGCGGCCCGCTTGGTCCTGGCCGCCCCGGCGGCCTTCCGGCTGCGTGCCGGCCTCGCCGGTCTCACCGGGGCCGGCTCCGGCTCCGGCTCCTCGGCGGTCTTCGGCGCGCGGGACGCCGAGCGGGGCCGGCCGGTGGTCCATTTCAGTTCGATCTCCAGCTCGATCTCGTCCCCGTCCACCTCGATCTCCACCTCGGTGCGCAGCTCGTCCGGCAGCCGCAGGCTCAGCACGCCCGCGCCGAGCTCGATGTCGGCCTTTTCACCCCCTCGGAGCGCCTCGGCGAGTGCCGCGAGCTGGTCGGCGGCCTCCATGCGGGACAACGAGCGCTTCTGCTCGTACTTGAGGTCTGACACGGCTTCCTCCAGGACATGGCCAGGACACGGGGACGTACGGGCCGGCACGGACCGGTCACCTGCCATGGTCCGTTCCACGACGCCATCACGCGGCCCCGGACCCGTCCCCGTTGGTCCATCCGGCCGACCTCCGCGTGCCTCGGCGCGAACGGGCGCCCCCTTGGGGGAGGGCGCCGGGTGTCGGCAGGTTGGTTAGGAACCTTTACTTCCACTACGGCCTCCCGCACCATGAGGCGCACTCCACAACCTCAACCCAGAGGTGACACATGAGGCATCGGCGTCTGGCGAGGGTCGCGCCGGCGGCGCTCGCGCTGGCCCTGCTCGGATTCGCGCTCCCCTCCTTCTCCGCCGAGGCGGCCCCGACCTGGAAGCTCCGCTGGGCACCCGATCCCGCCACGGCCGGACTCGGTGCGTTCGAGACCGTCGAGGACGACCGGGCGGGCTCGCACCCCGGCGGCGCACCCCACATCAAGGTCGCGGGAGGCGCCTATCGATTTGACATGCACATGGGTGATCGCGATTCGGCCACCGACCGCCAGCGCCAGGAGGTGACGGGCAACCGGACCTCCTCGTCCGCCCACCTCCAGTGGCGGCGGGGCGAGACCTGGCGCGTGACGTACTCGATGTACATCCCGAGCTCGCTGAAGGCCACGACGACCTTCACCCACATCATGCAGACCAAGCAGCCCGGCAGCGGCACGTCACCGATCACGGTCACCTCGCTGCGGCGCGTCAACGGGGTGCAGACCATCGAGCACAAGGTCTTCGCCGGTGACGTCCTGGTCGGCCGGACGAACCTCGAACCGCTCCAGAACAAGTGGATCGACATCGAGTACGAGATGAAGATCGGCGACGGTACGTCCGGATCCGTGCGCTGGGTGGTGAAGAGCGGCGGCACCACGATCGTCGACGCGACCAGGACCGGTGTCGACACCTTCCTGGCCGACCGTGTGCGGCCCAAGTGGGGCATCTACCGCTCCCTGGGTGACACGTCGGGCTCCCTGCGCGACAGCTACCTGCTGCTGCGCAACCTGCGCGCGTACCAGCTCACCGGTACGTGAGGGGGCGCCGGGGTCCGCCTCGCCGGAGTGCTATGCCCTTATTGCCCGGATACCCTGGGACATGTGATCGAGTCTGGACGGCCGCGGCTGCGTCGGAGCTACGGCCCGGGGAGGCTTGTGCGGCTGTCGCCGGTCATCCTGACCGTCGTGATCGCCAGCCTGGCCTACGCCACTCCGCCGGAAATGGCCTTCAGCCGCCTGCTGCCGGCGGCGCCGGCCCTGGCGGCGGCCATGTGGCCGGTCCTCCCCACGGTCCTGCTCGGGACGGTCTGCCTCATCCTGATGATCGGCCTCAGCTTCGTCTTCCCCGATCTGGGAGCGTGGTGGACGTGCGCGGGCATCGTCGCCGTCACGGTGGCCGCCGCGTACGGAAGCCATGTCCGCCTCCAGCGGGAGCGCACCCTCTTCCAGGTCCGGCTCGTCGCCGACGCGGCGCAGCAGGTCGTGCTGAGCCCCATGCCGCGCCGCTTCGGCGACGTCGAGATCGAATCGCTGTACCTCGCGGCCGCCGCGGAGGCCCGCATCGGCGGGGACTTCTACGAGGTGGTCGACACGCCGTACGGGGTCAGGCTGCTCATCGGTGACGTGCGGGGCAAGGGCCTGCCGGCGGTGGGGGCGGCCGCGGCGATCGTCAACGCCTTCCGGGAGGCGGCCTACGGCGAGGCCGACATGGTCGCCGTCGCGCGCAGGATGGACGCCAGCAGTACCCGGTACAACGCCGCGTTTCCCCCCGACGGGCCGATGGAGCGCTTCGCCACCGCCCTGCTCGCCGAGATCCCGCACGGCGGCAGACGCATCGACATCCTCAACTGCGGACACCCTCCGCCGATGCTCCTGAACCGCGGGAAGCTCCGTGTCCTCGAGCCCGGCAGCCCCTCGCCGCTGCTCAGCCTCGCGGAGCTCATCGGTGACGACTACACCGTCGACACGTTCGAGTTCGCCCCCGGCGACCTGCTGCTCCTCTATACCGACGGGATCGCCGAGACCCGTGCCCGGGACGGTGAGTTCTTCCCGCTGGGGGACTGGATGGGCCGGCAGCCCCCCACACCGCCCCGCGAGCTGCTCACGGCCCTGCACCGGGACCTCCTGCGCCACAGCAGGGGGCGCCTCGACGACGACATCGCCGCCCTCGCCGTACGCCTGTGCGCACCCTGAGCGAGGAACCTGAGGTACCTCACGAGGACGAGGATGAGGGCGTGTGCCGGCGGCGTGTGCGCAACGCCAGGTAGCCGGTCAGCCCGCCCAGTGCGACGCACAGCGGCGAGTAGAGGGCCAGGTCCCAGTGGCGGAACCGCTCCGGCGCCTCCTGCAGCTCGAGGCCGGACACCAGCAGACCGCCCAGTCCGCGGACGGCCAGCACGCCGGAGAGCGTCCACAGACCCGTCCGCACCAGTCGCGAGGGGGCGAGCCGGTGTGCCGGCCGGGCAGCCGTGACCACGAGCCACGCGCCGGCGCCGAGCAGTCCGGCGACGGCCAGCGTGGCGGGGACCGACGGCAGCCGGCCCTCGTCGACGCCGACCACGACGGCCGCGAACTCGGCGCGGTCGGCCAGCGGCCAGGAGGAGACGGTCCACACCACGTGCAGGGCGCCGGCCGCCGCCAGGCCGGCGGCCACGACACCGGCCGCGGCGCGGGCGCCACCACCCGCACCGCCCCCGAGCGAATCACTCATACCGCCCGTACGGTTCGTGCCGCCCGCCGAACCGAGCAGCCATTCCACGGCCTTCATGCTGCCGCCCTTCCCTACCTCCGCAGGTCTGCCACCGGGCCACCGGCACCGGAGGCAGATCCATGCACCGCTGTATGGACATTCCATACAGTACTGTACGGACCATGGTGAAGGGCAAGGTCAGCAAGGACGACTGGACGATGGCGGCACTGCGGGCGCTCGCGCGCGGCGGGGCCGCCGCGGTGGCGGTGGATGTGCTGGCCAGGGAGCTCGGCGTCTCCCGCGGAAGTTTCTACTGGCACTTCGAGAACCGGGAGGCCCTCCTCGTGGCCGCCCTCGAAACCTGGGAGCGGCGCGGTACGGCCGAGGTCATCGTGACCGTCCGGGAGCAGGCGGACCCCCTGGCGCGGGCACGGGCCCTGTTCGCCGAGGCACTGGGTGACGAGGAGATCGCCGGCCTGGAGCCCGCCCTCGCCGCGCAGACGGGCCACCCCGCGGTCGCCGAGGTCGTCGCGCGCGTCACGCGGACCCGGCTCGCCTTCCTCGAAGAGGTGTACACCGGCCTCGGTCTGGGGCAGCGGGACGCCCGCCATCGGGCGCTCGCCGCGTACGCCGCCTACCTGGGATGGCTCGAGCTGCGCAGGACGGCGCCCGGTCCCGCCCCCGAGGTACAGCTCCAGGGCCCCGGCTCGGCCGAGGCCCTCGCCCACCTGATCGACATGATCCTCGCGCCGGCCGGTACCGGTACGGGTACCGGCGGCGGATCCTGAACGGCGGGGCTCAGCCGCGGTGCCCGACCGCCGCCAAGGCGTCCTTGACCTCCCGCGCCACGCGGGCGGCGTCCTCGGGGTTGTGCACCACGTCCGTGTGGTTCATGTCGATGACGAGGACCTCGCTGGCCGAGTAGTGCTTGTGCACCCAGTCGTCGTAGCCGGACCACAGCGTCCGGTAGTACTCGACGAGGGCCTCGTCCTGTTCGAAATCGCGGCCCCGCAGCCCGATGCGGTGCAGCACCGTCTCGAAGTCCGCCTTGAGGTAGACCATGAGATCGGGTGCCTTGCGGTAGGGCAGGCCGTCGATCTCGCGCATCATCTCGTCCAGCAGCCCCTCGTACACCTGCATCTCGAGGGAGCTGATCCGGCCCAGGTCGTGGTTGACCTTGGCGAAGTACCAGTCCTCGTAGATGGAGCGGTCGAGGACGTTGTCGCCCTGCTTGTACGCCTCCTTGATCGCGGCGAACCGCGTCTGCAGGAAGTAGAGCTGGAGCAGGAAGGGGTAGCGCTTCGCCTGGATCTCCTCGGGGCCGGCCGTGTAGAAGAGGGGCAGGATCGGATTGTCTTCCACGCTCTCGTAGAAGACCTCACTGCCCAGCTCCTCGGCGAGCAGCTCGGCCACACTCGTCTTGCCGATGCCGATCATGCCTCCGACGCAGATCACTGGCATACCTCACTTCTCCCTGGGGGTCTTCTGTTCGTGGGCGGGTGGGCTGGGCGCCCCACACCACTGAGACGCACACCGGCGGTCACGCGATTCCCCGGGATCTTCAAGATCCGCGTCATGTGGTCCCCGTCCGGACCAAGGCCCTGACCCAGGCCGCTCTCCTCGACCGGCCGGCCTGACGCTTGCGCGGCCGCCGCGCACAGCGCCGAGCCGCGGCCCCGCGGCCGCCTTGAATCTTAGATGACGATCAGCCCCCCGCAGGCCAGGGCGCCGGACCGCACCGGAGGGCCGGGGCCGGATCCGCCGTCGTCAGGCTTTGGGGCATCGGCTACGGTCCTTGACTGTGAACCGTACCGAGCGCCTGTACGCCCTGGTGGAGGAGTTACGCGCGGTCTCGCCCCGGCCGCGCAGCGCCCGGTGGCTCGCCGAGCGCTTCGGCGTCAGCACCCGCACCATCGAGCGCGACCTCAGCGCCCTGCAGCAGTCCGGTGTGCCGCTCTACGCCGAACCGGGCCGCAGCGGCGGGTACGTGGTGGACAAGGACCACACCCTGCCGCCCCTGACCATCACCCCGGCCGAGGCGGCGGCCCTGGCCGTCGCCCTGCACGGGCTGTCCGGGACACCGTTCGCCACGGACGCCCGCGCGGCGCTGCACAAGGTGCTCGCCGTCATGCCGGAGCGCGAACGCCAGGCCGCGCGCGAGCTCGCCGGCCGGATCCGGCTCGCCGTGAACCCCGTCCGCCCGTCCGCGCTCCCGCACACCCTGCGCGAGGCGCTCTCGGCCCACCGGCTGCTGCACCTGCGCTACGCCGACGCGCGGGGCGAGGTCACCGACCGCACCGTCGAACCCCTGGGCTTCCTCGGGGCCGACCACTGGTACCTCATCGGCTGGTGCCGGCTGCGCTCCGCCGTACGGGGCTTCCGCCTCGACCGCATCCGGGAGGCGCGGGCACTGGAGGAGACGGCGGAGCCGCGTCCGGTGGACCTGTCCGAACTGGACACCCTGGGATGGGATTTCGTCCCGCTCGACGAGCTCTACGGTTTCGCTTGAGCCGCCGCCCGGACGGCTAAATACCGACAGGGGGTTGTCGCCCCCGGCCCGGACGCTGGGTGACCACGAACCGACCATGGAAGGCACCCATGTCTGTGACGACGACCCCCACCACCGACTCCGCACCGCTGACCCGGGAGGCCGGCACCCGCCTGGTGGAGGGCTGGACGGCGCTCTGGAACGGAAACGTCGCCCTCGCCGAGCAGATCCTCGCCCCCGGCTTCCGGCTGCACTTCGCGGACGACTTCGACGGCACCGGCTCCGCCGCCTCCTTCGGCCCGGACGAACTGATGGCGTTCATCTCGGCCAACAGCCTGGCCCTCACCGGCCTGACGTTCGCCGCCGACGCCGCACCGCTGGTCGACTCCGAGCGCGGCGAGATGGCCTGCCGCTGGATCGAGAGCAACGCGGACGGCGAAGACGTCGTCGTCAAGAGCGGCATCGACATGTTCGCGGTCACGGACGGCCGGATCTCCTCCGTGTGGTCGCTCACCGGAAACCGCCGCTTCGCCGCCTGACCGGCCGGAACCGTCAGAACCCGCAGGACGTCCGCGCGTCCTGGAAGCGCTCCGGGTGACGCCGCCGGTACTCGACCAAGGACTGGGCCACGGCGGCGCCTTCGCCCACCGCGGCGCCGACCCGCTTGACGGATCCGGACCGTACGTCGCCCACGGCGAACACGCCGGGCCGGCTGGTCTCCATCGGCAGCGCGTCCGGGCCGGCTCCGCCGCTGCCGGTCAGGACGTAGCCGCGGTCGTCGAGCTTCAGCGCGCCGCCGAGCCACTCGGTCGACGGGCGGCCGCCGATCAGGACGTACAGGCAGTGCGCGGCGACGGTCGTCTCCTCGCCCCGGCGGTCGCGCAGCCTGAGTCCGGTGAGGGTCGGCCCGCCGAGGCACTCGGCCACTTCGGTGCCCAGCAGGACCCTGACGCCCGGGGTCCGTTCGATCCGCTGCACCAGGTAGCTCGACATCGACGCGGCGAGGTCCGTGCCCCGGACGAGCAGGGTGACGGAGCGGGCGTAGCGCGCGAAGTAGAGGGCGGCCTGCCCGGCGGAGTTGCCCGCGCCCACCATGTACACGTCCTCCCCGGCGGTCGAGGGGGCGTCGGACAGGCAGGACCCGTAGTACACACCGGAGTTGAGGAGGCGGTCGACGCCGGGAGCCGTCAGCCGGTTCCAGTCCACGCCCGTGGCCACCACCACGGCGGCCGCGGTCACCGAGGCCGTCTCATCGGTGCCGGCCTTGACGAAATCGACGGTGTGGGCGCCCTCTCCGGTCGTGGTCACCCGGCTGGCCACCCGGGTGGGCTGCCACTCGACGCGGGCCCTGCGCGCCTGTTGCAGGGCCCGCTGGGCCAGGTCGCCACCCGTGAGTCCGACGGGGAACCCGAGGTAGTTCTCGATCCGTGAGGTCGATCCCGCCTGCCCGCCGGGCGCGTCGTCCTCGATCACGACCACGCTCATGCCCTCGGCGGCGGCGTACACGGCGGCGGACAGTCCCCCGGGGCCACCGCCGATCACCGCGACGTCGTAGTGGTCCTGCGCCGCCGGCCGGATGAGGCCGAGCCGTTCGGCCAGCGCGCTGATCGAAGGGTTCACCAGCTCGGTGCCGTCGCCGAGCCGGACGGTCACCGGTGCCTCCCGTACGTCCTCCTCGGGCAGCCATCGGAAGAGCACACCGCTGCGGCCGAGGAAGTCGCGCACCGCGTACGCGGCGGGGGAGAAGCGGCTGCCGCGCACCTCGGCGGTGGCCAGCTCGCCCTCGCAGTCGGCGTTCCAGGTGCACAGGGAGTCGTCGAGCGCCTCACGGAGGTGCTCGGCCGGGCCGTCACCGTCCGCAGCCTCCTCCCCGGTACGGGCGCCGGGTACGGTGCCGCGGTGCCCGGCCAGCGGCAGCCAGCGCACGCCGGGTTGCGCGGCGCCGGGGTCGGGGGCCTCGTCCGCGAGCACGGCCGCGACGGGCACCTTCCGGTCGGCCAGCGAGGTCAGCGCCCGGACCACCTCCGCCGGTCCGCCGACCTGCAGCACACGGAACGACGTCCGGTACCAGCTCTGCACCAGCTCGGCGGTCTCGTGCCGGCGGAGCGGATCGGAGTCGGAGAGAACAATCACCGGCAGTTCGGCATCGGCCATCAAGAGATCCTCCAGGTGGATTACGTGGGATCGGCTTCCCCTCGTGATCAACGAGCGGGAACGCGATACGCATCGGCCCAGGAGGAAGGGGGGCCCGCAGACCCCCCTGCGCACCGCTCAGAGACGGCCGAAGAACTGGTTGCCGCGCGCCGCGTAGTTCTCGCTCGTGTAGTACTCCTTCATCGCGGCGCTGATCTCGTCCCGGCTCAACTGCCCGTCACCGTCGACGTCCAGCTGGTCGAACGCCTCGTCGAAGGTCTCCCGGGGCAGCCGGAACATGCCGTGGAGCAGGGAGGTGTACTCCTCGCGGCTCAGCATGCCGTCGCCGTCGCGGTCACCGAGCTCGGTCCAGGCGTTGCTCATGTTCCTGATGCGTTCCCAGATCCGGTTCTGGTCGGTGACGATCCGCGCCCGGAACGCCGCCCGGAACTCCTGCCGGTCGACACCGCCGTCGGCGTTCTTGTCCATCGCGTGGAAGACGGTGTCCCAGAGGTCCGCCAGCGAGGTCCGCAGCGCGGCCACGGCCTCCGGGGCGCAGCCGAGCGACTCGGCGAGCCTGTCCGACAGGCCGATGACGTCCGCCTTCTCGAGCCGCCCGTCGCGGTCCGCGTCGAAGACGTCGAACGCCCGCTCCAGCTTGATGTCCAGAACGCTCACGACACCATCCCCTTCACTCCATGTGGTCGCCCCGTCACGCTGCGAGGCGGGACCAGGAAACCACATGCCGCGGCCCGCGCGCATACGGCTGCGGCTCCCGGTGATCGTTCCTACCCGATCGGGTAGGCCCACCCACGGCCCCGCCCAGCCCGGCCAGGACCGACCCAGCTGCGCCCGGCACCGCACTCCGCTCAGCCGCGCGGCCCGTACGCCACCGACAGCACACGAGGTCCCCAGAACAGCCTGGTGGGGCCGGTCCGCAACCGCTCGATCCCGAACGTCCCGCACCGCCGCAGCAGTTCGCGGAAGACGATCCGCACCTCCAGCCGGGCCAGCGCCGCTCCCGTGCAGAGCGTGGCGCCCTCGCCGAAACCCACGCCGGTCGCGCTGTTGGGGCGCCGCAGGTCGAACCGGTCGGGGTCCTCGAACTGCCGGGGGTCCCGGTTGGCGGCGCCCCGCAGCAGGACCACCCGCGAGCCGGCCGGGATCCGCACCCCGTGCAGCTCGAAGTCCTCGGCGGCCTCGCGCAGGTTGTACTGCGTGGTGCTGTAGTAGCGCAGGGCCTCGTCGGCGAGGTTGTCCAGCAGCTCCGGTTCGTCCCGCAGGGCCTCCTGCTGGTCCGGGTTCTCGCACAGCGCCCGCATGGCGTTGCCGATCAGGTTGGTGACGTTCTCGAAGCCGGCCACGAGCAGGGTGAAGGCCAGCGAGAGCAGTTCGTCCTCGCCGAGCCGTTCGCCGTCCTCCTCGGCGATCGTCACGAGCTCGCTGATCAGGCCGGGCGGCAGGGGCCGGCCGCGGTGCAGCAGGCCGCGGCGTTCGGCGATCAGGGCGGCGAAGAAGCCCTCGAAGGCGCCGCCGCCGTCGACCGCCAGCATCTTCTCCTCGTCCGTGGGGAAGGGGTCGGCGATCGGCAGCACCTTGTGGGTCCAGCCGAGGAACGGGGACCGGTCCCCGGGTGCGATGCCGAGGAACTCGCAGATGACGAGGAACGGCAGCGGATGACCGATGACCGGTACGAGGTCGAGCACGCCGCCCGCGGGGTCGAGCTCCGCCCGGTCGAGCAGCTCGGCGCAGACCTCCTCGATCCGGGGGACCATCGCCGCCACCCGGCCCCGGGTGAACGTGCGCCCGACCAGCCGCTTGAGCCGGCCGTGACCGGGGTCGTCGAGGGCGAACAGGTTGGCCGCGAGGATCCGGTGCAGCGCGGTGCCGCGGAACTGCTCGAACCGGCCCGTGAGCGCGCTGCCCCGGACCAGCTTGGTCCGGTCGCGGGCCAGCACCGCGATGTCCTCGTACCTGGACAGGAAGAACAGCCCGGTCCGCGGGCTGAAGTGGACCGGACGGCTCTCGCGCAGCTCCCGGTAGGCGGGATACGGGTCGTCCATGGCGCCCGGCGCGAACGGGTTGAATCCGTCAGGATGCAGGCTACTCATGGCATGGGGAACGTGCCCCCTCACCACCGGGGTTCGCATGTCCATGCAGAGAAACGGCAAAGAAGCGCCGGACCCGCCGGCCCGGCCGGCGGCGCCCGCTCACAACGGGTCCCCGGCCACCTCCCGCATACGGCCCCGCAGGAGGGTGGCCGCGCCGCGGTACTCCTCGTTCTCCGCGCGCAGACCCAGCCGCCCGGTCACCTCCACCAGGTGCTCCAGCACCTTGACCTCACCGGTGACGAACTTCTCCGTGCGGGCCGCGGTCAGCCCTTCCTCCAGCAGTTGGAGGGCCGCCCACGGGTCCCCGGTCCGGCACAGCGCGACGCCCTGTACGTCGCACAGCAGCACCCCCAGCAGACCGCGCGAACCGGGCATCAGCCGGGCCCGTTCGGCGTGGATCAGGGCCTGGTCGGCCCAGCCGCGGTCCAGGTACAGCCGGGCCACGTGGTGCAGGGCGAGACTCGCGGTGCCGTAGTCGCGGCTCTCCTCCGAGACCCTGGCCGCCTCCTCGTACACCGTCACCGCGGCCTCGTACGACCCGGACGCGGCGTGGGCCAGCCCGAGGTTGATCAGTGCCTGGGCCAGATCGCAGTCGTCGCCCGTCAGGGCCGCCAGCTCCCGCGAGCGCTCCAGCAGCGGGATCGCCTCCTCGGCCCGGCCCGCCTCCACGGTGGCCCAGCCGAGCAGGTTCGCCACCCGGGTCTCGGCGCACGGGTCACCGGTCGCCCGCGCGGCCCGCAGGGCGTGGCTCACCACCGAGGTCCAGTCACGATGGCTCTGCCACGTCATCAGCGGCCACACCAGTACCGTCAGGCGCCAGGCCCGGTCCGCCTCACCGGCCCGGGCGGCCGCCTCGATCGCCGCGCAGAGATTGGCCGACTCGGTCTCGTACCAGTCGAGCACCGCACGCCGGTCGGCGAGCGCGGGGACGGCCTGCGGCCGCTCGCACCAGTCGGGCAGATCGCAGCAGGGCCGGCCGTCGGGAGCGTAGAGCCGGGAGGCGGCGTACGCCGTGTGCACGTAGAAGTCGAGCAGACCGCGCAGCCGGTCGGCGCGCCCCTCGCAGCCGTACTGGCGGGAGAAGAGCTGGACCAGGTCGTGGCAGGAGTAACGGCCGACCGAACGCTGCTCGATCAGGTGCGCGCTCGCCAGCGCGCCCAGCGCCCGGCGGGAGTCGGCCAGCGGTATCCGGCACGCGGCCGCGATGGCGTGAGCGGTGAAGTCGCCGCCGGGTACCACGCTGAGCGCCGAGAACACCGCCTGGGCCTCGGCGCTGAGCGCGCGCACGCTCAGGGTGAGTGCCGCGGTGATGTCGGCGTCCTCGATCGACAGGGCCGCCAGCCGCTGCTGCTCGTCGCCGAGTTCGTCCGCCACCGACCTCAGCGTCCACCGGGGGTGCGCCGCCAGACGGGCGGCGGTGATCCGCAGGGCCAGCGGCAGACCGCTGCACAGCCGGACGAGTTCCCGCGCGGCGTCGGGTTCCCGCTCGATCCGGTCGTCGAGGAGGGCGGCCCGCAGCAGCGCCAGGCCTTCCTCCTCACCCAGCACTCCGACCGGCACCAGGGCCGCTCCGTCGAGGGCGAGCAGCCCGTCGAGGCGCAGCCGGCTGGTGACGAGGGTCGCCGAACCGCCGCCGCCCGTCAGCAGCGGGCGCACCTGAGCCGACTCGCGCGCGTCGTCCAGCACGATCAGCAGCCGGCGCTGCGCCAGCATGGTGCGGTACAGGGCCTGCGCGGCGGCCGGATCGTCGGGTATCAGGTCCTGCGGCACGCCGAGCGCCGAGAGGAACCCGCTGATCACCACCGAGGGTTCCACCGGCGTCGAACCGTCGAAGCCGTGCAGGTCGGCGAACAACTGGCCGTCCGGGTAGTCGTCGGCGTGGGCATGGGCCCAGCGCAGCGCCAGCGAGGTCTTGCCGACCCCTGCCTGGCCGACGACCAGGGCGAGGCCCGCGGAGTCCGGAGCCAGCGCCGCGGCGACGGAACGGAACTCGGCGGTCCGGCCGATGAAACCGGCCGGTGTGCGCGGGAGCTGCGCCGGCCGGACCCGATGGTCGGCCGGGGCGGCTTCGGCGGCTGTGGCAGCCGAGGTCCGGGGCGCCATCGCGGGCCGGGCGGGAGCGCGCCCGGCGGGGTCGGGCCGGGCCGGGGCGACCGGGCGTGATCTGGTGCCGGCGCGCCCTTCCGGTACGGCGGCCGGCACCCGCCGCCCGGAGCGCATCCGGCCGAGCAGATCGGCGAACGCCTCCTGGAGCCGGGGGCTGGGGGCGACGCCGAGGTCGCGCTTGAGCTGTTCGCGCGTGGCGTGGTAGAGGTGCAGCGCCTCCGCCTGGCGGCCCTCGTGCTGGTGGCAGAGCATCAGCAGCCGCACCAGCGATTCGCGCAGCGGGTTCTCCTCCACCGCCGCGGCCAGCCGCGGCACGGCGAGGTCCGGCCGTCCGGTGCGCAGGAGCCGCTCACCCATCAGTTCCAGGGCCCGCAGCCGGGTGTGCTCCAGGCGGGTCCCGGCGCGGGCGCGCAGGGCCTCGGACTCGCAGTCCTCCAGGGCCGGTCCGCGCCAGAGGCCGAGGGCCGCGTCCAGGAGGCGGATGCCCTCGTCGTCCGCCACGTCCTGGGACGCCGCCACGAGGTCCTCCATGTGGTGCACGTCGACCAGGGCCCGGTCCGCCATCAGCGCGTACCCGGGAGCCCGGGTCACCAGCCGGAGTGACCCGTCGAGCCGGCTGCGCAGACTGGCGACATGTCCCTGGAGCGCGGCCTTGGCGCTCGGCGGCGGTTCCTCGTCCCAGACCAGGTCGAGCAACCGGTCCACCGGCACGACCCGGTTGAGGTCCAACGCCAGGGCGGCCAGGACGGCTCGGCGCCTGGCACCGCCGAGAGGGACGGGGTCACCCTGGTCGGAGCGCAGCTCCGACGGTCCCAACAGCAGCAATTTCATGATTCCCCACCCCCACCGGCCGATGCGCGAAGCACGTGGAACCACCCGACACGCGGCGCCCGCGGTCAAGGGCGCTCCGGGATGGTGCTCGCAGCAGCGACTGGAGCGGTCACCGTACCGACTCCAGCGGACTCCGGACCAGTGGCTGAAAATCACCGAAACCGAGCCAAACCGCCTTGAGGCAGGTCCGAGGCTAGCCCATTGCTGTTGCACGGACGGCAGCGCCCTCCGGTTCACCCGACTTCACCGGTTCCCGGCGACCTCGCGGGGAATTCCGGGTGACGTGTGATGATCTTGAAGGTGAACCGCTGTGGCGCCGGCCTCGTCGGTCACCACCGGTCGAGGGGGTCCGTGGACGCTCCGGGCCGCCCGGGGGTGCGGATTCGGCCAGAGAGGGCCGGGGCGGCAGGTGTTTCACCGGACGGTGAACCCGGCCCGCCCCTTCATACGTTGAGTTGAGTGGAAGCGCCTGGGGACGGGGTCCCCCCGTACACCGGCCCCGGCCCTTCCGCCCGGTCCCGCAGTCCCCCGCGGGACCGCCCGCCCCGCCGCCACTCCCCGTGCGGCGGGGCGGGCCGTTTCCGGGCGGCCGGACGACTACCAGGGGCTGCTGCTCGTCGTGGAGCCGTGGGCGGAACCCGTACGGCCCGGGGACGCGGCGGGAGGCGCGGCGAAAGCGGCGCCGCCCGACGAGGACTGCGTGACGGAGCGGGCGGGTCCGGCGGACGCACGGGCGGCGGGCCCGGCGGACGAGGACCGGGTGGCCGTGGGCGACGCGGCGTCGAGCCCCCGGCCGAGGCCCTGACCGGCGTCGCCGGAGCGCTCCGCCGGCTCACCGGTCCGCTCCAGACGGAGCACCAGGTTGCGCTCGTGCGCGTTGCCGTGGGCCCAGTCCACGTCCTTGCTGGTGATCGTCTGGGTGCGGATCCCGCCGACGGACTCCCACCGGCTGCGGACCGCCCGGACATTGGGCCGCCACACGCCCTCGTACTCGTGCTCCACCTCGAGGTGCCAGCTCGGCGCGTCGATGTGCCGGACCGTGCCGGCCACGCCGGGGATGACGGTCCGGGCCCCGCCCGCGCCGGACACGACGACCACCGCGCGCTGGGGGTAGTCGGCGTCCACGCCGACGACGGTGATCCGGCAAGGGCCCTCGTACCAGGCCATGAGTGTTCCTCCAGGGGTGTCTCGGGTGCGGGGCGGTCAGGCGGGGCGGACGTCAGGCACGGCTGAACTCCTGCGCCACCAGGGCCGCCAGTTCGTAGTACGCCGCCCGGGTCCGGTGGCGCATCTGCTCGGGGTCGACCTCCCCGCCGCGGGCCAGGTGCTCGTCGTACGGCACCGTCACCACGGCCCGGCAGCGCTGCCGGAAGTGGGCGACGACGTCGTCGACCCGGATCAGCCGACCGGAGGCGGAACGTACGCCGGAGACGACCGTCACGGCGCCCAGCGCCTTCTCCTGGAAACCGTGGGCGTTGAGCCAGTCGAAGGTGATGCCGGCGCTGCTCGCCCCGTCGACGCTCGGGGTGGCGACGACGACCAGCTGGTCCGTCAGGTCCAGGATGCCGCGCATGGTGTCGTGCAGCAGACCGGTGCCGGAGTCGGTGAGGACGATCGGGTACTGGCCGCTGAGCAGTTCCATGACGCGCCGGTAGTCCTGCTCGTCGAACATCCGCGAGACGGCCGGGTCGGTGTCGTTGGCGAGGATCTCCAGACCGCTGGGCGCCTGGGAGGTGAACCTCCGGATGTCCATGTACGTCTGGAGGCCGGGCAGCGCCGCCACCAGGTCGCGGATGGTGGCGCCGGACTGCCGGTTCACGCGCCGGCCCAGCGTGCCGGAGTCCGGGTTCGCGTCGACCGCGATGACCCGGTCGGCCCGTTCGCGGGCCAGGACGGCGCCGAGGGCGGTGGTGGTCGTGGTCTTGCTGACCCCGCCCTTGAGGCTGATCACCGCGATGCGGTAGCTGCGCCGCAGCGGGGTGCGCAGGACTTCGGAGAATCCGCGCGGCGCCCGGCGCCGGCCGACGCGCAGCCGCTCGCGGGGGGTACGGCGGACCAGGCGTGCGGCCGACAGCTCGACGGCCGGGGCGAGGCCCAGGGGGGCCGCGGCGACCAGACCCGCACGCGGACCGGCCGGGGCGGCGGGCACCGCCGGCGGGGCGGGGGCCGGGTCCTCGGTGGCGGGCCGCGCGAGGGCCTCGGCGAGCGGGGCCGGGGCCGTGGCCGGGACGGCGTCCAGCAGGTCGCGCAGGCTCCGGAGTTGGGGCCGCTGCGGCTCGGGGGCGGGACCGGGCCAGTGGGCCGGTCCGTAGTCGGGGGCGCCCGTCCAGTGTCCGGGCTCGTCCATGTCGTTCCTGTCCACGATGGTGGTCACGTCGCGGTCCCCTTTCGTCGTCCCGGCCGGGCGTCACCCGGGGGAACGGTGTGCAACCGGTGCCGGTTCAGCTCCGGCCCGCCGGGCAGGTCATGCCGGGGCGAGGCCGCGCCGCTCCAGCAGGGGACGGAAGGCCCGTACCGCGTAGAAGTTCCGGGACTTGACGGTGCCCGGCGGGACTCCGAGGACGGCCGCGGCGTCGACGGTGGAACGGTCGTTGAGGTGCAGCTCCACGAGCACCTGCCGGTGGTGCGGGGGCAGTTCGGCGAGCGCGCCGCGGATGTCGTGGGCGGCCAGGACCTCGTCGTACGGATCGTGCGTGGCCGGCCGGTCCTCCGGTGTCTCGTCCCCGAGTTCCTTGGCGCGGGCGGCCTGCATCCGGAAGTGGTCGATGGCGATCCGGCGCGCCACCGTGTAGAGCCACGGACGGCCGTGCTCCGGGCCGCGGGTCAGCGCCTGCGGGTTCTGCCAGGCGCGCAGGAACGTTTCCTGGAGCATGTCCTCGGCCTTGCCCCGGTCACCACTGGTCAGGCGGAGCAGCGAGCGCAGCAGGTACGAAGCGTGCAGCCGGTAGAGCTCGGCGAGCGTGTCGCGGTCCATCGTCGGACGGTGCACCGGGTCCGTGCCCGTGCCCTCGCACCCGGCCGTACCCGTCGTGGTGTCCGGGCCGGGGTCCGCCTCGCACGCGGCAGCCATGTCCGCCGCGTCGTCCCCGGCGGCCCCCACGACCGTCGGATCACCATCGGCCCTGTGCCGCTCGATCCCCATCACGGCTGTTCCTCCCGCATTGCGCCGCCGGTCTCGCGGAGCGGCGGCAGCACCATCCGGGCGCCGTGGTGCGGCGCGCCGGGCTTGACGGAAGCGAGCGTCCCAGCCCTGGCCAACGCTTCACCAACGTTTCGCCAACGGCCCCGGCCCGCCCGGCAGCAGCGCGTCGTGTCGCCGCTAAAACCCTTCTGACCTGCGCTTCCTGTCCGCTGCGGGCGCCTGGTACCGGCCAGGCCGCCAACCGCGGCGCCGCCCTCCCGGCACCACCACGGCGGCACCGGCCACCCCCAGCGCCACGGCGAAGGCGCCCGCCGAGACCAGCCAGGCGGGACCCGCGGCCGACGGCCCGGGTCCGGGCGGCATCGCCACCCCGGAGGCGGCGGCGCGGGCGGGCCGGGCCGGTGCCGCGGGCCGCTGCTCCTCGGGGAGCACCGCGGTGACGGCGGCCACCGGGTCCACCCCGGCCGGGCCGGACGCCGTGGCCCGCAGCCGGTGCGCGAGCGCCGCACCGTCGAGTTCCGGCCGGTAGCCGAGCACCAGCGCCGCCGTACCGGCCACCAGAGCGGCGGCGTAACTCGGTCCGGACGCGGTGAACTGGCCCTTCCCGCCCGGCCCCGGGCCCATCACGGCCTCACCCGGCGCCGTGAGGTCCACCCGGCCCGCGGTGGTCCGCCGGGCCGGAGCCCCGCCCGGGGCGGTCGCCGCGACCGACAGCACCTGCGGATGGGCCGCCGGGTAGGCGGGCCCTCCGTGGTCCGCGTCGGGAGAGACCGGAGCGATCACGACCGCGCCCTTGGCCACGGCGTACCGCACGGCGTCCGCGAGGGACGGGCTGTCGGAGCCCGCCACGGCCACCACGGCGATGACGCGGGCCCCGCCGTCGGCGGCCGCCCGGATGCCGGCGCTCAGCAGATCGGCCGTGGTGTTCCCGCGCCGGTCGGTGACCGGGACGTCCAGGATCCGGGCGCGGGGGGCGATGCCCGCGAACCCCGAACCGGGCGTGCGGGCCGCGGCGATCAGGCCCGCCGTGAAGGTGCCGTGTCCCGCGCAGTCGGTCGCCGGGCCACCGTCGAACAGGCGCGGTGCCCGGCCGAGCCGGCCGGCCAGCAGCCCGGCGGCGTCGTCCACGCCCGAGCCGACCACCGCCACGGTCACCCCGGCGCCCTCGGTCAGCGGCCAGACGGTGTCGGGGCGCAGGTGCGCCTGCGGCCACGGCGTCCGGGTGACGTTGCGGTCCGACGCCTTGCGGCACTCGTCGCCGGGGAGCCGCTGCGAGAGGCCGGGCAACGAGGTCGGCTCCGCCCCGGCCCCGGCGGAACCGCCCCCCGGGGCCGGGTCGGTGCCCGCCGTGGCCTGGCCGGTGCCCGCCCGGGCCGGGTCGGTCGCCGTCGGTGTCGTCCCGGGCCCGGGCCCGGGCGCAGCCGGTGCCGGGGACGCCGCCGCCGTGGCCGCCGGGCCCGTCACCAGCGCCCCGCAGCACATCAGGGCCGCCGTCAGGGCGGCGGCACCCCGCCGGCCCGGGCTCACGCGGCGCCTCCGGGGACCCGGTCCCACAGGATGTCCTGCGGCAGCAGCAGGCTGAGCTCGGCCACGTCGTCGATGTCCAGCCTGCTGAGCCGCCCGGCCTGCCGGGTGATCATCGACTCCAGCGTCTGCCGGGCGAAGCGGCCGTTGCCGAAGTTCCGGTCGCGCGGTACCGCTGCGAACATCTCCCCGAGTGCCGCCAGGGTCTCGGGCGGGCACACGTACCCGGCCTTGTCCGCCAGCACCTCGACGATCCGCACGAGTTCGTCGTCCGCGTAGTGCTCGAACGACACCGACCGCGAGAACCGGGACGCCAGACCGGGATTGGAGTCGAGGAAGCCCCGCATCTCGTCGGCGTAGCCGGCGACGATGACCACGACCTCGTCGCGGTGGTCCTCCATCAGCTTCATCAGGGTGTCGACGGCCTCCTGGCCGAAGTCGTTGCCCGTGCCACCGCGCGGGGTCAGCGTGTAGGCCTCGTCGATGAACAGCACACCGCCGCGCGCCTTGTCGAAGGCCTCCTTCGTCAGCTGCGCGGTGTGGCCCACGAACCGGCCCACCAGATCGGCCCGGGCGGTCTCGATCAGCTGTCCGCCGGGCAGGACGCCCAGCTCCGCGAGCAGTTGCCCGTACAGCCGGGCCACCGTCGTCTTACCCGTACCGGGCGGGCCCGAGAACACCAGGTGGTGGCTGATGGTGGCGGTCGGCAGCCCCGCCTCCTTGCGCCGGTTCACCTGCTTGATCAGGTTGACCAGGTCCTCGACCTGCTCCTTGGCGGCCGGCAGGCCGATCATCCCGCGCAGCTCGTCCAGCAGTTCCGTCTTCCGCTCGGCCGGAGTACCGGCCGCGGCGGCCGCGGCGGCGGCCACCGGGCCGACGTCCTGCGGCGTCAGCAGCGCCAGATCCGCGTTGCCGATCTCCGGGAGGGCGGCCAGACGGGACGCCTGCCGGTCGACCATCTCCTCGAACACCTTCCGCGCCGCCCGGCCGTTGCCGAAGTCGGCGCCCTTCTGCACGGTCTCGAAGTGCAGCGTCAACGCCTCACGGGTGCCGTCGGCGAGCTGGTAGCCGTGCGCGGCCGCGGACATCCTCACGATCGTCGTCAGCTCGTCGTCCGAGTAGTTCTCGAACTCCACCGTCCGGCTGAACCGGGACGCGAGACCGGGGTTGGAGTCCAGGAACCCCCGCATCTCCTCCGAGTAGCCGGCCACGATGACGACCACCTCGTCGCGGTGGTCCTCCATCAGCTTGACCAGCGTGTCGATGGCCTCCCGGCCGAAGTCCGGCCCGGTCCCGCCACCACCCTGCGAGAGCGTGTAGGCCTCGTCGATGAACAGCACGCCGCCGAGGGCCTGCTGGAACACCTCGGTGGTCTTGATCGCCGTACCGCCGATGATCGACGCCACCAGGTCCGCGCGCGCCACCTCGACCAGGTGGCCCGACGGCAGGACGTCCAGCTCTGCGAGGATCGAGCCGTAGAGCCGGGCCACCGTCGTCTTGCCGGTACCGGGCGGGCCCGCGAAGATCAGATGACGGCTCATGGGCAGCGCCGGCATCCCCGCCAGCTCACGCCGCCTCGCCAGCTTGTTGAGGTTGACCAGGGTGGCGACCTGTTCCTTCACCCCGTCCAGGCCGACCAGCGCCTGGAGTGCGTCCAGGGGCCCCTTGGGCTCGGGCGCGCCCGGGCGGCCGCCCGGCTCCGCCGCCCCGGACTCCCCGGCCGCCCCGGACTCCCCGGGGAAGGCGCCCCCCGCGTCCTGCGCCGGGCCGTCGGCGGCCGGCCCGCCGTCCGCGCGCGGGACGCCGCCGGCCCCGGCGCCGAGTTCGCCGTGCGCGTCCGGGTAGCCGTTCTCCACGCTGGTGAGGTTCTCGACCGCGAGCCGTGCCGAGGGCTTGGTCTGCCGCAGTCCCGAGCCCCGGTTGCCGCGGACCGAGCAGTCGTGCACCCGCACCGCCTCGACGGAGTCGACGCGGATACCGTCGGCCGTGTTGTCGACGGCCTCGCACCGGGTGAGCGTGGCCCGGCCACCGGCCGCGATGAGGAAGCCGTGCCGCCGGCAGGACCGGGCCCTGGTACGGGTGGCGGTCAGCTCACCGCCGTCCTCGACCAGCACCCCCTCCTGCGGGGACTCGGCCACGTCGCAGTCCCGCAGCGTGGCCACACCGCCGTCACCGATCGCGATCGCGGCCGCCCCCGTGTCCCGGACCGCGGTGTTGCCGACGTACGCGTTGCCGCCGTCCGCGATCCGGATGCCGGCCTGGCCGGTGCCGTAGATCTCCGAACCCTCCAGCCGGCCCCGCCCGTCGTGGGTCACCTCCACGCCGAACCCGCGCACGTCCGACACCGTCACCCGCCGCAGCATCGGGTTCGCGCCCGCCACGACGCGCACCCCGGCTCCCGCGCTGTCCCGGACCTCCAGGCGGTCGAAGTCCGGCGCGCTGTCCCCGGTCAGCTGGACCCCCGCCTCCTTGGCGTCCCGGACCGAGCACCTGCTGAACGAAGGCCCCGAAGCCTCCTCCACCCAGATGCCGTTGCCCTCGGCCGCGCTGACCTCGCACTCCTCGAACGTGCCCCGGGAACGGCCCGTGACGTGGATGCCGTTGCCCTTCGTCCGGGAGGTCCGGCAGCGCCGCAGCACCGGATCGGTCCCCTCGGCGAGCGCGATGCCGTGCACCTTCGTGCCGGTCACCGAGCACTCCTCCAGCACCACCCGGTCCGCCGAGCTGATGTACACGCCCAGCAGACAGTCCCGTACCGACGTGCGCACGACCCGGGTGGCGCTGTTCTGCTCCAGGGCGATGGCGGGCTTGTCGGTGGCGGAGATCTCGCAGTCCTCGATCATCCCGCGGCCCTCGCCGTTGGCGACCACGCCGTTGCCGCGGGCGTCGCGCAGCACGCAGTTGCGGAACGTCGGATCGGCACGCTCGCCGATGACCACCGCCGAGGTGCCCAGGTGCTCCACCACGCAGTCCTCGATCACACTGGTGCCGGTGGAGGTCTCCACGATGCCCGCACCGCCGGGATTGGTCACCCGGCAGCCGCGCATCGCCAGTGAACCCTGCTGACGGGTGAGCACGGCCGTCCAGGCGTTCCCCACGACCTCGCAGTCCTGGAGCGCCGCCTGCCCGCGCGGCACGTCCACCGCCGGCAGCTCCTCGTCCTGGCCCTGCAGCACCAGACCGGTCAGCTGCACCGCCTCGGCCACCACCTGCACCACCGTGCCCTTGCGGGGCACCACCCGTACGGTGCCCCGCGGGTCCTCGGCGGTGATCGTCACGAGTTTGGTGATGACCAGGTTCTCCTCGTACCGGCCCGGCCGAACCGAGATCACCGCGCCGCTGCGCGCCGCCTCCAGCGCCGCTCCGATGGTGCGGAACGGGCCGTTCGACCCGCCGGAGCCCTGGCGGCCGCCGTTCTGCGCCTCTGCGCACACGGTCAGCACATGGCGCGACATGGCTGGTGGTTCCCTTCGTCGTGGGCCGGTTGGCGGCCGGTGGTGGCCGAGGTGGTTCAGGGGCGTATCAGGGACGGTTCAGGGGCGGATCAGGGGCGGTTCGGCGGCGGTTCAGGAAGAGGTGCACTGGACGCGCACGGCGTCGCCTCCGTGGTGGGCGTAGGTCTTCGTCGACCCCGACCAGTCCTGGCCCCGGTCGTGCAGTTTCACGGCGAGCCGGCCGCCGGTGATCCGGAAGCTGCCCGCGCCGACCCAGCGGCCCAGCTGGGAGGGCTGGTTGACGGTGAACGAGCCGAGGAAGGGACTGCTGCCCGAGTCGCCGGCGTGCACGGTGTAGTACGACGGCTTGCCGCCGACGGCCTTGATGTCGGAGCTGTTCGGAATGTGCACGGAGACCTGGCAGGTGCCGGTGGTGACGGCTCCGGTGCGGAAGGTCCACAGCATGGAGTTGCTCGCGTCCGAGCCGCTGTGGCCGGACATCGGCATGGAGAAGAAGTCGCCGTTGCACCCGCTGCTGCCGTAGCCGCCGGTGCCGTACTGCTTCCAGCCCTCCTTGCCGTCGGTGTACCAGCCGCGGCGGCTGAACGAGGTGCCCTCACCCACGCATCCCGGCCCGGCGACCGCGGTGTACTCCTTCTTGGCCGGAGGCGGTGAGCCGGGGGACTGGGGGTCGGAGCCGGACCGCTGCTGGTTCTGGCCGGGGGCGGTGCCCGGGGATCCGGCCGGGTCGGAGCCCTGCCCGGTGCCCGAAGGGCCGGAGCCGGGGCCTGACACCGGGGTGTCGCCGGGGCCGCCGGCCGGGTTCGCGCCGCCGCTGCCCTCGGTGCCGGTGCCGGTGCCGGTGCCGGTACCCGGACCGGTGTTGGCCACGGGGGTGTTCGTGTTCGAGGTGCCCTCGCCCGGTGCGGCGATCGCGCCCGGTGCGGCGACCCCGGGCAGCGAGGACCCCTTGTCCGGCGCGTCGGCTCCCGGCACGAACCCGTCGGGGGCGCCGTCGGGCTGGTTGTATCCCGCCGGGCCGGGCGGGACCCGGCCGGGGGCGGAGCCGCCGCCGAGCTGGGAGAGCAGCAGGGGCACGCCCATGAGCACCACGCCCGAGGTGGCCGCCGCCGCGATCATCGGCTTCGGGATCCGCCGGCCCGGGCGCAGGCTCCGGCGCGGTGAGGGGGCGGCGACGGGCGCGGCGGCCAGGGCGTCCGCCGCCGTCTCCCGGGCCGGTTCCTGGGTCGGTTCCTGGTGCGGCGTCGCTGCTGCCCCGGTGCTCTGCTCGGGCTGCGCGGACCCGTCGGTGTCCGTGCCGGAGCCCGTGCCGGTGTCGGAGCCCGGGTCGCCGGGGACCGCCGCGACGGCCCCGCCGACCGGGACCGTCGCCGCGCCGGTCCGGGCATCGACGCCGGGCCGCGCCGCACCGGCGGACGGTTCCGCGGCGAGCGCGGGCAGGGTCAGGGACGGCCGCGCCGGGCCGGAGGCCGCGGCCGGTTCCTCGTCGGCCGCCTGCCAGGCGACCGCAGGCAGGGCGATGGCCGCCGGCGCCCCGCCGGCGGCCCCTTGCCGCTGTTCGTTGTTGTCCACCGTGTTTCCCCTCGGTCTTCGCGGTACACCCGCAACCGGTTCGAACGGACCGACACCGGCCCCCGGTTCAGCGGGGCCGGTCAGCCGAGCACATGGACCGTCTCGCCCTTCGGCGCCGGGGCGAGGACGAAGGCGGCGGCCCGCTCGACGGCTTCCTGGTCCAGCGGCTCCGGGATCCGGTACTCCGGGGCGCTCAGGTGGGCGAGCAGCCCGGGCTCGGGGGCGAGGGCGTACTGCTCCAGGTAGTACGTGACGGTGTCGGTCCACACCCAGGTGCCGTCCGTCCGGAAGTTCATCGGCACCTCCGAACGCCGCTCGGGGTCCAGTACGTCGTCCATGAGCACCGGCGTCATCAGCACGGGCGTACCCGCGTTCAGGCGCTCGACCAGCAGACCCAGCAGCCGCGGGTCCTCGACCGCGGGGTGGTCGACGGCGAACCCGGGCCCGGTCCGCGGGTCCACGTGGTCGAAGACGGCGGCGAGCCGGAACTCCGGGGCACTCGGGTCGGTCATGGCGAGGTCCTGTCCTTGGGGGCGTACGGCCCCGGCGGCCGTACGCCCCCGGGAGAACGTACGGACCACCGGGCGCGGTTCAGACGGACCAGTCGACGACGGGCAGCGTGAGAGCGGCACCCGGGCTGAGGTGGAGGTACCAGTCCTCGTCCGACGTGCCGTACTCGTCCCCGGCGGAGGTGGCCAGCGCACGGGCCGCCGCCGCGAGGGCCGCCGCCTCCGCCTGCGCGAGCCGGGCCCGCTGCGCCGGATCGCCGTCGGGGGCGGCGAGCTCCGTGCGCGCCCGCTGGAGCTCGGCCATGGCGCGGGCGAGCTCCGTGCGGCCGGAGTCCGGCTCCAACTGCTGCAACTGCTGCACGATCTTCGGCAGCTGGTCGCCGTAGTGCCGGAGGTTGGTCTCCACCGCCTCGCGCATGTCCTCGTCCCGTAGGCGGGCGCGGGAGTCGTTGCGCAGCGTGAGGTGGTGCTCCTGCGGGTCGCCGGCCAGGACGACGGGACCGGTGGCCCCGGAACCGCTGCCCTCGACGGTGACCTGGTGCAGGGTGTGCTCGCCGCCGGTGCCGCCGAAGCGGACGTAGGACGTGTCGTCCACCGTCAGCCGGAACGTGCCACCGGCCGCGGCCAGGCCGTCCCGGGCCTGCCGGACGACCTCCGGGGTGGCGTAGAAGTCCCGTGAGCGGCCGTCGTGCCGGGGCAGGGCGAAGCCGTGGTCGCCCGACACCGTGAGGGTGGGCCGGTCCACCGGGTGCACCGGCCGGACGGGCCGGTAGAGCGGGAAGGACGAGGCGTCCTTGGGCAGGCCGCCGTTCAGCACGAGCTCGTACGGGTTCACGTCCGCGGACGGCTCGATGCGGGCCTTCTGGTCCCGGTATGCGGGCGGGGTCGTGCCACCCCGCTCGTACCGGCTCACGTCGTACGGCACGACCGGACCCGTCGGCGCCACGGGTGCCGGCGAGCCCGCGTCCGGCGGCGGCTCCGGCAGGGCGTCGCCGTCGGGCGGGGTCACCGTGACCGTCGGCACCGGTACCCCTTGCGGCGGCGCGAAGGGCGCCTGAGGGGGTGCCGCCTGCGTGGGGGCGGCCCCGGCGCTCCCCGGAGGCTCCTGGCCCATGACCGGGCCCACGGGGTCACCGGCCGCCGGATCGGCGTTCGCCGTGTCGGCCGAGGTCGTGGACGTGGTCGTGGCCGGGACCTCGGGACCGGTCCCCTCCGGGGCGGGGGAGACCGCGACCGGATTCTCCGGGGTCGCGCCCTGCGGTGTGACGACGACCGTCGGGACGGTCACCTGCGGGGCACCGGACCCGGTGGCGGTCACACCCGGGTCGTCGCTCCCCGGGCCGCGGTCGCCCGTCACCGGTTCCACGGGGACGGCGGGTGCCGGGACAGGGGTCGGGGTCTCTGGGGTGATGGTGGCCGGCGGGGTCGCGGTGTGCCCGGACGTGCCGCTCGGGCCGGCGGCCGGCGGGGCCGGGTTCACCGGGGTGGCGGGTGCCGGGACCGGGGGCGTGGGGGACTCCGCGGGCGGGGCCACAGGGGCTGTCGGGGCCGTCAAGGCCGTCGGGTCGGTCGGGGCCGTTGGGGCCACCGGGTCGGTCGGGGCCACCGGGGCAGCCGGGTCGGTTGCGGCCGTCGGGTCCGGCGGGGTCGGCTTTGGGGCGAACAGGTGCGGGGGGTGGGTCTGCGTCAGCTTGTCCACGAAGGACTCGTGCAGCAGGCCGATCAGGCCTCCGTCGGCCTTGACCTCGACGGTGGTCCCGTTGCTCCCGGTGAGCACCCAGGTCACATCGGCCTCGTAGTAGTGCTGCGCCCCCTTCCTCTTCTCCCGCTCGTCGACCGTTTCGCCCTGCGAGGCGCTGCCGTTGCCGCCCCACTCGCCGCCGAACGAGACCGGCGCGCCCGTGTTCACCATGCCGCTGCCGACGTCCGGCGTGACCGAAGCCGACCACGCCCCGGAGCCTCGCTCCCGCTCCCGCTCCTTCTCCCGTTCCACGACCCCGGTCTCGGCCCCGCTGTCGAACTCGGCCGAGGTCAGGTGACGGGTGCGGTGGACCACCAGGCGTACGGTGACGCTCTTGCCGTCCGCCACCGGCACCGCGTAGCCGTCGCCGAGCAGCGCGGTGATATGGGACCGCAGGTTCCGCTCGGTCGTCAGCACGTCCGTGCGCAGCCCCGCCAGCGTGGCCGGGGCGAGGTCCCGCCGCCGCGGCGGCGCCGTGTCGTCCGCCGCCACCCGGTGCGGAAGCGACGCCGCCGCCGACAGCCACGGCAGCACCCGGTCCAGTCCGGGCATCGCCAGCCCCTGCATGACCGGCGCCAGGTCCTTCGTCAGCTTCCGGACCGGCTCCGGGACCGGCGTCGGCCCCATGGGCCGGACGTGCCCGGCCACCGGGACCGGTGCGGTGCGCGTACCGGGTCCCTCCCGCGTCAGGTGGTCGGGCACCAGCAGCCGGACCTCGCCGCCCGGCACGTCGAGCTTCCGCGCGGGCTCGTGGCCCGAGGGGAACAGCGCGTCCCACTGCGCGCCCCACTGCTCCGTGAACCACCGTCCGGCCCGTCCGTCCGTGGCCCAGTCGGCCAGCTGCGCCGGGGCGGTCAGCGCCGATCCCGCCAGCCGTACGAGCTGGTGCGGCTCGCCGGCGTCGAAGACCTCCACCCGGTAGCGCACCGGGTGCGAGAACTCCTGCGCCTTCCCGGTGACTTCCAGGCCGTGCTGGTCCTTCACGTTCGTCGTCGCGGTCGTGGTCCGTCCCGAGGTGGTCTCGCCGCCCCCGGCGAACTTCACGCCCCCGCGCGATCCGGCGCCGCCCGAGCCGCCGGAGGTGCCCCTGAAGGTGGCACCGACCTGCCCGCCGATCTTGTCGGAGGTGCCGGAGGAGGAACCGCGCGAGGCGGTCACCGAGTCGCCCACGCTCATCATGACGTCGCCCCGCGGCCGTTCGTACACGGCGGCACCGACCTCGGCGGTGGCCCGGATGCCGATCAGACGCGTACCGCCGCCCGGCGTCCGGAGCCCCAGCAGCTGCCGTACCGACGTGGTCGTCAGGCCCGCGAAGTTGGCGCGCAGCGACTCCTTGGAGAACACCGCGGTCAGGCTCCGGCCGAGGTCCGTCGGGGTGTCGCGCAGGGCATCCGGGATCACCTTCAGGTCCTGGAGCGTCTTCCTGATCGCGGGCAGCACCTGGTCGGCGTCCAGCTTCTCCACGTGGGAGACGGCGTTCGCCAGGTGGCTGTTGACGTACGAGCGCTCCGAATGGGGGCCGGCCTCGGGGCCCGGGCCCGCCTCCGCGGGGAGCGGCAGATCCAGATCGCGGGCCTGCTGGTCCGCGACGGTGAGCTCCAGGCCGCCGGTCACCTTCGCGTACAGGGTGGCGGGGGCGGGGACGGCCTGGGACTTCCCGGAGGGCGCCCACGTGTGGTGGGTGATCTCGAAGTGGGCGTCGGCACGGAAGCGATGGCTCGTGCCCTGGTACGTCAGCGTGGACGACACGGTGCTGTTCGAGACCCGGGTGGAGACGTCCGTGAACGTCCGGGTGCCCTCGACCGAGCCGCTCGCGGCGAACGACGCGCCGCCGTTGCCGGTGAGGTTGGCGTGGAAACCGCCGCTGAACGTGCCGCCGATGTGCCGCGACGAGGTGTCCGCCACGCTGGACTTGGTGCCGGTCTCGGTGCTGTGCGACAGGCTGGTCCGCGTACCGGACGTCTCGTGCTCCGGACCGGCCGGCCTGAGCCTGACCACCAGCGCCTGCGGGTGGCCGGCCGGGTCCGGCGGGAGCGGGAGGACCGCGCCGTCCGGGCCCGTGAGCTGTTCGAACTCCGACCGCAGGAAGTTCGGACTGAAGATCTCCTCGATCTCCGGGGTGAGGCCCTGGCGCAGCGCACCGACCGTGTCGCCCGAGCCCTCACCGAACGCGGTGTCGTCGGCGGTGGGCGGCTTGCCGCCGCCGCGCTCGGCCAGGAACGCGGCCGTGGCCGCGGCGAGTTCCCTGGTGCCCAGGAACTCCGGGTGCATACCGCCGAGGCCGGCGGCCGGAAGGGCGAACTCCGGGGTCCGGCCCGCACCGTCGCCGACCCAGCCCGGCTCGTCCGGGCCATCGAAGACCGTCGTGGTGCCCACGGTCACCAGCTTCGCCGGGTCGTGCGGCCCGGTCGCCAGGTGCTCGTCGCTCACGCGCACCACCGCGGAGGTGTCGGCCCCGCCGAACTCCAGAGCGGTCCCGGAGAGCAGCCTGCCGTCCCCGTCGTGGACGGTGGCGGTCAGGTGGTGGACGGCGGCGTACGTGAACGCGGTGTGCGTGCCGGTGGACTCCTCGCCGCGGGACGACTTGACCGTGGAGCTCACGGACTCCTTGACGTTGGACAGCGAGGCGCCGCCGGTCACCTTGACCCCCGGTACCTCGACGCGGACCGGGCCACCGGTGCCGATCCGCAGCGTGGCGCCGCCGCTGACCGAGAACGAGACCTGGTCGCTCCGGCCGACGCCGTAGTTGGTGCTGCGCTGCGCGGAGCGGCCCAGCGTGACGTCGCTCTCCTCGGACGTGCCGCGCAGCTCCTTCAGTTCGGTGCGCAGGTGCAGCCGGATCTCGTGGCTGCCGGCCGTGAGCGTCACCGGCACACCGGATCCCATCAGCTTGGTGAAGCGCGCCCGCATGCCCGGTGTGCCGAAGGCGGCCGCCAGGTCCCGCTGGAACTGGCCGTGGAGCTCCTCGTCGAGCCGCTTCTTCAGGCCGGCCGCCGTCAGGTGGGCGTCCAGCCACTCACGTGCCGCGGGCAGCACCTTCTCGGCACCGGGCAGCTCGCCGACCATGCCGGGACCCAGGCCCTTGCGCGAGGCCAGGGACAGCGGCTCACGCGGGTCGACCGGGAACTCGCGCCTGGGGAAGGGCCCGAGGAGGCCGCCGCCGGCGTCGACCACCATCAGGTACGTGGCCGGCTGCTCCGGGCGGGCCGCGGCCGAGCCCTCCGGCCGGGACGGGGTCTCGCGGGTCCCCGTCGCGTCCAGCAGACGGACCCGGTCGTCGTCCCGGAAGGTGTCCGCGAGCGCTTGCGCCTGCGGGTACCGCGGGCTGATCCGCAGCTCGACCGGACCGTACCGGGTGGCGAAGTCCTCCAGTTCCGCCACCCCGCGCTCCTGCATCCGCGGGGGCTCGTGGGAACGGGAGAACGGCGGACGGGGCGCCTGGACGGTGGCCGCCGCGAGGTTGAGGGCCGCCTGCTCCACCGCGTGGCGCAGGGTGCCGGGCACCTCGACCGTGCCGTCGGCGGAGATGTCGGTGACCATCACCGTACGGTGCCGGCCGGGCGGGGCCTGCGGGGAGACCTGCGGGTGGTCGAGCAGTCCCTGGAGGTCCGCCGCCGCCTCGGGGTGGTCGGCGGCGAACTGCGGGTCCGGTACCACCACCATCGAGACCTCGGGATGCGTGCCGAGGAAGGCGGCGAGTTCGGTGATGCCTCCCTCGTGCGCCTTGTTCAGGCGGCCGAACATGCCGGTGAAGTCGGTGGTGCCGAGCCGCTGGGCGGCGGTGACGGTGCCCTGGTCGTCCGCGAAGTAGCGGAACACCGGCCCCTGGGCGGCGTTCGCCGGGTTCGGGCCCTCGAAGGAGTAGGCGTCCCGGTCGTCGACGACCTTCACGTTCGGGTGGTCCCGCAGCCGGTCCCAGACGTCCCCCGGGGGCAGTCGGCCGTGCGGGACGGCGACCTCGATCGGCTGCCGCCGGGCGATCTTCAGCAGGCCCTGGGCGGTGGGCATCCCTCCGCTGGGGAAGGGGCGCCGTACGCCGACGTCGACGTTGGCGGCCGGCTCCTGCCGGGCCATCCGCAGCAGACTGCGGATCGCCTGCGTCGCGGCCCGGAAGCGGGATCCGGGCGCCGGGGCCGCGGCGGGGCCGGCGGGAGCCGCTGGGGGAGCGGCTGGGGGAGCGGCTGGGGGAGCGGCGGGGGCCTGCCCCGCCGTGCCCTCGGGCGCGAGCACCAGTTCCTCGAACCGGGCGGCCTGCGAGGCCGGTACGCCCACGGCCAGTACCAGCCGGGACTCGAACGGCGGGATCCGGTTCTTCGACAGGGATGTGAACTCCACGCGGAAGTCGGCCTCCGCACGGTAGTCGGCCTGCTTCTCGCTCGCGAACTTCAGCTTCTGCTTGGACTTGTCCGAGCCGCCCGCGTCGAGGTTGTGGGCGCGCGCGGTGTTCACCGCGACCTCCACGCTGGGCACGATCACGTACGGGCTCAGCGAGACCAGCGCGGACGTGCTGACGGCCACTCCGGCCTTGCCGCTGTGCTTGTTGCTCGACTTCACGCCGAACGAGTCCGCGAAGTCCTCGCGCACCCGCAGCTTGCCGCCCGTCTCCCCCTTGCGTTCGAGACTGGTCAGCCGGGCACCGACCTGGAAGTGGCCGGCGAGGGAGCGGCTGCCGCGACGGCCGTCGGCGGTGAACACCTTGGACGTCCAGCTGCCGCTGGTCCACCACTGGTTGCTGTCCTTGAGCGCCTTCTCGTTGAGGAGGTCCTCGGTGACCTCGCCCAGGAACTTCGCGGCCACGTCCGGTGCGACCTTCGCCGCCGCCAGGTGGTCGGCGAGATCCGCCACGAGCTGCCTGGGGGCGACCGCGTTGACCGTGGAGAGCACCGCCTTCAGACCGCCGGGGTTCACCACGGGGCGGGGACCGGGCCAGGCGGTCCCGGGCCCGGGAACGGAAGCCTCGGGGAAGGCCATGCGCAGCCGGTCCGGAGCAGGCAGGACGAGCGGGTCGGTTCCCTCGACGCGGACGGTGACGTCCACGTCGCCGTCGAACTCGGTCATCTCCTTGATCACGGTCCGGCCGGCCCCCTGGGTCTCCACCGTCGCCGTGCGGGACGTACTGGTCGTGGTGCCCGCCGTGACCTTGACGGACGGGGTCACGCCGGTCAGGGCGCCGGCGTCCGCCAGCCTGATGACGACGTCCACGGCGGCCGCCCCCGACCGGTTCTCGCCCGAGGTCACCGTGCGGTTGCTCACGGGCTGGTTGCGGGAGGTGTAGCCCGCCAGCTCCTCCTTGGGCTGCGGTCCGTGGTGGCGCAGGTTCCGCGGCCAGGCGCTCAGGGTCACGCGCTTGCCGTCGGCGCGCAGGACCAGGCCGTTCTGCAGGAACCGCTGCCAGGCCCGCGGGTCGTCACCGGTGACCGTCGGACCCAGCCGGGTCATGATCTTCGTGACCGTCTTCGCGTTCAGGCCCCGCTCGCGCAGCGACCGCTCGGCCGTGGCCAGCCACTGCTGCTTGTCGGCGTCGGCCCAGGCGTGCACGGACGTGACGTAGCCGTCCCCGAGCGCCCCGTCCGCGACGTGCCAGGGGACCTGGGGCGTCGGGTCGGGAGCGGTGGCGGCGGGCGCGGGTCCGGTGGAGCTCGCGGCGGCGGCGGGCGCGTTCGGGTCCGCGGCCTCGGGGGCCATGGACGGCGGCAGCTGTGACGGGCCGTCCTCGCCGGACCCGTCCGGTACGTGGTGGGCCTGGCCGTCCGGCCGGTACCAGGTGCCCGGCCCGTTGTTGTCGTACAGGACCGAGCCCGACTCGGTCACGTTCTCGATGGCTTCGAGGTAGTCCCGGGGGAACGTGCCGTCCGGCAGGACCAGCTGGGCCATGACGCCCGAGGCGTCGGCCCGGTCCGGGGTGTGCCGGAACAGGGACGTGGCGTCGTGGTAGCGGTCGGGCAGGCCGGCGTAGTGCAGCATCTCGTGCAGGAGCATGGCGTCGTCACGCGCCCTGACATCGGCGCCGGCGTCGGCGCCGTGCAGGTGGAAGTGGAGCTGGTCGGACCGGTCGCCGGGCCCGGCGTCGGGGTTCACGGAGATCCAGTCGTGGCCCTTGGCGCCGCCCCGCGGCACCGGCCGGGGTACGAGCTGGACCTCCACGTGCAGCTGGTCCCGGGTACGGGGCAGGGTGAACCCCAGGTTCACATGGGAGTCCAGGAGGCGCTGCATCCGGTCGCGCAGGGCGGCGACCTGCTCCGCCGAGTACGAGCCGTCCGTGGCGACGGGCAGGTTGAGCTGGACCAGCCGGACCGGGCCGCCCGGTGCTCCGTCCCGCGCGGGCACGTTGAAGCGCTGCACCTCGGCGTTGATCAGGGTGGCCCGGCCGTCCAGCGGACCGCCGCCACGGTGGTCCGCGGTGCCGGGGTAGCGGCCCGTGTCGTCCGGGTCGGCCGAAGGGTCGAAGCGTTCGGTGCGGACACGGGCCGGCGGGGGGACGTCCTGGCGGCCCGGGGACCACTTCCACGCAGACCACCGCTCGGCGGTGACCGGCCGGTCCACCGGCGGGACCCGGACGGGTTCGCGCTGCTCCGACTCCTCCAGGTAGCGGATACGCCCCTTGTCGTCGATCGACGCGTCGGGTGCGGCGTCCAGAGTGGGGTTCGGCGGTGCCATGCTGGGCGGGAAGGCGGGCTTCTCCCCCTCGGGCTCGGGCGGGAGCATGGTGACGGGTGTCAGCTTCTCGCCCAGCCACCAGCCCTCGGCGTCGCCGAGCGGCGGGCGTTCGCCCACGCGCTCCTCGAACAGCCCCTGCACACGGTCCGGCAGCTTCAGCTCCAGCGGGTCCTCGCCCGCCTCCGCGAGATGGTGCATCGTGATGCTCCGTACCAGCGGCCTGAGGTCCTCGCGGCCCGCGATGAACTCCAGTGCGGCCTGCCACACGAGATCGGGCTGCGGGTGCTTCTCGACCGCGGTCCTGAGGGCGTACAGGTGCAGGTCGCCGTCCCGGTTGAAGAGGCTGCGGATCAGCGTGTGGGTGACCCTCTGGGTGAACTCCAGGGTCCGTTCCCTGCTCCAGGGCACGTCGGGGCGGGACTCCGGCGGCACCATCCAGGAGGCGTCACCGCCCATCGCCACACCGGTGAGCGCGGGCAGGCCGGCGACGGAGCCGAACCCGAACCGGCCGGCCACGGGGATGACGGCGTCCGGCCCGGTGCGCAGCATCACCGAATTGCGCCGGGGCCGGCCGATCACCGAGGTGAAGATCTCCTTGCTGAAGGCCTTGACCGAGTCGCCGTAGAGCTCTCCTTGCGTCTTGTCGTAGTTGCCGACGAGCTGGCTCTCCAGGCCCTCGGCGAACGGGTGGCCGGCCGGGAAGACCCAGGCCGAGTTGCCGAAGTTGCCGCCCTTGACGTGGGCGCCCATCGCCTTCGGGTGCACCGCGGTGTCCGGCAGGCTGGACACGGTGTCGATCCGGTTGTCGCCGTCGCTGTAGAGGCCACCGAAGTGCTTCATGACCATCACGCGGAGCAGGTCGCTGAAGGCGGCGTAGCCGGGCCCCGTCTGCCGGACGAGCTCGGTCATGAGGATCTCGGCGTTCTCGGTCGGATGGGCCGAGTTGAAGACCTCGAAGACGTTGACGAGCGTGATGCCGTTCCGGTGCGCCCATTGGTCGAAGTGCCACAGGTCCGCCAGCTCCGGGTCGGCGGGAGCCTCGGTCAGGCCCTGGACCGGTGCGAGCTGATCGCGGGTCACGTCCGTCCACAGCACGGTGATCACGCTGTCCTTGTGCCGGGTGGCGTTCGCACCGGTGGTCTTCCAGAAGCCGGCCGAGGGCCCCGTGGACTTCACCGGCCCGCCGACCCAGATCGAATGCACCAGGGCCGGGATCTCGACGGTGTCGTACGGCAGCGGCGGGGCGTCCTTCGCCGGGGCCCAGATCCTGGAGTCACGGGCGTGCGACACGCTGTACATGCCCGGGGTGATGCCCTGCTTGACGTACTCCGGCGACAGGGGCTCGTCCGGGGCGTACCGCATGTCCAGGAGGCTGAGGAACGAGACGCGTTCGTCCACGCTCAGACCGGAGTAGTCGTACGGGACCCCCGTCTCGGGGTCCTTGAGGAACGACGGCGGATCCTGCGGCTTCAGCAGCCCGAACATGTCCACGCCGAGGGGCCTGACGCTGCCGTCGCCGGGGATCTCGGGGATGCGCGCCGAGCGCCGCAGATCGTCCCCGAGCTCCGCGGCGGACCGGTAGGGGTCGTCGCCGAACTTCACGGCCTGCGGGTGGGCGGTGCCGGTCTCGGTGGTGGGGGTGAACGTGTCGTCGGGGAGGGCATCGGTCTGGGTGGGGGTGGGGGTGGCGGCGCGGGTGGGGGTGTGGTCGGTGCCTCCGGCGTCGGTGTACTCCTGCCAGCCGGCGTTCCCGGTGAGGATGGTGGGCTTGCCGTCGGCGGTGATGCCGATGTGGCGGGCGGTGACGAGGTGGCCGCCGGTGGCGTGGTCGGTGGCCGGGACGTACCAGACCGGGGCGTTGGCGGCGAGGGCCGTGAGGGGGTCGGGGGTGGTGGGGTCGGTCCCGTGGGCGGCGCGGTGCTGCCAGAGGCCTCTCATGACGGTCTCGACCGTGGCTTCGCCGGGGGCCGTGGCGAGGTCGCAGGCGGTGAACTGGATCCGGGTGATGCCGTCGAGCCGGCCGGCGTCGTGGGCGTCGGTGAGGGCCTTGAGGGTGGTGGCGGCGTCGGGGGCGCCGTCGGGGCCGGTGTGCATGCCGACGACGAACACACCGGGCCGGGGCGGCAGCGCGGCCAGTGCCCTGGTCCGGGCCGGGTTCAGGCTGCCGACGGCGATACCGGCCGGGATGTCGCGTACGGGCCGGCGCTCGGCGAACGCCTCCATGCCCGTGACCAGGTCGGCTGCGATCTGCTCCGGGGGCCGCTGCCAGAAGTCCGCGGTGTGGGCCTCGGCCGGCAGCAGGGCCGGGGTGTAGCCCTGGTCCAGCAGGAAGCGCTGGACCAGGACCCCGGCACCGGCCGTGAGCGAGGTGCCGGACGACCACGGCCGGGCCAAGTTGAGCAGCTCGAGCCGCTTGTCGTGCGTGAGCTTGGGGGCGGAGGGCCACGGCTGCGTTCCGTCGATCCGCTGGAGCCGCCGGACGACATCGGCGACGGCCACCAGCCGCTCGTGGTCCGTGGCGGACGTGGCGAGGGCGGCGTAGTAGCGGTCGAAGACCGCATCGAGCTCCGTGCGCAGCGGGTCCGGATCCGGGACCGGCTCCGGACCCGGCTCGTACGGGGTCCAGGGCTCGATGCCGGGCTCCTCGGGCTCCGGGCCGCCCTCGATCCGGCGGCGCAGCTCCAGGTAGGAATCGGCGTGCAGCCGGCGCCAGTCCCGGGTGGCGCTCGGCTGCCGGTCGAGGATCTCGGCGAGCAGCGGAGCCATCCGCTCCGGCGGGGTGGTGTCGTGTTCCAGCAGCATCGGCCAGGACGCCGGCGGCAGCATGCCGGAGAGACGGCGTCCGGTGTTCCTGGGGTGCTGGTCGGGCCGCAGCAGGGCGACGGCGTCCGGCGACGTCTCCCGGGCCTCCTTCCCCAGGGCGATCTCGTCGGGGAACCTCCCCCCGGGCATGACCGAACGGATCTCGTCCTCGGTCAGGGGCGGCAGCGAGCGGAACCTGGACCAGTTGTCGTGGTACTCCAGCGAGTCGTTCCTGAGGACGTTGCGCCCGAAGTCGGCGGCCGCCCGCATGATCTCGTGGAACGAGTGGTGGTGGACCGGGAGCATGTCGGCGAGCAGGGCCAGCCGCACGAGCTGGTAGTCGACCGCCACGCCCCACTTCCTGCTCATGTGGTGGACCGCTTCCAGCACGAAGTACGTCGTGTTGGACGTCCCGGCGCTCATGAGCCCGCCGGACTCCTGCGCCAGCGCCTGGCCCCAGCTCACCATCTTGATCGAGCGGTGGTTCTCACCGGGGACCCAGGTCAGCCGATCGCCGTCCAGCGCATGACGGCGCTCGCGCGCACTCAGCGGCGGGACGACCTCCTCCGGACGGAGATCGGTCCGCATCACCTGCTTCAGTTCCTCTTCCAGCGCGCCGCGATCGGGTCCCGCGGTCCCCCCGTCGAGCAGGAGCTGGATCGCGTCGCGCCGCTGGGCGGGCTCGGCCGTGCGCTGCCGGGTCCACTCCTGCTTGAGGACCTGCGGTTCGCTCTTCTTGAACTTGAGCATGTCCTTGAGGGCACCGCCGTGCACGGCGGTGCCGAGCATGTGCATCTGCTCGCGGACATTCCCCTCCGTGACGACCTGCTCCAGATCGGCGGGCCGCCGGCGCACGGAGCCGCTCCCGGAGTTCCCTTCGGTGCCCAGCGTCTCCCGCTGGGCGGCACTGGCCCGGTCCCAGATCGCCTGGACCAGCCGCTGGACCTGTTCCTGCACCTGCCGGTTCCCGGCGAGGGACTCACCCAGCGGTCGCTCGGCCTGGCGGGAGGCCTCCGCGTAGGTCATCCGCAGGGCCAGCCGGCCCTCCGGGCTGTCCGCGTTCCGGCCCGGATGGGCCGCCAGCATGTGCCCGAGCCGGGTCAGCTGCATCAGCGGTCGGCCCTGCAGGTCGGCCTGGGTCTGCGCCTGCCAGGGCTGCAGCCCGCCGTCTCCGGTGAAGACGCCGGAGATGGTCGCTTCGGCCAGATCGTCCTTGCCGACCAGCAGCTGGCCGTTGCCCGTGTCGACGGCGTGGCCCGCCTTGACGGTCACCTCCAGCAGGGTGTGCCCGCCGCCCTGCGGCCGCTCCGTCGTCAGCGTGGCCCACGGCTTGTCCCGGGTCCGCAGGAACGCGTCGGACCGTCCCGCCGCGTGGTGCGCCGCGTTCGGCAGCACCAGATAGGCCACGGTCTGCTCCTCGGTCCGGGCGCCGAGGCCGTTCAGCTGCGCCCGCCAGTCGGCGGGCCCCCGCGTCCCCGGGTCCGTGTGCTGCGCGGTGTCGCCGTCGGCCCCGGCGTCCGGGGCGGGCGTGGGAGGGGACGTGGACGGGGACGGGGACGGCGTGAGCGGGGCGGTGGTGTCGGCTTCCGGGGAACTCGTCGTGGCGTTGCCGGCGGATGCCTCCAACGGCTCGGACGGCTCCGCGGACGCGGGCATCCGGGTTCCGGAGCGGATGAACGGCACCATGCCCAGGGCCAGTTCCTGCGCGATCCGCTCGTCGGTGCGCCGCTGCCAGAAGGTCTTGGTGAAGGCGGCGGCGGGCAGCTGCGACGGGAGGTGGCCCTGGTCCAGCAGCAGGCGCTGGGCCACGAACCGGACATCGGCCGTGTACCGGCTCTCCGGCGGCGACGTGAGCCCCGGCACCTTCTGCAGGTCCTTGACCACCTTGGCGACGGCCTTGAGCCGTTCCACCTCGCCGGCGGCCCGCCCCACCGAACGGTGATAGGTGTCGAAGACCGCTTCGAGTCGGCCCCGTACGTCGTCCACGGCGCCCGCGGCCGGCACGGTCCCGTCGACCCGGGCCCGCAGCCTCAGGTAGGTGTCGGCGTCCAGGGTCCGCCAGTCGCCGTCGGGGGTCTGCCGCGCGTTCAGCACCTCCCTGTGCAGCGCGGCCGTCCGTTCGTCGGGGTCGTCCAGCAGCCGGGTCCAGGACTCCGGCGGCAACGCCCGTGCCAGCGGGCCGCCCGCCGGATCCGTACCCTGCGGGCGCCAGGAGGTCTCGCGGACGAACGCCGCCATGCCCAGGGCCAGTTCGGCCGAGCGGTCCTGGAAGTCCTGCCAGAAGTCCGTGTCGTGCTGGTCGGGGGGGAGCAGCACCGGGAGGTAGCCGCGGTCCAGCAGGAGCCGCTGGGCCACGAACCGCACGTCGGCGGTGAGCGACGGGTCGAGGCCGTCGATCGAGTGGAGCACCTGGACGGCCTCGGCGATGGTCTTCAGCCGCTCCTCGTCGCTGGTGTCCGGGCCCACGGACGCGTCGACGAAGGCGAGGGCGTCCGCGATCTCCCCCCGGACCCTGGCGCCGGGCTGTTCGACGGTTCCGCTCTGCGTGATCCGGGACCGCAGCTCCAGGTACGCGTCGGTGTCCAGCGGCCGCCGGGTGCCGTCCTGCCCGTCCAGCACCTCCCCGAGCAGCGTGACCATCCGCTCGTCCGGTGCGTCCGGGTTGTTCGGGTCGTTCAGCAGCATCGCCCAGGACTTCCTGGGCAGCACCCGGGACAGCGGCACGGGTTCGTTCCGGTCCGTGCCGAACGTGACGGCACCGGGGTACGGGCTTCCGGTCGCCGGGGTGACGAGGCCCAGGCGGACGAAGTGGCCGGGGAGCTCGTCGGTGAGCGTGGCCTCGTGGACGGCCGTGTGCTCGGCGTCGCCGTCGTCGGCGTACTCGTGCCAGGCGGCGTCCTCGCTGAGGACGGCGGGCCTGCCGTCCGGAGTGACCCCGAGGTGCCGGGCGGTGATGAGCTCCCCGCCGGTCGTGTCGCCGCCGGTGGTGGGGACGTACCAGACGGGCGCGTTGGCGGCCAGGGCCGTGAGGGGGTCCGGGCTGTGCGTGGGCTTGCCGATCGCCCGGTGCTTCCACAGGCCGCTCATGACCGTCTTCACCGTGGCCTCGCTGACGGGCGCGGCCAGCCCGCAGGCGGTGAAGCGGATCTGGGTGATGCCGTCGAGCCGGCCGGCGTCGTGGGCGTCGGTGAGGGCCTTGAGGGTGGTGACGGCATCGGGGGCACCGTTGGGGCCGGTGTGCATGCCGACGACGAACACGCCGGGCCGGGGCGGCAGGGCCCGCAGAGCCGCGATCTGGGCCGGGCTCAGTTCACCGACGGCGATGCCGGCGTCGATGACGCGGGCGGGCGCGTCCTGATCGGGCGGCGGCGTGTCGTCGCCGTCATCCGGGCCGTCGCCCGGCGGCGGGCCGTCCGCCCGCTCGGGGGTGGCGGAGAGGCCGTCGTCGGGGGGTGTGTTCCGGTGGGCGGCCGGCGCGTCGCCGTCGTCGGCCGTGCCGGTGGGGTCCGGGGACGCCGATGCGACGACGGCGGCGAGCGGGGTGTGGGTGACCGTCGGCGTGACGACGTCGACCGTCCGCTCGGGGCCGGGCCGCAGCACGGGCCCGCCCGGCTCGGTCGCGCTCTCGCCCCCGGCCCGCGGAACCGGACCGCCGGTCGTGAACGGGTCGGTGCCGCTCTCGGTGGGCCGGAACACCGGCCGGTCCGGCGCGTCGTCCGTGGCGGGCCGGTCGCCGGAGAGGGGCTGGAGGCCGAAGTCCGGGCCGGAGGAGACGGTGTCGCGCGGTTCGGTGGCCCCGGGACCCGTCCCGTCCGTCCCGTCCGTCGCGTCGGTCGCGGTATCGGGGCCGGACCCGGTCCGGAACAGCGGGTGGTCGGCGAACTCCTCGCCGAACGGCCGGTCGGGGGTGAACACCGGGAGGTCGAACGCGGTCCCCCTGTCGCTCTCGGTGGCGACGGTGCGGGCATCGTCCAGGGTGCCGCCGGAGGGGGCGTCCGTGTGGTCGGGCGTGTCGGAGAAGAACGAGTTCCCGGTGAAGGGGTTGGAGAAGACCCACTTGATCATGGCCTTCATCTCGGCGGCGACGCTGGGGTCCAGCTCCGCCGAGGTGGGGCGGGGGACCGGCCAGGGCGCGGGGTTGCCGGTCATGTTCGACACGAACGAGGCGATGTTGATCGGGTGGAACAGGCCGAAGTACTTGCTGTCGTGGGGGTTGTCGGCGTACTGGTGGCTCAGGACCCAGTTCTGGTACTTGATCGCGACCGGTTCGAACATCCGGTGCAGACCGCTGCCCATCAGGCTCATGACCACGCCGGCGGCGAACGGACCACCGCTGACCTGGAACGTGCCGTCGCCGAAGACCACGTTGTAGAAGCCCTCGCTGAGCATCTCGTGGGTGCCTTCGCTGAGGGTCGACGCGAGGGCGCCGCCCAGCTGGTACAGGGGGTTGCCCTGCAGCGGGTTCTCCTGGAACAGGACCCGCTGGAAGAAGCCCTTGTGCTCGGAGCGGTTGAACATGTTCGGCATCGCGTCCGCGAGGTTCCGCAGCGGCTGGACGTGCGCCAGGTCGCCGAGGGCCTTGGTCAGGGACTCGGAGAGGCCGTCGTGGTCGGCGCCGAGCCGGACCCACTTGCGGGCCAGCATCTCGCCGAAGTCACGGCCCGCCGCCTTGAGTTCCGCCTTCAGGGCCGCGTCGGCGCCCTCGGCCGCCAGGTGCTTGGCGAAGACGTCGCCCATCTTGTCGGCGAACGAGTCCGCGATGGTGCCCTCGCCGAACCGCAGGAAGCCGGTCTCCAGCTGGCGGCTGACACCGCCGAGCAGTTCGCCGACGTCCTCGGCGAACTCCCGCTGCGCCTTCCGGGTGGCCAGCAGCGAATCCAGCCCCTGCGGCACGTCGGCGTCGACCGCGCGGCCGGCGGAGCCGGAAGCCCCGGAGGCCCTCGTGCCCGACGCCACCGGCTGCCCGTCGGCCGCGCCGGCGCCGGCGCCGGCGCCGGCCGGCTTGGTGGCGGTGGGGGCGGGAGCCTCCGTCCTGACCGCCCCGGGCGCGTCCGCGCGGCCCGCCGAGCCCGCTGCCCCGGGCGCGTCCGGCCGGGCGGACGTGGGCGTGTGCGTGGGCGTGGGCGTGGGGCTGGGCGTGGTGACGGGATCGCCCGGCGTCTGCGTACGCGCCGGCGGCGAGGCCGGGGGCTGCACGTCCCCATCGGTGCTGGTGCGGACCGGGGCCGGGGGCTGCGTACCCTCCGGAACCTCGTTGCGTTGTGTCCGCGGCGGCAGATCCGGCTTGTCGGTCGGCTTCGGCCCGGCCGTGCCGGGTCCGGCGTCAGGGATGTCCTTGGTGGTGTTCCTGACGGTGTCGTCGAGTGTGTCGTCGATCTTGTCGTCGGCCTTGTTCCGCAGCGCGTCGTCCACCCGGCGGCTGAGGATCGAGGAGGGATCGCTGCCGCCGAGGAGCCGGCCGAGCAGCTTGCCGCCGTAGTGGAAGATGACCTCCAGCGGGCCGCCGACCAGACCGGTCAGCGCGCCCTGCTTGATCGAGTCGAGCATCGACTCCGTGTTCCAGCCCTTGGTGTGGCCCGCGCCGAGCTGGTACAGCTGGATGACCGCGTCGCGGAAGATACCGCCGGTGATCCCGATGAAGGTCTGGCTGAGGATCGTGCTGAGCAGCCACATGAAGAGGTTCTTCAGACCCTCGCGGGTCATCGTGAACATCACCGAGACGGGTCCCCACACCGCGCCGAAGGTGAAGGGGGAGAAGATCGTGGCGAACATGATCTGTGCCAGCAGCTCCACGAGCTGGAGGATCGCCATGATCTTCGTGTACTCGACCTGGTTGGCGACCTTCAGGGCCACCTCGGAGAGCTGCCGGGCCAGCTCGGCCGTCTGCTCCAGCTGGTTCTCGCCCGCCGTCTGGCCCGTCAGGTCCTTCATCGCCACGAGGAACGCGTCCGCCGCGTCGCCGTCGAAGTCGCCCTTGACGATCGGGATGAGCTCCACGACGTAACCGGACAGGGTCCCCAGGTCCTTCGCGATCGACGCGTAGTACTCCGACACCCGCCGCATCAGGTCCTCGTCGGCCTGGGGCCACTCCATGCCGCTCACGAACCCGAGGAAGTCGGCGATTTCCTTCGGCGGATTGATGGCCATGCTGTGCGGGTCCTCCGGTCGGACGGGCGGCTGTGCCCGGAGGAACGGGGGCCGCCACCGCCACGGTTCACATGCCGTCCACGGTCCGCCCCGCCTCGTCGTCGGCGTTGTTCATCGTCTCCACCGTCTCGTTGCCGGCCTGCACGACCAATCCCAGCCGCTTCCTGATGTACGCGATGGTCTGGGTGAGGTTCTCGGTGGGCTTGTCCACCTGCTCGTGGTAGGTCTTGCCGATGGTGTCCTGGCCTGCCGACTCCTTGTTGATCCGGTTGATCTCCACGATCGACTTGTTGAGGTCGGCCAGACAGCGCTCGTAGTCGTCGTAGCAGGCGAACTTGTTCTTCAGGTCGCTCAGGACCCGGAGCTCGTCAGCCATGGAACTCCTCCTGCTTCCCGGTGGGGATACGGCTCTCCGACGCCGCGGCGAACTCGTCCTGCTTCCCCGTGCGCTCGGCCTTCTCGCGGTCGGTGCCGGCCTCGGCGGCGACGAATTCCTCCTGCCTGGCCGCCTTCGCCTCCTCCTTGGCCTCCTCCAGGCCGAAGGAGGAACCCATCGCGCGCAGCGGTTTCATGAGTTCTTCCAGGGACTCGGGCATGCCGGTCATGCCGGTGACGACGCGCAGGTGGTCACCGAAGCTGTCGAAGCCCTTGATCTGCTCGATGACCTGGGCGCCCATCCGGGCCCGGGCGTCGTTGAGGACGGTGAGCAGGGCGGCGGACAACTCGGCCGGTGCCATCGTCTGGTAGGCCTTGGTGTGGAAGGTCAGCGAGACCACCTGGCCCTGGGGGCCGACGGTGACCGAGACCATGCGGTCCTTGGACGTGACGGAGGCGGTCGCCGCGTCCAGGTCGCGCTTGACCGCCAGCATCCTGTCGCGCTGCTCGTACAGCGCCGACATGGCGTCCTTGATCCTGCCCTCGAAATCGATACTCATGGGTCACCTCTCGGGTGCGTACGTGCTGGGGCGGAAGGGAGGGAGAAGAGGCCGTGGCCGGGCCCGCGCGGGGACCGGCCACGGCCGGGGGAGGGGCCGGGTGGATACGGCCGTCAGCGGCCGATCACTCCGCTGACCGAGCCGGTGTCCGTGCCCCAGACCTCCTCGTCCTCGGTGAGCCACGTGGTGCGCTGCCGGTCCTTGCCCTGGTTGGGCTGGCCGGCGGCGCCCGCACCGGGGCTCATCGGCGGCATCATCGGGGGCGGCGCCTGCTGCTGGCCCGCCCCGAGGCCCGCCCGCTGCTGCTCGCCGGTGGCATTGGCCGCCGCGACGGCCGGACTGCCGGAGGACAGCGGCCCGAGGTTCTGGGCCGCGCGCTCGCTGATCCCGGTCATCGCGCCGACCGTTGCCGCATTGCCCTTCAGCTTCGGGCCGTCACCGAGGCCGCCGCCCGACGACAGGCCCTCCAGCGAGGGGAGACCCCGGCCACCCGAGGTGAGGCCGGGCGGCAGGCCGCCGCTCTGGGTGGTGAGCTTCGGCGGACGCGAGCCGATCGCGTGCTCGGCGTTGGTCAGGAGCTGGTTCGTACGGCTCAGCGGCTTGCCGTTGGCATCGACGACGATGCCGTCCTTGACGGTGGCTCCCTTGGGCAGCGCGTACGGATTGCCGTTGGCGTCGAGCAGGGGCTTGCCGTCGGCGTCCACCACCGTGCCGTTGTCCAGGACCCTCGCCCCCTCGGGGAGCCGGATCTGGTCGTACGGGTTGGTGCCCGGGATCAGCCCGCCCTGCGGCTGGCCGGTGCCCGGCTGGCCGTTCGTGGGCTGCGTGCCCACCTTGCCGCCGGGCGGCGCGATGACCGGCTTGCCGTCCTGTCCCAGGACCGGCTTGCCGTTCCTGTCGTAGACCCTGCCGTCCTTGCCGATCCGGGAACCGGGCGGCACCATGACCGGCCTGCCGTCCGGGCCGAGGACCGGCTTGCCGTTCTTGTCGAGCAACGGCAGGTTGCCGCCGGCGCCCGTCCCGGGCGAGGTGCCGGGGTTGAGGTTGCCCGGCAGCCCACCCGGTCCGCCCTTGCCGGGCAGGTTGCCGGGAATGCCGCCCGGCGGCTTGCCGCCCGGGGTGCCGCCGCCCCCGCCCGGCTTGGGGATGTCCTTCGGGCCGCCCGCGCCGCCCGGGCCCTTGCCCCCGCCGAGGGGGTTCTTCTCGCCCTGGTTCTTCTTGAGGAGGTCGTTGAGGGGGTTGTTGGTGGGCCCGTTCGGCCCGTTCGGCCCGTTCGGTCCGTTGGGCCCCGTCCCGCCGCCCGGCATCGTGATGTTGGGCTGGTAGACGCCCTCCTTGAGCGCACCGGCGAGCTTGAGGTACGCGGTGTCCAGCGCGCCGACGTGTTCGCTCGACGTCGTGTCCAGGAGGGTCAGGTTCGTCAGCCAGCGCTTCTTCGCCTCGCCCTCGACACCGTCGACCCAGACCGCGTTGGAGACGTCCGAGCCGTCCCTGTCGACGATCTTCTGAAGGACCGGTTCGTAGCCGTACGTGTCGCCGTACGCATAGGGCTGCCAGTTGACCTGGATCTGCGCACCGGTCATGACCTGGTTGAACACCTCGCGCAGCAGGTTCACCGCATTGGAGTTCGGCGTCTGCTTCCAGGTGTTGAAGCCGTTGTACATGCCCAGGGTGGACTTCGCGAGCTGCTCCCTGGTCGTGGTGAGCATCGTGATGTAGTCGTACGGCGCCGTCAGGTCGAGCCTGACCTTGGTCATCTCCACGTTGATCACGTTCAGGAACTTCCGGAACGAGCCGGCCGCGCTGCCCTTCCAGTCGGACGCGTCGGAGTCGATCGAGTCCGCCCAGCCCTTGATGGTCGGCACCCAGTGGTCGAACCACTCCACGATCCCCTTGACCTGTGCCGCGGCGTGGTCGAAGGTCGTGGCGTTGACGACGTCGTTCTTGTACGGCGAGGCCACCAGGGACGTGAGGGTCTTGTCAGGGTCGCGGAACCACAAGTTCCACTTGGATGACGTGTTGTCGAAGACGTTCTTCCAGTCGAGGTTGAAGCCCACGACGTAGAAGACGGGCGGAACGACGTTCTCCCCCGAGCCCGTGGTCAGCGTTGCGTAGCCGCTCCAGTGGAAGTCGAAGGTCTTGCTCCAGTCATGGGCCGGTGACGCGTCCTGGACGATCCGCAGGCTCTTCTCGACGACCCATCGGGGCGACCCCGCACCGGCCACCGCGTCGCGGTCCACCAGATTGCCGGTCGTACCCATGAAGACCTTGAGGGCTTCTTCCCACTTCTTGTTCACCGGCATGATCGCGCGGAACTCCTGTCGGCAGGGCGAGGGTGGTCGGCTACTTCTTCGGACCGGGGCCGGGCGTGTCCACGGGCTGCGTCTTGGCGCCCGCCTGGATCGAGTTGAGGATCTCCCACATCTCGGTGACGCTGATGGCGTCGTCGGACGCGTTGTCGAGGATGGTCTTGATGGTCTTGAGGGTCAGGAAGCCGCTGTCGGCGACGCCGCGGAAGGTGCTGAGCCCGGTGGTCACCTGCTTGCACAGGGCCTGGAACGCCGCCTGCACCTCGCCGGCGCTCGCCAGCTCGCTCGTGTTGCCCGGCAGGAGCTTGCCGTCGTCACCGATGAGGTTCCCGTTCGCCCACTGGGTCAGGCTCTGGAGCGAGGGGCTCTCGCCGATGTCCTTCAGGAGGCTCTCGAACTTGGTGGCGAAGTCCAGCAGGACCGCTTCGGTGATCTCGAACGAATCCTTCTCGCCCTCGTCGTCCTTGGGGGGCGTGCTCGCCATGGGACCTCTCCTGCCGTCGTGTCGGGTGGTTGTGGCCGTGCGGTGTCGTCCGGCAGGAAGAACGCGGGCCCCGCACGCGGTGGTTCACCCTCGACGTGCGAGAACCCGGCCCACGGGCTGCTGCCCTGGGCCGGGTCCGGGTCCGCCCGCGCCTGCCGGCGCCGGGCGGGTCAGCGCTGGAACAGGTAGGCGCTCTTGCGGTCGCCGTTCCTGATGATGCTGTGGGCGTTCTCCAGGAGGTCGGCGCCCTGGTTGAACTGCGTCGACAGCTGCTGGTCCAGGATGCTGACGGCGCGCTTGAACTCGTCGAACTCCTTGGCCGCCTCACCGGTGAACTCGTTCTTGACGGCTTCGAGTTGCTTGACCATGTCATCGAGCGCGTTGTGCATGGTCGCGGCGACCTGCCGCATCCGCTCGTTGGCCTCGGCGAGCGGAGCGTGCTGGATGTTCATGTCCATTTCGCTCATGGGGACTCCTTGGGTGGTGGGGGCGGCGGGAGGGCAGCGGAGAGGGGATCGGGTGAGCCGGCCGGGCTCACTTGCCCAGGACGTCGTATACGTCGCTGGTCCAGAGGTCCATGTTCGAGTCCGCCTCGCCGGCGGTGTCGGTCATGACCTTGCTGGTGTAGTGGACGGCCTCGACGAGGTCCTTGTACTCGGCCATCACCGAGCGGTAGCCGCGCTGCCAGTTCTCGATCTTCGCGACGAACTTCTGGCCGGCCGTGGACACCATGGTCCGCGACACTTCGGTGGCGATGTCCTCGGACTGCGTGTAGGACCGCTCCATCGTCTGGACGTGCCCCTCGAGGCGGTCGAGGGTCTGCGTGAGGACCGCTGACGATACCTTGAGGTTGGCATCGAGGTTGTCGGGCACCTGGTCTCCTTGGTCGGACGGTACGGGCTGGGTTCCCCGGCAGGGTGAACGGGCCCGCCCCGGCTAGGGGTTCACTGCCGGGGAGGCGCCGGAGCAGGGCGCTCCGGCGGCGCCCGCGGGCGGTTCCACCAGGCCCGCCGACGCCAGCGCGGCCGGGTCCAGCGCCGGGCCGGTCGGGAGCAGCGCCAGCAGGGTCGAGGGCAGGCCCGCGGGGGCCGTGCCGCCGTAGCCGAGGGCCTTGTGGGCCTCCTCGGACGGCAGCGGATACTTCACCCCGTTGTCCGCCACGAGGTACGTCGTCCCGCCCGCACCCGCCCCGGACAGCGCCCGGACCAGGGCCCCGCCGCCCGGCCGTACGAGGACCCGGTCGGCCGTGCCGCACCCCGTCGCCACACCCGGCTGGGCGGCCGGCGCCGCCCCCGCCACCGCCGCCGCGTCGACCACGGTCACCAGGGTGCGCGGCCCCTGCGGCGAAGGCTGGACCGATGCGCACACCCCTTGCCCCGCCCCGGCGTTCACCAGTCTCGGGGGTGTCGCGGGCAGCCCGGCCGCCGCCAGGGTCCCGGCGGGTGCCGCGTGCGCGGCGAGATCGGCCGCGCCCACCGCCGCGGCGGCCGGCGGCGCACCCCCGTACGCGTCCCGCTGCGTCCTCGGGTCACCGCGCAGCAGCTCGAACAGGGCCTGCCCGAGCGGCGCGAGACCCTGCTGGGTCAGGACGTACGGTTCCCCCGCCGGGCCGGTGAACAACTGGCCGACCCGGGTCTGGTGCCCGGCCAGCGCGGGACCCGCCGAGCCCCGCCCGGGGACGTCCGGCGGCGACAGGTCGGGGCCGGCCGGGAGCGCGTTGAGGAACGACGGGGCCACCGGGAAGGGGACGGCCGTACCGTAGCCCAGCGCCGTGCCCGCCCCCTCGGCCGTGTTCAGCCGGAGCCGCTTGCCCTGCCACAGCACGTGCCGGGTGCCGTCGGCGGTCCCCACCAGCAACCCCTGCTCGGGCGACAGGGCCTGGCCCGGCCCCCCGGCCCCGACGGCCACGGACAGCACCGGCGCGGCCTCCCCGGACGGGGTACGGCTGACCAGCCCGCAGACCAGCCAGGCCCCGTTCACCAGCTGCGACCGCACCGGCACCCCGTCGGGCGCGCCGACGATGCCGACCGGTCCGCCGCGCGGCGCCGCCCGCAGCGAGTTCAGGCTCACCTGGGAGACGGTCATCTTCTCCCCGGCCACCAGCCGCGCGCTGGCCTGGTTGAGCACCGGCCGCAGCTGCCCGCCGACGAACAGGTAGCGGGCGCCCGTCTCCTTCACCACCACCAGGGTGCCCGGCTTCGCCCAGCCGGTCGCGCCGCCCGGCTTGATGGCCCCGTACAGGCCCATCACCAGGGCGATCAGTACGGCGATGAACAGCCCCATGCGCACCCCGCGCGTGGTGCGCCGGGTCGGCAGGTCCAGCGCGTCGGGTTCGCCCCGCAGCATGCCGGCCCCGAGTCTGCTCATCACGAACAGGTGGGCCTGCACCTGGTCGCGCCTGGACTGCATGTGAACTCCTCCGCGAGAACGGTTCTGTGACGGCCGGGGCGGCCGCTGCCGGTACGGCGCGGTGCGCCGCCGGTTCCGGCCGTGGGCCGGTCGCTGGTGGGCCGTGGATCAGCCGGTGAGCCCGCGGACCCAGGCGAACACTCCGGCCTCGGTCAGCGCGAGCGGCAGCAGGCTCATCGCCAGCGCGCTGTGCAGCAGGTCGGCGGCCCGGCCCCAGTACGGCAGCATCCGCCGCCCCGGCACCGTCCACGAGGCGATGGCCAGGGCCGAGGCCACCATCGTCAGCCCGGCGATCAGCCCCAGCCGGCCGGTGCCGTCGAGCGTGACCGCCCACCGCGCGGTGAGCAGGGCCAGCCCGTACACACCGGGCAGGATCAGGGCCAGGCGCTGCCACAGGGAGCCGACCTCGCGGGCGTGCAGGATCAGCAGCAGGGACAGCGCGGCCCCCAGCGCCACCGAAGGCCAGCCGGACCCCAGGGCGATCAGCGTGAGGCAGCCGGCGCAGAGCACGGCGGTCACGACGTGGAACGCGGTCAGGTAGCCGTCGGCCACCGCACTGCGGTCCAGTACGTCCCCCGCCGGATACGGCTCGATGTCCTCCTGGAGTTCGTCGGCACTGCGCGGCAGCGCCGGAAGCCTCAGCCCCGACATCCGGAAGGCGAGCCCGGGCAGGAAGGCCCCGAACGCCACCACCAGCACGGCCAGCAGCGCGGCCGTCTCCACCGCGCCCAGCCCCGCCAGGGCGATGGCCCCGGTGACCGTACCGGCCACCGCCGTGACCAGCAGTCCGAGGAACAGCGGCGCGGAGCAGGCCACCGCGGCCAGCGCGAGCACCGCCCCGCCGGCGGCCGCGGAGCTTCCCGCCAGCAGCCGGGCCGCGGTCAGGTCACCGCTGCCGGCCGGCAGCAGCACACCGGCCAGGGCCAGGTAGGGGACCGCGGCCGCGCCGAGCGCCGTACCGGCCCCGGCGTCGCCCACCGCGCGGGCGGCGCTGGCCGCGCCCAGGAGCAGCAGTCCACCGGTCACGGCCGCCGTGACCGCGCGCAGCGGGCCGATGTCGCGGGACAGCGCCAGCAGCACGAGACCGCCCGCCAGCGCGAACAGCGCCAGGCCCAGCGTCACGTGGTGGGTGAGCGAGGGACGCCAGGAGTCGTCGCGCGCCTCCAGGCCGGCCGCGACCCCGTCGATGACGTCGTCGAAGTGGACGGCCGGCAGGGACTCCCGGCGCAGCCGCAGGTACAGCTGTTCGCCGTCGCGCAGGCCCAGGGCCTCCGCCGACCGCTCGTCGTCCAGGGGCTCCTCACCGAGCCGCTGGAGCACCCAGCCACCCGCCTCGACGGCCTCCTCGTCGAGGTCGTCCCCGGCGTAGCCGATGATCGTCGGCAACAGGTCCGCCAGGGGCACGTCGGCCGGCACGGAGAGCTCGACCACCTTGTGCGGTCCGTGGAATCTCAATCGGCACAGCCCCGCCACCGCGCTACCGCTCACTGCCCGCGTGTCCTTCCCGCTGTTCAGCCGAGGCCGAAGCGCCCTCAGCGGCCAGTTGAACGGGTGGATCCGGGCTCCGGGTTCAGTGGCCCCGGCGCAGCTCGCGCAGCAGGGCCTGCACGCCGTCCTCGCCGTCGCGCGCGATGAGTACGGCGGTCCAGCGGGCCACGGCCGCCCGCTCGTCCTCGCTCCAGCCGGCCGCCGAGGGGTGTTCGTCCACCACCAGGACCCGTGCGATCCGGCACAGCTCCTCGAAGTGCCCGACGGACCGGCCGCCGTACGCGTCGGGCGCGTCGGGCCCGGCCGGGCAGGTGGCGCCGGCGGGCAGCCCCAGGAGGCGCAGCGCCGCGTCCGTCACCTCGGCCGCGGCGGCCCGCGGGACGTCCAGGGCGGTGCCGGGGGCCGGGTCGGCCGCGGGGACGGATTCCGCCGCCCACGAGCGCAGCAGCGCCCGGACCTCGTCGGCCCGCCCGGGATCGTGCGCCTGCCCGTCCCGGTCCGCCGGCGCGCCGTCGCCGCCGGATGCTTTGCCGCCGGCCCGCGCCTCGTCGTGCACCTGTGTGTGATCGTCCGCCCGCACCTGTCTCCCACAGCTCCCACCGCCACGGACCACGCCGCGGCGCCGTATCCCGCACCGTCCCGTCCACCGCCCCGGCCACCGCGGCGACCGGCCGGCGCGAGGGCCGGGGATGCGCCCGTAGATGCACACACTCTTTCACCGTTCGTCCGCTGCCGCTCCGACGGCGTACGCAACGTCTGCCGGGACCCCGAGGGTTCACCACCCCTCTTGAGCCGTGGTTGAACCACCCCGCACCGCGCACCCGTTCCCGTCTGGGCAAGGAGACCGCCGACACCGGTCGGCCGGTGAGGCGTGAGGAGCTTTTTCGTTGAGCGTGGTGCTAGTCAACCGCCCACCACGGCGGCCGGGCCCCGAGATGCCGGACGGCGAGATCCAGCTTCAGGAACCGCCGGTGCTGCCCGAGAAGCAGAACGGCCTCGGGAACATCATCACGATGGTCCCGATGGCGCTGTCCTCGCTGTCCATGGTGTTCATCTTCCTGCGGCCCAACGGCGGCCTCATGACGTACATCGCCATGGGCACCATGGCCGTGTCCGCCATCGGCATGGTCGTCACCCAGATCATCCGCGGCAACGCCGACCGCAAGGAGGAGCTCACCGGCGAACGGCGCGACTACCTGCGCTACCTCACCCAGATGCGACGCCAGGTCCGCAAGGAGATCCGGCGCCAGCAGGAGGCCCTGGCCTGGCGCAACCCGGAACCGGCCGAGCTGGCCTCCCTGGTACGGACCTCCCGCCTGTGGGAGCGGCGTTCCTCCCACCCCGACTTCAGCGACGTACGGATCGCCCTCGGGGCGCAGCGGCTGGCCGTGCGCCTGGCCCCGCTCGCCACCAAGCCGGTCGAGGACCTCGAACCGCTCAGCGCCCATGCGCTGCGGCGCTTCATCCACGCGTACGCCGCGGTCGCCGGCCAGCCCGTCGCCATCCACCTGCGCGGTTTCGCGCACGTCCTGATCCGGGCCGGGTCCGCACGTCCCGGGCCCGGCGGCGCGGCGGACGGGGACACGGCCACCGGGTCCGCCACCGGGTCCGCCACCGCCGCCGACCCGCCGGCCGTGACCCCGGGGGAGCGGGCGGAGCCGGGCGAGCCGGGGGAGCTCCAGGAGCGGTCCCGCGCGCTGGTCCGGGCCGTCCTCGCCCAGCTCGCCACCTTCCACGCGCCCGACGAACTGCGCATCGCCGTGGTCGCGGCCCCCGACCGGCGCGTCCACTGGGAGTGGACCAAGTGGCTGCCGCACGCCCTGCACCCGAGCGAGACCGACGGCGCCGGCCCGCTCCGGCTCGTCGCCGGCACCATGGGTGAACTGGAGCAGCTGCTCGGCGACGAGTTCGGCGCCCGGCCGCCGTACGAGCCCGATGCCACCCCGAGCCGCGACGAGCCGTACACGGTCATCGTGCTCGACGGGGCGACGTTCGCCGCTCCGCACCGGGCGGCCCTCGGCGGCTACCGCAACGCCACGGTCGTCGACGTCGGCTCGACCCTGGAGTGGAAGCACAGCCGGCTCACCCTCCGGCTGCGGATCACCGGCAACCCGGACGGCTCCGACAGCGCCCTGGAGATGGTCGCCGCCGACCGCAACCGCAGGGACGAGACCACCCCGCTCGGCCGCCCCGACGGCCTCGCCCTGCCCGCCGCCACCCGCCTGGCCGCGTCGATGGCCCCCTACCGGCTCGGCGACAGCGTGGAGGCGGGCGAGCCGCTGGCCACCGACTTCGACCTCACCGCCCTGCTCGGCATCCACGACCTGTACCGCTTCGACGTCAAGCAGCAGTGGGCACAGCGCAACCAGTCCAACAAGCTGCGCGTCCCGCTCGGTCTCGGCCCCGACGGCAGCCCCATCGACCTCGACATCAAGGAATCCGCGCAAGGAGGCATGGGCCCGCACGGCATGCTCATCGGCGCCACCGGCTCCGGCAAGTCCGAGCTGCTGCGCACCCTGGTGCTGGCCCTGGCCCTGACCCACTCCTCGGAGATCCTCAACTTCGTCCTCGTCGACTTCAAGGGCGGCGCGACCTTCCTCGGGCTCGACCGGCTGCCCCACACCTCCGCCGTCATCACCAACCTCGCCGACGAGGCGGACCTGGTGGACCGGATGCGTGACGCCCTCCACGGCGAGATGATCCGCCGTCAGGAACTCCTGCGCGCCGCGGGCAACTACTCCTCCCTCCTGGAGTACGAGACGGCCCGCGCCTCGGGCACCCCGCTCGACCCGCTGCCCACCCTCTTCGTCGTGGTCGACGAGTTCTCCGAACTGCTCTCCGCCCACCGCGACTTCATGGACCTCTTCGTCATGATCGGCCGCCTCGGCCGCTCCCTCGGCGTCCATCTCCTGCTCGCCTCCCAGCGCCTGGACGAAGGACGGGTCCACCAGCTGGAGTCCCACCTGTCCTACCGGATCGGCCTGCGCACCTTCTCCGCGATGGAGTCCCGGGGCGTGCTCGGCGTACCCGACGCCTACCAGCTGCCGTCCCAGCCGGGCAACGGCTACCTGCGCAGCGACATCTCCACCCTCACCCGCTTCAAGGCCGCCTACGTCTCCGGCGCGTACAAGCAGAAGCTGCGCCCCTCGGCCCGGCGCGCCGTGATCGAGGGCCAGGTCGTGGCCTTCGGCACCGGCTACGTGGCCCCCCGCACGCTGCCCGCCGTACCGGAGGAGACGCCGGAGCCGGAGGTGGAGGAGACCCGGTCGCTCCTCGACATCGCCGCCGAGCGCCTCCTGGACGCCGGGCCGCCCGCCTACCAGGTGTGGCTGCCGCCCCTCGACGTCCCCCCGACGCTGGACGAACTGCTGCCCCCGCTCGGGCCCGACCCCGTCCACGGGTTCACCGTGGAGGGGGAGACGCGCGGAGGCCTCAAGGTCCCGGTCGGCGTGATCGACCGCCCCTTCCAGCAGGTGCGCGACCTGCTCGTGGCCGACCTCGGCGGAGCCGACGGACACATCGGCATCGCCGGCGCCCCGCAGTCCGGCAAGTCCACCCTGATCCGTACCCTCATGGCAGGCCTCGCGCTCACCCACACCCCGGCCGAAGTGCAGTTCTACTGCCTGGACTTCGGCGGCGGCACGCTCTCGGCCCTGCGCGGACTGCCGCACGTCGGCGGGGTCACCGGCCGCCACGACCCCGACCGGGTCACCCGGACCATCGCCGAGGTCAACTCGGTCATCACCCGCCGCGAGAAGTACTTCGCGGAGCTCGGCATCGACTCGGTCGCCGCCTTCCGCCGCAAGAAGGCGACCGGGGAGCTGCCCGACGACCCGCACGGCGACGTGTTCCTGGTCATCGACGGCTGGAACACCCTGCGCCAGGAGTTCATGGACCTGGTCCCGGCGCTCACCCTGCTCTCCCAGCGGGGCCTCAACTACGGTGTCCACCTGCTGATCGGCACCACCCGCTGGGGCGAGATCACCGGAGCCCTGCGCGACCAGCTCCAGACCCGGTTCGAACTGCGCCTGGGCGACGCGGTGGACTCCGTCATCAACATGCGCGCGGCCGGCAAGGTGCCCAAGATCCCTGGACGCGGACTCACCGACGACCAGATGCACTTCCTGTGCGCACTGCCGCGCACGGACGGCATCGGCACCGCGCACGACCTCGGCGAGGGCGTGGCCGACCTCGTCGACGTCGTCGCCGACCACTGGACGGGCCCCCGGGCGCCCGAGGTCCGGATGCTGCCGCTGCTGCTGGACCCGGCGGAACTGCCCGAGCCGCAGGGCTCGCTGCGCATCCCGCTCGGCCTGGAGGAGCACGACGTCCAGCCGCTGTGGCACGACTTCTCGCAGGACCCGCACCTGATCGTCGTCGGCGACAGCGAGTCCGGCAAGACCAACCTGCTCAAGCACATCGCCACCCAGATCATGCACGCGTACACGCCCGACCAGGGCCGCATCATGCTGGTCGACTTCCGGCGCGAGATGTACGAGACGGTGCCCGAGGAGTACCGGCTCGGCTACGCCGTCTCCGCCGACCCGCTGCGGCAGATGGTCACCGGCGCCGGGAAGGCCATCGCCAACCGGGTGCCGTCCGCCGACATCACCCCCGACCGGCTGCGGGCGCGGGACTGGTGGAGCGGGCCGGAGCTGTTCGTACTCGTGGACGACTACGACCTGGTGGGCGGCTCGATGTCGGCGCACCCGTTCGCGGCCGTCATCGACCACCTCGCCCAGGGCGCCGAGATCGGCCTGCACGTCATCGTCGCCCGCTCCGCGAACGGGGCCGGCCGGGGCCTGGCCGACCAGCTCCTGCGCAAGCTCCAGGACGTCAACACGCCCGCCGTGCTGCTGTCCTGTCCGCCGAGCGAGGGCTACCTCTTCGGCAACACCAAGCCGAAGGTGCTCCCGGCAGGCCGCGCCCTGCACATCACCCGCCGCCGAACGGTGCAGGTGCAGACGCCGCTGCTCGACCCCGACGGCCCCGGCCACGACGCGCAGATCGGAACCCCAGGATGAGCACGCCGCCGCCCGACGCCGCCGTCACGGCGACCGGATCGAGGCTGTGGCCCGTCGGGCCGCACCTGGTCATCGCCCCCGAGGAGGCCGAGCCTGCCCTGACGGCAGCCCTCACCGGCCTCGCGCCGCCGCCCGACGCCCTGCTGGTACTGGCTGCCGCGCCCGACGCGGCGCCGGTCCTGCGCCGCAGCCTGCCGGACCTCGTGGAGCGGGCCACCGGCCGCGGCGCCGCCTGCCTGGTGCTGGCCGCCTCGGGCCTGGCCGCTCCGGGCCCCGACGGCGCCCGCCCCGTCGACGCGGTGGCCACGACGGCCGGCTTCCCCGTGATCGCCCCGGACGGCATGGTCACGGTCGAACCGGACGGCTCCCTGCGCGTTGCCCCGCCGGGCACGTGGTGGCTGAGCGAACCGGGACTCACGGCAAGGGCGCTGGAGCCCACGTGGCCGCCACGGGTGCCCGCAGGGGGCAGCCCGGCGGAAGGGGCCCCGGGCCGGGGGCTCATGCCGCGACCTACGGCCGAGGCGGGCCCGGACGCCGGGCAGGTCCCGGAGCCGCCGGCGCCGACGACCGAGTACGGCGCGGACACCGGGGAGCCGGTGTCCGCGCGGTCGAGCGGTACGACCCCGGACCCGCACGAGCGGACGCCGCCCGTGGCGTCGTCCGCCCCTGGAACCCGGTCCGCTCCCGAGCCGACGGCCCCCGAGGCGCGCGGGTCCGACGACGGCGGCTCCGAGGGACCGGCCCCCCTCGGCGGCGGCGCCGTGCCGCCGGCCCCGCCCGTCCCCGTGGTGGCGGAGTCCAGCGGCGGCGCGCACCGGTTCGCGAGCGGACCGGCCGGCGGCGCGGAGCAGGGCGGACCGTGCCACCGGCCCGTTCCGGGCGGATTCTGGCTGGGGCAGGTGCCACAGGCCGTCGAGCCGCTCATCGGAGTCCGGCCCGACGACCTGCTCCTCGGCGTGGGCTCACCGCAGCGGCCGACGCTGCCCGCCACCGACCTGCTGGACCTCGTACGCGAGGCAGCCCCGGAGCCGGACCGACTGGTCCTGACCGCCCCGTGGGCCGGCCCGGCCGAACTCACCGGCATGGCCGCCGCCCTGGCCGCCGGCTTCGGCCGGACCGTCCGGGTCGCCGTCGGCCTGCCCGTACGCACCGCCGACGACTACGCCACGACGTTCCTCGACGAACGGGGTACGCCCACCTGGCAGCCCCTCCTGGTGGAGCTCACCGCCTCGCCCGAGCACCGCCGGGTCGTCCCCTCGGCGTGGCTGCGCCTGCCCGGGCTCGACACGACGGCTCCGGCCGTGCACGGGGCCATGTGCGAGGGGTGGGTGCTGGAGACCGTGCCGGCCGGGGTGTGGCTGCGCCCGGAGGGCCGCTCGGAGCACCCGTGGCCCCGCGCGCTGCGCCCTGATCCGGTACGACCGGTGCTGGTCGTGGGCGACCGGGCCCACGGCGCCGGCCCGGAGGTCTGGGAGGCCCTGCCCGAGGTGCTGGCCGCCCTGCCGGACCTGGGCGCCACCGCGCCGTACGGCCTGCTGGCCGACGGACCGGGGACGGACACGCGGGCCGCGCGGGCGTGGGCCGAGACGCACGGCCTGGACTGGCTCGGCCAGGCGGAGGACGTACCCGCCCCCGCCCGGGCCAGGACCGAGGACGGCCCCACGCCTGCCTCGCCAGCACGGGCCGCGGCGGCCGCAGGGTCCGAGCCCGCTCTGCCTGCACCGGCTGGCACGGCTGCCGGTGCGTCCGGGGCCGAGGGCGGGTCGGCGCAAGTCCCGGCCGTACCGGCCGGCTCGAGGGGCGCGGGCGCACCGGCGGGTGCCGAGGGTGGGTCGGCGTCTGCTTCGTCCACTCCGGCCGACGCGGACGGTGGGTCGGCGGATGCTGCGGCTGCACTGGCCGGGGCCGGGGGCTCGGACCCGGCCTCCTCGTCGGGTCCCGGTCCGGCCGGCGGCGAGGCGGACCTGCCGCGGTCCCCGGCCCCGGCGCACCTGGGCCCGGCAGATCAGGGCCCGGTCGTGCCGGCCGCGGCCGGACCGGTTTCCGGGCCGGATGCGGGCACGGCGGCCGGCTCACGGGTCGCCCCGGCGGCTCAGGCGGCTGTCCAACAGGCGCCCGTGGAACCTGCGGTGACCTCGGCAGGTCCTCCCACCCCGCCCGTGGTCACGGCGGCGGCCACTCCGGCCAGGGCCGCCCGCAGTGGTCCGGGCGACCGGGCCGCGCTGCGGGAGCTGCTCGGCGAGCGGTACCACCTCCTGGCCGGCAAGGCCGAGCTGCTGGCCTCCCGGCTGCCGTCCCTGCGGTCCACGCCGCAGGACGACCTCAAGCCCGACATGGTCGCCGTCGCGCTCTACCACGCCGACGGCCCCGACCCGGTCTCCCGCGCCGGCCTCGTCGAGGCCGCCCGGGCCGCCGGGCCCGGGCCCCTGACGCACCTGCTGCGCTGTCTCGGCTCGGGCCTGCGCCGGCTGCCCGGTCACTACGGGGCCGTCATGCTCGCGGCCCCGGCCGAGGACGTGCCGCTGGACCGGTACATGCCGGGCTCCCTGCTCGTCGAGCCCGCCCCGGTGGCGGCGGTCCCGGCGTGCGACGCCGAGTTGGAGGGTTCCGTCGAGTTCGGCGTCTGGTCCACCACGGGCCGCCGTACGTCCGTCTTCGGCGGCCCGGACGACGAACCCGAGGTGGTGTTCCCGCCGGGTACGGCCTTCTCGGTCCTGGCCCTGCGGCCGCCCGACGACGACGAGGGCCCGATCCGGGTCCTCCTGCGCGAGATCTCGCCCGCCGAGGCCGCCACGGCGGGCTGCGGCACGGGATCGGCCGGCGCCGTCGACGACCGGTTCCGGGAGCGGGACGAGCAGGCACGGGTCCGGCTGACCGCCTGGTTCGAGCGCAGGGACATGCTCGCCCCCGAGGACCGCCGCCCCGTGCCGAACGCCGCCCGCTACCACCTGTCCCCGGGAGCCGCCCACTGACAACTCACGCGCCGTAGGCGGTCGCCGGGCGGGGCATAAGCCCGGTTTATGAGGCCATCGGCCGGCCGGTCCTACCGGCGGCCGACGGGCCGGACGAGGGTGGAGGCAAGAGCCTTCCGATGAAGCAAGGACGCCATGTACACCCTCCTCTTCCTCCTGATCTCCCTGTGCGTATGGGCGGTACTGCGTGACTGGCCGCGCAGGACGCGACTGTCACTGTGGGCAGGAACCCTGGCGCTGACCACGCTCGCGTTCCTTCCCCACCTCGACCGTGCCTTCGGCCTGAGCTTCTGAGGAGGAACCCCATGACCACCACCGCATCCACCGCAACGGTCGCCGGCCAAGCGCTTCCCCCGGCCCGGCTCACCCACCGCCTCGGTCTCTGGTTCGCCCACGCCTACGTCCTCGGCATGTGCGCCACCATCGGCGGCGCGTACGTCTTCCAGTTCGGCCTGTGGGAGTACCCGTGCCCCATGTGCCTGCTCCAGCGGATGTTCATGCTGCTCAGCGCACTCGGCCCGGCCATGATCATCGCCCGCTCGCGCAAGGGCGCCGTGAGTACCGCGGAGTTCGCGTCCGGGTGGGGCGTCGCCATCGTCTCGGCGCTGATCGGCAGCACGGTCTCCGCCTCGCAGGTGCTGATGCACATCGTGCCCCCGGACCCCGGCTACGCCGGCGCCCTCTTCGGCCTGCACCTGTACACCTGGGCCGCGATCACCTTCCTGGTCGCCGTGCTCGCCGCGGCCGTGAACCTCGTGCTGGCGTGGGAGTTCCAGCCCCTGGGAGCCGCCCAGGTCTCCCCGGCCCTGCGCCGCGCGAGCGGCTTCACCCTGGCCGTCCTGGTGTTCTTCGCGGTCAGCAACCTGGTCGCCTGCTTCTTCCTCCAGGGCTTCCACTGGCAGATGCCCGGTGACCCCACCGGCTACCAGTTCTTCACCGATCTGCTGTGAGGTCGCGGGCCATCCGCTGACGCACGCCGACGACGGCGGCCGGGACTCCTTCGAGGGGTCCCGGCCGCCGTCGGTCGCGTCTGCCCTGAGGACGGGTCAGCGTCCCCCGGCCGAAGCACCGTTGTCAGTGGTGGGGGATACGTTCGAGGTGTTGCAGGGGCCGTGATCCGCCGGTCAGGCCCGTTTCCCGACAGGAGTGGACGATGACCCAGAGCAGTGCTCAGCCCACGCTGAGGGTGGTGCTGACGGACGTGAACGAGCGCGTGGTGGAGGCGTGGCGGGCGGCGTTCGCGGACACCCCCGGCATCGAGATCCGCAGGGGCTCGATCCTCGGGGAGGACGTCGACGCCTGGGTCACCCCGACGAACTCCCGGGGCCGGATGGACGGCGGGGTCGACGCCGCCATCAAGCGTCACCTCGGAGCCGGCATCCAGGTACGCGTGCGGCGCGCGATCCGCGACCGGTTCGCCGGAGTCCTCCCCGTCGGCAGCGCGGTCTGCGTCCCGTCGGGAGCGACCACCCCCCGGTACCTGATATCGACGCCGACCATGGTGCAGTCCTCCCAGAACGTGAGCGACACCCTGAACGTGGCGCTGGCTTGCGCCGCCGCGTTCCAGGCCGTTCACCGGCAGAACCGGAAGGCGCCGGGCAGCATCCGCTCCGTGGCGCTCGTCGGGATGGGCGCGCAGACCGGCCGGGTCCCGGCCAGGGTGTGCGCCAACCTCATGTGGACCGGCTACACGCTCTTCCACGACCACTGGTTCGAGGACGACGACGAGTTGCGGGCCACGATCGTCGCGCAGCTGAGCGGCATCGACGACGCCCCCGTCGAACAGCGGGTACGCATCGTGCCACCGAAGTCCGTGCAGCCTGCCCCTGCCCCGACCACGACGACCGAGAGTGCTTCCCCCATGACCGACGTGACCGACGGCGCCGCGCCGACCCAGGCACAGGCCCAGGCCCAGGCCGACGCCCACGACCCCCTGGCGCTCACGGAACTCTTCGACGGCGGCGGTGAGCCCTGGCTGCCGCTCCTCAAGCCGGTCATCGAGGCCCAGCCCGACGCCGCCCGGTTCATCGGCAAGGGCCGCAGCCCCGAGGTCGTGCCGGTGCGCGAGCTGACCTTCCAGGCGCTCAAGCCCAACCCGCCGCACAAGTGGAAGGTCGTCGCCTTCGGCCAGAACCCCTACCCGCGGCCGGAGAGCGCGACCGGCATCGCCATGTTCGACAACACCTTCAGCGACTGGAAGGACAGCCAGTTCGGCAGGGTCGTCAGCATCCGCTGCCTCATCAAGGCGGCCGCGATGTGGAAGTACGGCATCGCCAAGAAGACGCCCATCGCCGACGTCCGCGCGCTGCTGAAGGAGAAGGAGACCGTCCAGCCGCCGGAGTGGTTCCAGGCGATGCTCACGCAGGGCGTGCTGCTGCTGAACGCCTCGCTCACCGCCAGCGGCGACGGAGCGATGGGCACCGACCAGCACACGGCCTTCTGGCGGCCCGTCGCCGAACGGATCGTCGAGGAGATCCTCAAGGCCAAGCAGGACGCCGCCGAGGAGGACCGCGGGATCGTGTTCGCCTGGTGGGGCGCGCACGCCCGCAGCCTGAAGAGGGTCGTCCTGCTGCTCCAGCAGAAGTACCCGGACGTCGAGGTCCGGCACATCGACCACGCGAACCCGGCGGCGCAGGGAGACATCTTCTGCGAGGGCGACCACTTCGCCCTGGTCAACGACGCGCTCACGTCACTGGGTGCCGAAGCGATCGACTGGCTGCCGAGCAAGGGCTGGAACGAGGCGGCGGCCGGCGCGGACGGGGGAGTCGCGGCCCGCATGGGCGCCTTCATCGAGTCGACGATGAACCTGCACCAGCTGTACCTGGAGCGCCTCACCAGCGTCAAGGACGAGGGCCTGGTCCTCCCGGCGATCACCGGCGTGTTCGACACCCCGCTGATGGATTTCCAGGACGCCGTCGCCCCCGTCGCCAAGACGCTGTCCGGGCTGGCCGGACACATCGACCGCTCCCACCACTTCGGCAAGCGGCGGGCGGACGAGACGTCCACCGGCCTGTCCGCCGACGAGATCGCCGCGCTCTACCTCTACACCTGCGAGTCCGCGTTCTACCGGGAGATCAACGCGGTCCTGCGGTCCCCCGACCGCAGCAGGGTCACGCCCTACCTGCCGTACCTGCGGCTGCTGTTCTCGGCGCTCTCCGGGCTGCCGTCCCACACGCAGCCTCTGTGGCGCGGTGTGTCGCTGGACCTGCGCAACCAGTACCCGGTGGGCCGCACGGTGACCTGGTGGGGCGTCTCCTCGTGCACCTCCGAGCTGAACGTGGCCCGCTCCTTCCTCGGCAGCCGCGGCAAGCGGACGCTCTTCGAGGTGACGCCCGCCCAGGCGGTCGGGATCAGGAGCTTCTCCGCGTTCACCGGGGAGGAGGAGTACATCCTCGCACCGGGCACCCAGCTGAAGGTGACGGACGTCAAGAGCGAGCGCAGCGGGTTGTACACGGTCAGGCTGACGGAGGTGAACGCCGCTCCGATGGTCTCCTGACCCGGGTCGGGGGACGCCCTCCGGACGGCGGACGGCGGCCGGCGCTCAGATGGTGGCGGTGTCGATGACGAAGCGGTAGCGGACGTCGCTGGCGAGGACACGCTCGTAGGCCTCGTTGATCTCGTCCGCCCGGATCAGTTCGATCTGCGCCGCCACCCCGTGCTCGGCGCAGAAGTCCAGCATCTCCTGGGTCTCGGCGATACCGCCGATGCCGGAACTGCTCATGCTGCGCCGGAGGCCGAACAGCGAACCCAGCTCGATCCCCACCGACTCCTCCGGCATGCCGAGGTTGACCATGGCCCCGTCCGTGCGCAGCAGCGAGAAGTAGGCGCCGAAGTCGAGCGGCGCCGAGACGGTGTTGAGGATGAGGTCGACACTGCCGGCGAGGTCCGTGAAGGTGGCCGGATCGGCGGTGGCGTAGTAGTGGTCGGCGCCCAGCCGCAGGCCGTCGTCCTTCTTGCGCAGGCTCTGCGACAGCACGGTGACCTCGGCGCCCAGCGCGTGCGCGATCTTCACGCCCATGTGCCCGATCCCGCCGAGGCCGACGACGGCGACCGACCTGCCGGGGCCGGCGTCCCAGTGCCGCAGCGGCGAGTACATGGTGATGCCCGCGCACAGCATGGGGGCGGCGACGTCCAGCGGCAGGGCGTCGGGGACGCGCACCACGTAGTTCTCGTCGACGACGATCTGCTGCGCATAGCCCCCGTACGTGGGCGCTCCGTCCTTGCCGACGGAGTTGTACGTCCAGACGGGTCCGTCGGAGCAGTACTGCTCCAGACCGGCCCGGCAGTTCTCGCACGCGCGGCAGGAGTCGACCATGCAACCGACGCCCACCCGGTCGCCGACCGCGAACCTCGTCACGCCGGAACCGGTTTCGGAGACGACGCCCGCGATCTCGTGTCCGGGCACCATCGGGAAGATCGCCTTGCCCCAGCCCTCACGGACCTGGTGGATGTCGGAATGGCAGATGCCGACGAAGACGATGTCGATCAGTACGTCGTGCTCGCCGACCGCGCGGCGATCGACGGTCGTACGCTCCAGGGGGGCCTTGGCGGCGGGTGCGGCGTAGGCGGCGACGGTGGTCATGGGAGCGCATCCCCTTCCGGACCGGCTCCGGACGGACGAACGGCAGCGCCGGGGCACGGACTCCCTCGTAGGTCTGTTCCCTCTCCCTCATTGTCGGCGCCCCGCCGACCGATGTCTCCCGGACGCGCGACCGGCCCCTCGACCTGGTGGTCGAGGGGCCGGTGCCGTGGTAGCGGGGGCAGGATTTGAACCATGCGACCTCTGGGTTATGAGCCCAGCGAGCTACCGAACTGCTCCACCCCGCGTCGGTAGGACCAGCGTAAGCGAAGCGATCGGACTCCGCCGGGATTTATTCGGGCCGGCCTTCACCACCCCTCGGCGGGGCCGGACGGGACCTGCCGCGGGCACTCACCCCACCGGGGTCGGGCGCGTTCCCGCGGAGCCACAGGCTCAGGACGGCGCACACGACGGCGAGGCCGAACAGCACCAGCGGCGCCGTCCGCACGTCCGCCGAGCCGATCAGCGCGCCGAGCACCGGGGGGAAGGCCACCCCGCCGATCATCGAGGCGGCGATCACGTACGCACCGGCCGCGGCCACGCCGGGCACGGCACGGTTGAGCCAGGGCAGGCAGGTCGGGAAGATGGGCGCGATCATGAGCCCGACGCCGACGTACGCGTACGGGGCCAGCGCCGGGACGGTGGCCAGGAGCAGGAAGCCGGCCATGCCCGCGCACGCCACGACCAGGATCGACGGCGCGGACCAGCGCAGGCTGAGCGGGGCGACGACGAACCGGCCGACGGTCATGGCGGCCCAGTAGGCGGAGGTCGCCGTCGCGGCGGTGGCGGTTCCGTAGCCGACCGCTTCGAGGTGGGTGGGCTCCCATCCGCCGACGCCCGTCTCGATGGCGACGTGCAGCACGTAGATCCCGATGAACACCGAGATGATCGGCAGCACCCGGGCCCCGGATGCCGAAGCGCCCCGCGCCGGGTCCGGCCCGGGCTCGGGCTCGGGCTCGCGCGGTGCCACACCGCCCAGCGTGGCGAGGATCAGCAGGCTGATCACGCCGATCCCGATGAAGACCGCCGGGTAGGCGTCCGATCCCAGCCGCCCGATCAGGGCCGGCCCCGCGATGGCGCCGATCCCGAAGTGCGCGTTGAGCAGGTTGAGCATGGCCGTGCTGCGGTGGCCGAAGCCGACGGCGAAGAGCTGGTTGAGGCCGTAGTCGATGCCACCGAAGCCCAGGCCGATGACGAAGGTGCCGGTGAGGGCCGGTATCCAGGTCGGCGACAGCGCGAAGCCGGCCGCGCCCGCGGCCATGAGCACGTAGGAACCACCGAGCAGCACCCGGTTGTTCAGCCGCCCGCGCAGCAGGTGGTAGACCAGCACGCCCAGCAGCGCGCCGATGAAGTGGGCGCTGAGGCTGAGCCCGGCGACGGCGGGGCTGAGGCCGTATTCCTCCCGCAGGGCGGGGATCGCCGGTCCGTAGAGCGCCTGCAGGGCGCCGATCACGACGAACGCCAGGCACGAGGCGCCGATGGCGACGGTCGTCAGGAGCGGTTTCCGGGCCTGCGGCAGGTCGGTCCCACTGATGGCGGGCATCGCTCTCCTCAGTGTTCATGAGCGTATGAACGCTCGATGTGTTCGTACGCGGGTGATATTCACGTCGAAGCGCACACATTAATCATGTTGGATGTTCAATTCAACAGATCGCGTGTGAGAAACGTTCACGGTGGCCCCACCATCCCCCAGCTGTGCTAAAAGCAGACACATGAACGTGATGGAGAGGCACAAGTTCGTCGTGGGCCTGCTCATGCAGCAGAACCGCGCGACGGTGGCCGAGCTGGCCCGGGCGACCGGCGCGTCCGAGATGACCGTGCGGCGGGACCTCGAGGTGCTCGAGTCCCGGGGTGCCCTGCGCAGGGTGCGCGGCGGAGCGGTGAGCAGCCTGCCCGGCGGCATGGAACCGCCGTACGCCGTCCGTGCCATGTCGGGGGGCCCGGCCAAGGAACGGCTGGCCCGTACCGTGGTCGGACTGCTCACCGACGGCGAGACCGTGGCCCTGGACACCGGCACCACGGCCGTGGCCGTCGCCAGGGCGATGGCCGACCGCCAGTTCACCGTCGCCCCCCTCTCCCTGCACGCGGCCTTCGCCCTCTCCACGCACCCCGGCGTGCAGCTGGTGATGCCCGGAGGCCAAGTGCGCCAGGAGGAGCTCTCGTTCTACGGCCACACCCCCCTCCGGACCTTCGAGGACCTCTGCTTCGACACGTTCGTCCTGGGCTGCTGCGGCGTCGACCCGGTACAGGGGGCCACCGCCTACAACCTCGACGACGTCCAGGTGAAGCGGGCCGCCGTGGCCTCCGCGCAGCGGGTGATCCTCGTCGCGACCGCCGACAAGCTCGGCCGCGCGGCCCTCGGGCGGATCTGCTCCATGGAGGAGATCGCCCTGGTCGTCACGGACGCACCCGCCGACAACCCCGTGGTCGCGGAACTGCGCGACCAGGGGGTCGACGTGATGCATCCGGCCGACGACTGACCCGCACGACCGGCCCCCCGGGACCGCTGTCGCGCATCCGGCGCCCGGCGGCGTCCGCTCCGGCACGAAGGGAAGCGAAGGGAAGGACACGGCATGACGGCAGACGACACCGACCCCAAGGGGACGGCGGCGGAACTCAGGGCCGCCCTGTCCGCACGGGCCGACCCGGTCCGGGCCGAGCAGCAGCGCGCCTACCTGCACAGCGACCTGCGCCACCTCGGCGTCGGCGTGCCGGACATGCGCCGCAGCGTCACCCGCACCCGCCGGGCGCTCGGCGCCCGGCCGGCCCCGTACGTCCTCGCCCTCGCCCGGGAGCTGTGGTCCGCACCGGAGCGCGCCGGGCAGCCCGTGTACGAATACCGCTGGGCGGCGGTCGAACTCCTGGTCCAGTACGCGCGGACGCTGGACGCCACCCACCTGCCGGACGTCGAGGCAGTGCTGCGCGAGTGCCGCACCTGGGCCCTGGTGGACCCGCTGGCCGTGCACTGCGCCGGCGTGATCGCGCTGCGCGACCCGGCGGCCGGGACCGTACTGGACCAGTGGGTCACGGACGCCGACTTCTGGCTCCGCCGCTCCGCGCTCCTGGCGCTGCTGCCCGGCATCAGGACGGGCCGCCCCGACCCGGGCCGCCTCACCCGCTACGCGGACGCCCTCGTCGACGAGCGGGAGTTCTTCATCCGCAAGGCCCTGGGCTGGGTCCTGCGGGAAACCTCCGTACGGGACCCCGAGTTCGTGGTCGCGTGGGTGGAGCGGCACGGCACGCGCGTCGCCCCGCTCACCCGCAAGGAGGCCCTGCGCCGCCTCCCGCCCGGGCCGTCGGGGCAGCCGGAACGGCCGTAGCGCCCGGTTGCCCCTTGACGGCCCGGCAGGGGAAGGCGTCCGGCGTCAGAGGCGGTGCACCGTGTGCAGGGTCTTGTCGTAGGTGCCGCCCCCGTCCAGCAGTGAGGCGCCGGCGACATCGGCCATCGTGGGGCCGTTGACGGTCTTGCGGCTGGAGAGGAAACGGGCCTTGCCCAGCGCGTCGGCGCCCAGGTAGATGCCCACGTGGTCCACCTCCCCGTCCTCATCGGCATCCCACAGCAGCAGGTCACCGGGCTGGAGCAGGGCGATGACCTGCGCGGTGGATCCGGTGGTGCGGGCGAGACGCACGCCGGGGGCGCGGTCGGCCATCTGCGCGGACGTCCGCGGCAGCCGGGCGGGCGAGGCGTCGTGCACGTCCGCCACCGGCACGCCCGCGTGGTAGCCGTACACCATGCGGGTGTAGCCGGAGCAGTCGAGCGAGCCCGCGAAGGCCGGGTCCGCCGCCCTGACCGTGCCGTTCGGGAAGGTCCAGTCGACGCCCGTGAACTCGTGGAAGTCGGCGCCGACCGTGCGTTCGCCGCGCAGGCCGGCGGGACTGTACGTCGCCTCGCCGAGCACCTTGCGGCCCGCGGCGGGTCCCGCGCCGGCGCTCACGGCGGGCGCGCCGGGCAGGAACATGGCCGCGTACGCCAGAACGTCCGGGGCGGGGGAGCCGATCCAGCCGCGCACGGTCTGCTCCAGGGCCGGGGTCCACGTGCCGTCGAAGGGTTCGGGCAGCACCCGCACCCAGTCGCCGTGGGTGACGCTCGGCGGTGCCTCCCACGCGGCGTCGGCGACCCGGAAGCCGGTCACGGACAGGGTGAGGGGCAGGCTGGTGCAGCCCTGGTTGGCGAGTGCGCGCAGGCCCACCCGCCCCGGGAGGGCCGGGCCGTCGACGACGTCGACGTGCCACGCGGCCGGCTGCCCCGCGGACGCGCGCCATGCCTTGACCCGGATGCGCGTCCCTTCCCGCAGGACCCGTATGCCCCACGCCGTCCGGGCGGGCACGCCGGTGGCCAGGGTGAGGGGCGCGGCCAGCGCGGTGGCGTTCCCGCCGGCCACCTTCTCCAGCCGCAGCTCGACGGCCCCGGTGGTGAGGAAGGAGAGCCGGGCCCGGTGGTGGCTGTCCGGCGAGGTGTGACCGAAGACCAGGGCGAACGAACAGGCGTCTCCCGTCGGTACCTTGTCGAAGCCCGCGACGGCCTCGACGTCGACGTCCGTGATCCCGTCGTCCTTCAGGGTGCAGTAGCGGCTCGTACCGTCGGTGGTGAGCGCGATGAGACCGCGGCCGGGCGTCACCGAGAAGTCGCTGTCGGCCGGGCCGTGGGTCTCCCATGTGCCGCCGCCCGGTGAATTGCCCCAGTAGACGCGCTGGGAGGGGGCCAGGGCGGGGTCGGGCAGGGTACGGCCGAAGTCCTCGGCGAACGGCTGCTTGTCCTCCGTGAAGGTGCGCCGCGGGCCCGGCACGAGAACGGTGCGGGCGCCGTGGGTGAGCAGGGCGACCCGGCGGCCTCCCGAGGTGACCTCGGTACGGGCCGGGGCCCCCGGCAGCACGGTGGCGCTGAGCTCGGACTCCAGCGTGACCTGCGTGAACCACGAGGCGTCCAGGGCCGTCATGGTCACGGACGACGCGGGTCCGGCGAGCCCGGACGGGGCCGACGCCGCGACGGCCCCCGGCGCGGCCGCGACGGCCCCCTGTGTGGCCCGCGCGGAGGGCGCGGTGGCCAGGGCGGACAACGGAACGGTCGCGGAGGCGGCGATGGCCGACAGCAGGGTTCGCCGGGACGTGTGCGTCATGCGTACATGATCCAAGCCCTCATCCGGCCGTCGGCACCGGCCCCCGGCGTGCGTGCAGCCGGAGTTGACCGAACGACGCCTTCTCCGGGGCGCCCCGCGACCCCACCATGACACGGGTGGATCAGCCATCGGAAGGCACCGCCGGGACCCAGCTGGCCGCGTCGAGCACGGACGTGCCGGCCGGCGACCGCTTCGACTGGTGGTGCGACGTCGTCGACCGCACCATCGCCCCCTTCACGCTCCTCACGTCCCACACCCACGACTACCGGGCCCGGCTCCGGGACGTGGATCTGGGCACGACGCGGGTCACGTGGTCCTCCTTCGCACCCCTGCGCGCGGTCCGCTCTCCCGCGCACATCCGGCGCGCGGACCCGGAGACCTACACCCTGGTGATGGTCGACGGCGGCCCGCTGCAGGCGAGTCAGCGCCGCAACGAGGCGGCGGTCGACACCGGCGGACTGGTCCTCTTCGACACCTCCTACCCGTTGGAGGTCTGTTACCCCGGTGGACACGGCCCGTGCGAGTCCACGTTCCTGACCCTCCCCAAGAGCGTCTTCCCGCTGCCCGCGGGCCGGGCCGACCGCCTCCTGTCCCGGCCGCTGTCACCCGCGGGAGTCCCGGGCGCCCTCCTGTGCCGGTACCTGACCACCGTGATCGGCCGTGCCGGCGAACTGACGCCGGCGGCGACGTACCGGCTCGGCACCGTCGCCCTCGACCTTGCCGCGGCGCTCGTCGCCGACCACCTCGACGCCACCCCGGAGCTGCCGGCCGAGACCCGTCGTCAGGTCCTGCTGGCGCGGATCCACGCGTTCATCGACGGCCATCTCGGCGACCCCGACCTCGGACCGGCCGGCATCGCGGCGCAGCACCACATCTCGATCCGAGCCCTGCACCTGCTGTTCCGGCCCGAACCGGAAACCGTCTCCGCCACGATCCGCCGCCGACGGCTCGAACGCTGCCGCAGGGACCTCGCCGACCCCCGCCTGCTCGGCCACCCGATCGCGGCCCTGGTCGCCCGGTGGGGATTCCACCAACCCGCCGAGTTCAGCCGCGCGTTCCGCAGGACGTACGACATGACGCCGCGCGAGTTCCGGCACGAGGCAGCCGGCGCCCGCCGCCGGACCGACGCGGCCACCGGGCAGCGCGCCGGCGGCAGCGGGGCGTACCCTTAGCGGCCGTCCCGGACCGATGGGCCTCTTCCGTTCCAAGCGGCCGTCACAGCATGCGAGTTGGTATCGGAAGTCCGACCAGCAGCGTATGCCGTCGCGACCGCGGTCTGACGCCGCGCCCGGCCGCCGCTCGCTAGCGTCGTCGGCATGCCCACTCTCACCAGGGCGGCCACGGCCGCCGTCCTCGCGCTGTCCCTGTCCCTGCCGCTCGCCCTCGCGGGCCCGTCCGCGGCCTCGGAGCCCTCCGCGCCCTCCGCAGCGCGCCCGCCGGCCACCGCCGCGGCCGGCGCGAGGGCGGAGGGACCTGCGGAACTCCCGCGCCCGACGGGTCCGTTGCCCGTCGGCAGGTCCGTCCTCCACCTCGTGGACCGGTCCCGCCCCGACCCGTGGGTGCCGTCCGCCGACGGACGGGAGCTGATGGTGACGCTCCACTATCCCGCCAGGCGCCCCGGTACGGGCCCCGCGGCCCCCTACGCGACCACCCCGGAGACCCGGGCCCTGCTCGAGGGCTACGGACTCGGCGACGCCGTACCGGCGGCCGACCTGAGCGCGACGCGCACCTGGGCCGGGACCGACGTGCGTCCGGCCCCCGGCCGCTACCCGCTCGTCGTCCTGTCTCCCGGTTTCACGGCCTCCCGCTACACCCTCACCGCCCTGGCCGAAGACCTCGCCGCCCGCGGATACGTGGTGGCGTCCGTGGACCATGCCTACGAGTCCCTGGGCATCCAGACCCCCGACGGCCGCCTGCTGACCTGCGCGGCGTGCGGGCCCGTCAGCGAGGGACAGGTGCCGGAGAGCATGATCACCGCCGGCCGGGCCCGGGACGTGTCGTACGTGCTGGACCGGCTGACGGGAGACCGTCCGGCGTGGAGGTACGCGGGAACGATCGACCGGCGGCGGATCGGCATGGCCGGCCATTCCATCGGGGGAGCGAGTGCCGCGACCGCGATGCTGGCCGACGGACGCGTCCGCGCGGGCGTCAACATGGACGGCGCCTTCCACGACACGCTGCCGGAGGAGGGGCTGGGCGGGCGCCCGTTCATGCTGCTCGGCACCGACGACGAGATGCACCGGCCGGGTGGCCTGGACCACACGTGGGACGCCGCCTGGCAGCGGTTCGGCGGCTGGAAGCGATGGCTGACCCTCGCCGGGTCCGACCACTTCACCTTCACCGACGCGGCCGTCTTCCTGGACCACTTCGGCGTGCCACGCGCTCCGCTGCCGGGCGACCGGGCCCTGGCCCTCACCCGCGCCTACGTCGGGGCCTTCTTCGACCGGCACCTGAAGGGCGCCGCACGGCCGCTGCTGGAGGGACCGTCGGCGGCCAACCCGGAAGTGCTCTTCCACAACCGCTGACCCCCGCGAGCCGGCCCGGAACCCGCCACGTACCGGTGTCCGCACGGCTGCGAAGGGTGACATCCGGGCCTCCCGCTGGTGAGCCGCCCCATAGGGCCCACGTCACATACGACGTGGATTAGTAGTCCGCGGACGGCCTGTGCACGGCCCCTCATACCGGCCCCCACCTGCGCAGACATTGATCACGGCGGGGCCCGCCCTGGGGGCCCGCGCTGCGAGGAGGGCTAGTAAGCGAGCTCTTTGCCAGGGCTTCGGCGGCCTGGCTAACTGGTGTTGTCGCCAAGGCGGCCGGGGCGCACCGCCCCCCGCCGGACGAACCCCTCTCCCTCGCGTGAGTGGCTCACGCATGTCTTCGGCATGCGAGCGACCGTCTCTGTCCCCTCCGGAAGGTTCGCCTGTGTCCGTCTCCGTCATCCGCCGCATCGCCGCCTCCAAGAAGACTCTCGCGGGCACCGTCGTCGGCCTCGCCGCCGCCGGTTCCATGCTGGCCGCGGTTCCCGCCCAGGCCGCCCCGTCGAGCGCCAAGGCGATCGCCCAGCAGATGATCAAGGACCCGGCCCAGTACGCGGCGTTCGACAAGATCGTCACGCACGAGAGCGGCTGGAACCACAAGGCCACCAACGCCTCCTCCGGCGCCTACGGCCTGGTCCAGGCCCTGCCGGCCTCGAAGATGGCCTCCGCGGGCGCGGACTGGAAGACCAACCCGGCCACCCAGATCAAGTGGGGCCTGGACTACATGAACGAGCGCTACGGCAGCCCGGTCAAGGCCTGGAACTTCTGGCAGGCCAACCACTGGTACTAAGCCGGTGGACACACAGACACACGCAGGTACGCGCGGACGCCCGGCCCGGATCTCCCGGCCGGGCGTTCGCGCGTCCGCGCGTATGCCGCCCCGCGCCGCCGCCCGGTCAGGTGGCGGGCAGCGACCGGTTCCCGTGCGGTCGCAGGCGGCCGGTGAGGAAGGCGAGGATCTCGTCGCGGGCCCGGACCGTGGGGTGTCCGGCCTCGTCGACGAGGTGGGCGGTGACGACGCTGTGCGGGGTGCCGACCAGGTCGGCGAAGAAGGGCGGCGGGGCCGGGTTGGCGGCGCCGTCCGGGAGGACCCGCCCGTCGAAGGCGTCGCCGAGCAGCGCGCGGTATGCGGCGAAGCGCTGCCCCGTGCACCAGCGGTCGCCCTCGAAACGGTAGGCGAGGACGGTGAGTCCGTCGCGGTGGAGCCGGTCGCGCACCGCGCGTGCGTCCGCCGCGTCGAGTTCGAGCCCGCCGGGGTCGTCGAGCGGCAGCGACGGGTGATTGACCACCGGTGCGATCACCGCCGGTTCCAGGGCCATGGTCAGGGCGAAGTTGCCCGTGAAGCACAGGCCGATCGCGCCCACCCCGGGACCGCCGCAGGCGGTGTGGGCCTGACGCGCCAGCCCGCGCAGCCAGACCGTCACCGGGCTGGTGCCGCCCCCGGCGAAGGCGCGGAACTCCGCACTCACGCAGGCGCGCCGGACCACGTCCCGGCCGCCCTCGACCGTGGGGAAGGCGCCGTCGCTCCCGAACAGGGAGGGCACGTGGACGGTGAAGCCCGCGTCCCGTACCCAGCGCGCGAGCCGCAGCACGTCGGGACTGATGCCCGGCATCTCGGGCATCACCACGACCGCGGGCCCGGTCCCGGCCACGTACACGGTCTTCGCCACCCCCTCCACGGTCACGTTCCGGCGGGTGAAGTCGGTGATCGGATCGTCGTCGCTCATGGGGCCAGCCTGGGCCCCGGGCAGCCGCCGGGGGAGGGGCGGGATCGCCAGGGCCGGGGGTAGTCTCGCCACACGCGGGGGCGGCCGGGCGGGGGACAGGGCCGATCGCCGGGGCCAGGGGCCGGGGACACCAGGGGGTACGGGGGCGATGGAGCGGACGGCGTGGCAGCCGGCGGACGGCGCGGGTCCGGGCCCCGGGCCGGGCGCGCTGAGGGTCGGGGTGCTGGCGTACCCGGACTGCTTCGCGTCCGAAGTGTTCGGCGTCCCCGATCTGCTGACGATGGCCGGGCACGTCGCCGGACCACACGCGCCCGGCTACCGGGTGTCGGTCGTCTCGCCCCGCCGCCGGGTCACCGCCTCGGGCGGCGCGATCCTCGACGTGCGCCCCCTGCGCGAGGTCGACGTCCTCGTGGTCCCCGGCTTCGAAGTGCGCCCGGACGCCGATCTCGACGCCCGGCTCGCCCGGCTCGCGCCCGAGATCGCGGCGATCCGCGCGCAGGCCGCCGCCGGGACCGCCGTCGTCTCCCTCTGCGTCGGCGCGTTCCTCCTCGCCGAGGCCGGGCTGCTCGACGGGCGCCGCGCCACCACCTCCTGGCTGCACGCCGGCGAACTGGCCAGGCGCCGCCCGGAAGCCGACGTACGGCCCGAGCACCTGGTCGTCACCGACACAGGGGTGACGACCACGGCCGCGTTCAGCGCCATGTACGACTTCGCGCTGGACCTGATCCGCCGGCACAACGGTGCGCGGGTGGCCCGCACCACCGCCCGCGTGGCGCTCGTCGACGACGCGCGGACCTCCCAGGCGCCGTACGTCGACCCGAGGCTCCTGCCGCAGCCCGGCCGGGAGTTCTCCGAGCGGGTCATGCGCCGGCTCGACCAGAGCCTCGCCGAGCGGTACGACCTGGCCACGCTGGCGGACTCCTTCGGGGTCAGCACCCGCACGCTGCTGCGCCGCTTCGCCGAGGAGACCGGCCGCAGCCCGCTGGCCCATCTGCAGGCCTCCCGGGTACGCCGCGCCCGCCACCTCCTGGAGACCACCGACCGCACCGTCGCCGCCGTCGCCGCGGCCGTCGGCTACCGGGACCCCGGCACCTTCGCCGCCCTCTTCGCCCGCCACACCGGTCACCGCCCGAGCGCCTACCGGGCCGCCTTCCGCCGCCTGGTACGCCCCCGCCCGCCGCCCGGACACCGGTCACCCGCCCCGGGGACGGGTGGCGGCCGGTGGATGCGTACAGCCGCGGCGGACGAAGAGCGCCTGCTCGGTCAGGTACAGGGCGAGCATTGCGAGCAGAACGTCCCGAGTCCGACCCTCGCGACCAGCACGGCGATCAGCGCGGCCGTCGCGGGGTCCCCGGCGAACTCCCCGACCGGCTCCTCGATCGCGTACGCGTCGACGAGCCGGTCGGATCCCGACGTTCCGATCAGTGCCTGGGTCCGTTCGTGATGGCCGCTATCCGGCGGTCGGTGAACTCACCTGCGGCTGCCGGGGTTCAGGGGACTCGGGGGTCCCGGACTCGGCCCCCGGCACGGTCCCGGACTCGGCGTCGGTTCCGGGGTCCGGCAGGGGGATGCGGTGCAGGCCGCGGTGGTCGTAGAGGCGGGCTACGGCGAAGCCGAAGATCAGCGCGGCGATCAGGGCGGCGCCCATCGCCGTCCACGCCCGGGTCAGGCCCGCGTCGGCCTGGGCCCCGTAGTAGAAGAGGGAGCGCAGGCCCTCGGTGATCTGGCGCAGCGGCTCGAACTCGGCGAGGGTGCGGAAGAACCCGGGCAGTGCCTGCACCGGCACGGTGGCGCCGGAGGAGGGGACGGCCATGGCGATGAAGACGATGGTGGCCACCAGCATGCCGGGGGCGCCGAAGGCGGCGAACAGGGCCAGGCCGCCGATGCCGACGACCGCGATGGTGGCGACCGAGTAGAGCCACAGCAGGCCGAGACGGGAGGCGTCCATGTCGAGGATGCCGACCGTGGCGACCTCGACCAGGGTGCCCATCACCACGGACAGGCCGAGCATGAGCGCGATGCCGATGGCCAGGGTGCGGACGCGGCTGGTGTGCTGGACCGGTTCGCGCTTGCGGATGGGGCCGAAGTCGGCGTGCAGGTAGCCCAGGGCGGTGTCGACCTGGGAGTTGACCAGGTTGGCGCCGAGCAGGCCGCAGACGACCAGTACCAGTGCGTAGTAGAAGGCGCTCAGCCCCATGGCGCTGCGGGCACCGACGGGGTGGCCGTCGGTGACGTTCACGGTCACCGGGTCGGCCAGCGTGAGCTGGGCGGCCGTCGGGAGCGGGGTCTTCTGGGAGCCGGCCTGCTGGAGGAGTTCCTGGCCCAGCTGCGTGGAGGCGGTGTGGGCGGCCTTCTGGGCGGCCTGGGAAGCCATGGAGGAGCCGATGCTGCCCGCTGCCTGGTTGGTCAGCACGGTCAGGGTCGGCGGTGCGGCCTTGCCCTGGGGCGCCGGCTGCGGCGCGGTGAGCGCGGCCACGGTGGCGGAGTAGTCGGCGGGTATGACGAGGGCGCCGAAGACCTTGCCCTGGCCCAGCCGCTTGTCCGCCTCCGCGCGGCTGACGACCTGCCAGTCGATGCTCCGGTCGCCCTTGGCGGCCTTCTGGATGCCGGCGACGACCTGCTCGCCCAGGTTGACGTGGCGGCCGCCCGTGTCCGCGCCGCGGTCGGTGTTGACCAGGGCCACGGGCAGGTCACGCAGGTTGCCTCTGGGATCGACGTTGCCACCGACGTAGAGCAGGGCGAACAGGATCGAGACGACCGCGGCGATGAGCCCCGTCACGATCCACAGCTGGGGTCGGCGGAGCACGGAGGGGGGAGTGGGGTGGGGCATCGATTCTCCGGTGCGGCTTCGGCTGCGTTCCTGGGCTGGATACCTGAAGTATCCAGTCATTGGATAGTGGCAGTATCTTGTTGTGGTGTCCAATCGTCGACGACCGGCACCGGACCGTGTGACCAGCAGGGAAGCCGTATGAAGATCTCGGAGCTCAGCCGGCGCACCGGCGTGCCGGTCGCCAGCATCAAGTACTTCCTGCGCCAGGGACTGCTGCCCGCGGGGCGGGCGACGGCAGCGACCCTGGCCGAGTACGGGGAGGAGCACGCGCAGCGGCTGCGGCTGATCAAGGCGCTGACCACGCTCGGCGGCCTGTCCATCGCGGCCACCCGTGAGGTGCTCGGAGCCGTCGACCAGGCCGACCGCTCCGAGGGCGCCCTCGGAGCGGTCAGCTACGCCCTGCCGGTTCCGGTCGCCGCCCAGCGGGCCGCGGCCCACGAGGAGGAGGACGCCGGGGCCGAGGCCGGCGCGGGCGCCGCGGCCACCGAGGTGGCGGAGCTGCTCGCGGCCCTGGACTGGCAGGTGCCCGGCACGTCACCGCACGTGCAGGGGCTGACGACGGCGCTGGAGGCGCTGTGCCGGCTGGACGCCCGCTACGCCCCGGGCGAGCTCGCCGCCTACGCGCGACTGGCCGAGCAGGTGGCCCGGCTGGACCTCGAGCGCGCGGCAGGCCTCGACGACCCGGTGGCGCTGGCCGAGCGGGCCGTCATCGTCTTCGCGATCTGCGCCCCGGTGTTCGAGATGCTGCGGCGTCTCGCCCAGGAGGACCAGGTACGCCGCAGCATCGCGGCCGACACGTCCGCGGTCCACGGGTAGCCCCCGCGCGCCACGCCCCACCACCCCCGCACGGTCAGCCATGGGCCCGGCGTGCCTCACTCCCCTCGCGCCGGCCGGTCCGTACAGGGCCCAGTGGCGCCCCGCCCGCCGGTTCCTTGAGCTCGCCGGTACCGAAGGGGAGCCACGCGAGCCGGTACCGGCTCGCGGCGGTGCCCGACCGGCCGATCGTCACCACGGCCCCCCGGGGGACGACGGCCGTCAGCCGGACCCCGGGGAAACCGGCGTCACCGGGATCCGGCGGGGCCTGGCGGGCCTGCACGCTGGTACGGCGGTCCGCTCCGTCCGCGGAGACGGTGACGGTGAGGGTCGGGGCACCGTCCCCCGCGACGTCCTCCTCGGCGATCAGGTGACCGACGAGGAAGCCGTCCGTCTCCGCCGTGCAGACCCGTTCGTCCGCCTCCCCCAGGCCGAACTCGACGGGCAGATGGGTGAGCGTCGCGCGCCCCCACACCGTGAGGTCGTTGACGGCCAGGTCGGGGCGCGCGACCGTGACCAGGGTCGTCAGCGCGTACTCGGCCTCCGCCGCGTCCGCGTCCGCTCCTTTCGTCCCGTCCGCCCCCTCCATCCCGAATGCCCCGTCCCGGACCCGCACCACCAGCGCGAACGCCGTGTCGCGGTGCAGCGCCGGGGAAACCCAGCGGCGGACGGCGGTGACGTCGGCCGGCTCGCCGTCGTGCAGCATCGTGTACGTCGCCCCGGGCCGGCTGTCGCCCCGCCAGGTCAGCTCGGCGGAGCGGCCGCTCTGGACCAGGACGTACTCCGGCCGGAAGTCGCCCACCGTGAATCCCGCGGGCACCTTGGCCAGCGGCCACTCCTGGTACCGGGTCTCCCCGCCGTCCTCGGTCTTCTCGGCCACGGTCAGCCGGCTGGTCCCGACCTCCCAGTTGACCGCGACGGCGGCGATCGTCAGCTCCAGCTGGTCCCCGGGATCCAGCGGGCGGTTGCGCAGCGGGGTCAGGACGAACGACTGGCTGTCGTCGTCGTACTCGAACCGCCACCGCCTGTTGTCGTCGACCTGCGGCTCGGCATTGTCCGGGGTGGCCGTCAGGTCGTCCGGCCCGAGGCCCACCGGGAAGGAGAGCCGGATCTCCTCGACGGTGACCGGGTCGTCCCCGTGGTGGGTGACGGTGATCCGCAGCGTCTGCGGCGTCGGCGTCGGGCCCTGCGAGACCTGGAGCGGTGCCGGATCGGTCTCCACCGTGTACGTGAGCAGGGGGGCCGTCGCGTCGTACCCGTCCACCGCCGCCCCCGCCGCCCCCGCCGCTCCCCTCAGCCCCACGCCGGGCCGATGCCCAGGTACGCGTACTCGAACAACTGGGCGCCGAGCGGGAACGAGGCGACCTCCTCCCCGCTGGACAACGACATCTTCTTCACCGCGTTCCCGCGGTAGCCGACGACGAAGAGGTGCGCGCCGTCGGGGGAGACCACGACCGAGTTCGGGCGTTCGCCCTCCACCCGGACGGAACCCACCACCCTCGCCGTCGCGATGTCGACCACCCGTACGTCGGGGCCGAGGTCCGCCGCGTAGAAGAGCCGGGAGTCCGGGGACGGCGCCACGCACGACAGGTCCCGCCCGACCTCGACCAGCCGCGGGCCGCCCCCGCCCGCCGCGTTCACCAGGGCGACGAAGCTGCTGCCCGAGGTGCGGTTGACCAGACCGAGCACGGAGCCGTCCGGGGTGATCGCCGCCTCCGTGGGCCGGGAGCCGCCGTCCGCGCGCCGGACCACCTGACGGGTGGCGGTGTCCACCACGGCCACGTCGTCCGTGGACCGGCAGGTGACGTAGACGTGACGGCCGTCGGGGGAGGGCAGCAGGGCGGTGGTGTCGCTGCCGACGTCCACCGGGACCGAGGCGCCGGTGGCGAGGTCGATCACCTGGATGTCCGGGCCGTCGAGGCTGCCGACGTACGCGGCGGAGCCGTCGGGCAGGACCCCCAGGCCGAACGCGTTCGAGCCGGCCGGCACGGTCGTGAGCGTACCGGCGGTGACGTCCACGAGGGCGAGCTGCCCCGACTGGTACGTGGGCGCGAGCGCGAGGAAACCGTCCTGGGAGAAGGAGACGTTCTGGGACCGGCCGATCGAGGCCTGCCGGATCTGCTGCCCGGTGTCGGCGTCGAACACCCGCAGCAGCTCCTCCGTGCTGTCGACCACCCCGAGGAACGTGCGGTACGGCCACCGGTCCCGCAGCAGCTTGGTGCCGGAGGTGACGCGGTGCCGGTCGGTGTCGCACTCGACGTAGCGCGTGCCGTCCGGGGTGAGGAGGTAGCCGTTGCTGGTGGCCGGGTGGGAGAAGGCGGCCGCGACACCGCCGTACACCTCGGAGTCGGGGTACGCGGGGTTGCGCCAGATGTCGGCGATCGGGCCCTGCACCACGACCTCGTCGTACTCGATGTCGTATTGGACGCACCGGCTGCCGCGGAAGAGGTACACCGTGCCGTCCGGCGCCGGCAGGCCGGCGTCGACACCGTCGGCGAACTCCGGGGCGTCCTTGCGCAGACCGGGGAACTTGTCCCCGATCGGCACCGGGCCGGACCCGCCCACCGGCTCGTTGCGCTCCATGTCGTACAGGACGCAGGTCGCGCCCTTGAAGAGGTACACCCGGGCGGAGTCGGTGGAACAGGCGGCGTCGAACCCGTTCAGATAGGCGGCGGGCAGCTTGGGCCACAGCTCGCGCAGGGCGGTTCCGCGGGTGGGCGGGGCCACCGAGGCGGCGTCGTACTGGACGGCCCAGCCGCCGCGGACCATGAAGACGGCGGCCCGGGACCCGCCCGAGTCCGGGATGGTGAAGGCGGCGTCGATGCCGCGGGCCACGAGGTCCGCGGTGGTGTCGTTCTGGGTCATGCCGAAGTCTCCTTGGAGCGTACGGGGTTCAGGACTGGGGTTCGCGCAGCGGGCCGGTGCCGAACGGGAACCAGGTGAGGGCGGCGGTGAAGTTCTCGTCCCCTCGTCGGATCACCCGCACCGCCGAGCCCCGGGGCACGGGCACGATCAGGCTCGCCTCCTGGTTGTCGGTGCCGCCGCGGGCGTCCCAGGACTGTGTGGCGAACTTCTGCCGGCGCAGATGGGGCGGGGTGACGAACACGTTCAGGTGCGCCGGAGCACCGTCGAGGGTGGTCTTGATGTAGCCCGTGATCAGGCCGTCGGTGTCGGCGACATACGACTTGGGCTCGCTCTCGGTCCCCCAGTCGACCTCCTGGGCCTGGCCGAAGAGGCGGACGGACCCGTTGGCATCGAGGTCGCCGACCTCGAGATCGGGCATGTCGACGGTCACGGCCGCGGTCAGACCGTACGTGACGGGCACGCCGTCCTTCGCGGTGGAACCCAGCAGCATGAACGCGGTGGCGGTGGTCAGGGCGGGGGAGGTCCAGGACCCGTTGCCCTCGGTGTCGATGAAGCCGTTGACCGAACGACGCTGGTCCGCGAAGAAGATCTCGTAGTCCGGGCCCACCTCGCACTTCCAGGTCAGCGTCACCGTCTCGCCGTTGGGGACCGCGACCCGGTCGGGCCGGAAGTCCTCCAGCATCGCGGTCGGAGCCGCCTTGACCAGCCGCAGGGCCTCGGCGCCGGCCCGCTGCGGCGAGCCCACCGGCCCGTCGTCCCCGGGCACGCCCTGATCCCCGACCTCGCTGATCCCGAGGGTGACCGTCCCGACGGCCCGGTTCACCGCGACGCCGTCGAGCGTGACCACGATCCGCGCGCCCGGCCCCAGTTCGGTGCCGGGTGCGACCGGCCGTACGTGGAAGATCCCGTCGCCCCGGTGCTCCGCCGACCAGCCGGCGTCGTCGGTGCGCGCGGTGATCGTCCCCGGTGTGGCGGTCAGCGCCTCGCTCCCCTCCCCGGTCGGCAGGGTCAGGGCGATCGTCCCGCAGCTGACCGGATCCGGGCCCGGGTTGCCCAGGGTGATCCGCAGCGTGGCGCGTCCGGGGGCGTCCTCGGTGCCGGCCCGTAGCGGGGCGGGACTGGTGTGGAGGCTGTAGTCCAGGGCCGTGGTCATGAGCTGCTCCCGGGGGTGGGGGGCGTAATCCGTGGGGACGGATTCCGCCGGCCGGCGCCGGTCCCGCCCGGGGCGCCGGTCCCGCCCACGGCACCGCTCCCACCTGCGGCACCCGTCTCGCCCAGCGCGCCGGTGAGCTGGAGGAACCCGGTGCGGGCGGCGGGCGTGGTGTCCGACAGGGCGAGTGCGTCGTCGGGTGAGGTCAGCGGGAGCGTGGTCCACGACCCGGGACCCCCGGCCGGGAGCGCGCCGCCCGCGGCCGCCGGCTCCGCCCAGGACCAGGTGCCCCGCCGGCCCGACGGGCCGGGCATGACCACGTGTTCGGCCGGCGCCGAGCCCTCCTCCCCGGGCACCCTGCGGGTTCCCGCCAGCAGCGGACCCATGCGGAACGCCAGCCTCATGCGACTCAGGGGCTCGCGGACCCAGGTCGGCGGCAGCAGCAGCCGGCCGACCGGCAGGATGTCGCTGACGGCGTGCACGGCGGCCCACGGATCGGCCAGCAGGGTCACCCAGACACTGCTCCGCTCGTCCTCGGCACGGTCGTCGCGCAGCCGGGCGGGCGTCGACGCGGGGCGGGCGGGCAGGGCGATCTCGAGGCCGTCGATGGGGACGGCGTAGTCGGCGGAGGACGGGGCCGGCCGTTCCGGGACGGCGTGCAGCCGGGTGTACCTGGTGCCCAGGAAGAACCCGGCGAGCCCGTCACCGAGCATGTCACCGGCGCCCAGCCGGACATTCCACAGGTACGAGGTGAACTCCGGCGGCTCCGGCGCGATCACCTCGTCCCAGGACGAGGAGGTCATGGCGGGCCCGTCCAGCTCCAGGCGCAGCCGGGAGCGCAGCAGCGCCATCGGCCGGCCCACCAGGGCCGCGAGGCTGTCGTCGTCCCCGCCGGGCGCGGTCGCCGACATGGACCGGTCGACGACCTCCAGGAGCTGGGTGAACGCGGCCTCGCCGCCGTCCAGCACTCCGACGACGAAGCCGTGCAGGTGGGGCAGGTCGGCGGCGAACTCCTGGCCGGACCCGGTCGCCGGATCCGGGTCGGGGTAGGGCGAGTCGGGCAACGGGTACCAGGCGGCGATCCGCCGGTGCCCGGTGTCCAGCACGATCCGGATCTCGCCCAGGCCGTGGCCCTCCGGGGCGTGCACGAGCAGCGAGCCGGCCAGATGGTTGGCGATCACCCAGCCGCAGACCGGGCTCTCGCCCGCGGCCTCGCGGGGTCCGGCGTCCACGTCCACCTGGTGGTGGTCGTCCCGCGCGGAGACGAAGTCGAAACGCAGCCGGGCGGGCTGGATGAGCCGGGGCGGCAGTTCGACGTACCGGTACTCGTTGTCCGGGAACACCGGGATGTCGGGGGTCACGCTGAGCGCGCGCCGCACCGGGTAGGAATCCACGTTGTCCGGGCTGATCACCGCCAGCGAGCGGCCGAACCGGTCGATGACGTGGAGCTGTTCGAACGCCAGCTGGCCGGCCCGTACCGGGCGGAACTCACCGGGGCCGGAGCCGGACGCGGGCCCCGGGTCGGGTACTTCGCCGAGCGGCACCCGGGAGCGGCTGTTGTCCACGAGGTCACCGAGCTCGTCGGACGGGACCATGTTGAAGGCGGGCGAGTGCTGGGCCAGCCAGTGGTTGACCCCGTCGATGCGCTGCGACAGCTGGTCCCAGTCCTCGGCCCGGGCGCGCAGCTCGTGCAGCTCGGCGACGGGCCCGCGAGGGTGCGTGTGGGCGTGCTGCGCCAGCCGGGCCCGGGTGTCGAAGCCGGGCAGCGGGCTCAGCAGCGCGCGCCCGGTGAGGACGCCCGGGTCGAGTACCGCGTTGGTGCCCTTCCACTGGTAGCGGGTCCCGTTGAAGTGCCAGTTGTCCACGTCGCCGCTGCGGTACGGAGTGGGGAAGCAGTTCATCTTCCAGATCAGATGCAGCGGCGACCAGGGCTGCCGCCACGGCCGAGTCCAGCGGGCGATCACCCCGGTGACGTGCGTCCCGGGCGAGGCCAGCGCCTCCTCCAGGGCGGTCCTGCCGGGCTCGGCGCCCGGGGTGACGGCGGCCCGGTCGAGCAGGAAGAACTCCCCCAGGAGCGCGGCCAGTACGGCGGGTTCGGGCAGTCCGGACAGGTCCGGGGCGGGCGGATCGGCGGGCGGCCGCGCCATCTCCCCGTCGATGAGGACCGCGGTCACCGTCTCGGTGGCGACGCGGCAGGGCAGGGCGTTCTCGTCGGTGAGTGGGCGGTCGAGCCTGGCCCCTCGTACGATCACCGAGGGGTCCGGGGTGCTGTGGAACGCGGGATCGGCGCACCGCTGGAGCTCCCGCCCCGGCGCCAGCTGGTGCCGGTCGGCATACTCCTGGACCGCGTCGGCCAGGTCCCCGGCGGTGTCGCCCCACGGGATGCGCCCGCGCAGCCCGCCGTCGCCCTCCTCCCCGTTCACGCCGCCGGCCACGTCGCCGAAGACCGTGATGAGCTGCTGGCGGACCCGCTGGGCCAGAGAACCCTCGGTGCCGGGCTCCAGCTGGGCGTCGCACAACCCGTCCCAGCCCGCCGGCCGGTTCTCCCGGCCGCGCAGCCACCACAGCCCGTACAGGCGCCTCTGGAGGTGGGACAGTTCGCGGCAGGCCGCGTCGTGCTCGTCCTGGACCTCGTTCAGCTCGGCCAGCCACTGCCGCTCCTCGGCGATCTGCCGTGCGGACCGCTGGGGCCAGGCGCCCTCGGGCGGGGCGGGGCGGTCCACGATGCGCCAGCTGTAGCCACCGGGTTCGGCACCGAACCAGGTGCGCCGGGTGGCGTGTTCGAGGGCGTCCTCGCCGCCGTCGTCGAGCACGTCCAGGAGGTCGTAGACGAACGCCCGCCACAGCAGCGCCGCCTCGGGGTCGTCCCCGGTGGGCGGGTGCAGAGCGGTCTCGGCATCGGTGACGATGTGCCCCACGGCCACGTCGACCTCGCGCACATCGGGCTTGTCCGACTCCGGACGGTCGCCGTCCGGCTCCCAGCGCAGGCCGACGGCGGTCCCCGCGCAGAACGACCGGGTGGGCGCGAGCGCGGGGTCGGTGGTCGACCACCGCAGGTGCTCCAGCAGCGCCCGGACGTCCCCCGCCGGCGGCGCGTGCAGGATGTCCCACGTCGGGTCGGAGTACCAGCCGGCCACGGCGTAGCTGACCAGGGAGGGTTCGGTCAGCCCCCGCAGCGGGTCGTGCAGGGAGAAGACGTTCTCGTTGTACGGCTGGAAGCTGGCGAACGTCGGCAGCCCCGGCCCGATCGCCGTGAGGAACTTCCGGCGTCCGCCGGGCTCCGTCCAGGGGCCGTCGGCGAGGTCGTGGGCGCGGCCGATGTACGTCTCCTCCAGGCCCTCGGCGAAGGGGTCGAGGAAGGGGGACGTGCCGTCGTCGTAGCTGAGGTAGTCGCTGTCGACGACCCAGCCGGTCGCCGTGGGCGGCTCGCCGGGCCGCGCGGCGGGCCGGCTGTAGCGGACGACGAGCCAGCGGTTGGGGACGGCCGGGAACTCCAGCCGGCCGGCCGGTCCGTCCTGGCGGCCGCGCCGCAGCGCGTCGGGCAGCAGCCAGTGCAGGTGGACGCCGAGGCCCGGCTTGCCCGACGAGGAGCTCTGGAACGGGTCGGGCTCGGGCGGGTACCGCAGATCCAGCCGGTCGAACTGGGGGTACCAGCGGCGGTGGGGCTCGTTGTCGCGGACCCTCCTGTTCACCAGGAGGGCGTCCACCTGGACGGGGACGATCAGGGGCGGCTGGGAGGCCATGGAGCGGTTCCTCACTGTCGGCCGGACCGGGCGCCGGGCTGGGCGGGTGTGAAGGCGATGCGCTGCGGCGCGTTGACCAGCTCCACCGCGAACGCGCCGGGGGAGAGGTCCTCGTCCGGGCCGAGCTGCCCGGCCGCCCGCAGGGCCGCGCCCAGGGCGGGGACCAGGGGATCGGCGCCCGCGGCGAGATCGAGGACCTCCGGTTCCCCGTCCTCGGCGACGGGACGCAGGAAGCGGCTGACGCCCGCCTCGCCCGCCGGCGGGAAGACCACGCCGTCGCCCAGGGACTCCCCGACCGGGTCGGTCAGCCTGCGCAGCCCGATGCGGTCCTCGCCGTCGATGCCGAAGTGGATGCCCTCGTGCGGCTCGCGCAGGCGCACCATGTCGGGGACGCCGTCGAACAGGCACAGCAGCAGGTCGGGTCCGATGACGACCCGGTGGACGATGTCCAGCAGTTCCCCCTCACCGCTCCCGCCGCCGGTCAGGCGCGGCTCGACGACGACGTCGGGCCACGACCGCACGAGCGTCGACCGCATCAGCAGCCCGGTCAGCGGCTCCGGCTCGGCCAGCGCCTCCCGGGCGAGCCGGCCCACGGCGACGTCGAGCGAGGTGCCCAGGCCGGTGCTGAGCACGCCGTCGCGCAGCGCCTCGCACCACTGCGCGTCGACGTGGAAGAAGCGCAGGCTCTCGGGCGGCAGCATGCGGGAGTCGGGTACCAGATGGGAGAGCGGGGTGGCGGCCAGCAGCCGCACCTGGTCGACCGCGCTCAGCAGCGGTTCGAGGTGCTCGGTCAGAGCCTGCCGCAGCAGCTCCCTCGGGCCGCCGTCCAGGGCCCCGCCGTCCAGGGCCCCCTCGTCCCGGTGCCCGCCGTCCGGTGGCCCGCCGTCCCGCGCGGCCGCGCCAAGGAGCGCTTCCACGGCCGGCGGCCGGGGTACGCCACCCGCACGGCGACGGGGCGCCGGCGTCCCCGCGCCGGCCCGCGACCCGGCCGGGGCGGCGGTCGCCGCGGCGTGCACACGGTCGCCGAGCCGGCCCTCGATCAGCTCGTGGAACCGCGTCAGCGCCGGGCCCGCCGCGAGTGGCGTCGCCGTACGCATCAGGGCGCGTCCGGCGAGGTGCCGGGCCCGGGACCGGAAGGCCGACAGCGCGCTCGCCAGGTCCTGGTCGGACAGGGCCAGCGCCCGCCCGAGGGCGAAGGCGGCGGCGTGGCCGACGTCGAAGACCCCGGTACCGGTGACGTAGACCAGGGCCTCGTCCACGGACTGCCAGCCCCCGGCGGGCCGGGGCACGGCCGGCGCCACGACCGGGGTGAACGGGCCGCGGTACCAGGCGAAGGTCCGCTCGCCCGACGGCAGAACGTAGTCCACCGGCGCGTACCCGAGATCGAGGCGCTCGGTGGCGGCGGGGCGCCCGCCCTCGGCCCGTCCGTACGGCAGCCGCAGGCCGAGGCCGGCCGGATCCTCGGCCATGTGCCGCACGAGCGCGTCGAAGTGCCCCGTGGGGTCGGGCCGCGCCTCGAAGGACCACGCGCGCAGGGACACCAGCCGGACCGCGGACTCCTCGGGCCGCTCGCCGTCGACGTGCGCGGCGAACCCCTCCAGCGACACCAGGTGCGCGACATGACGCCCGGCGGTACGGGGGAACCGGTTGGCAACGACCACGGAATGGTCACCCGCCTCCAGGACCTCCCCGGAGGCCAGCCGCACGGCCGCCCGCCGGTCGCGGACCTTGCGCACGTGGCACAGGAACGGCAGGTCGGCGCGGCGGGGCACGAGGGCGGCGAAGACCTCGGACGGCACGTCGATGGTGGTGCACGTGCTGTCGTGCAGCTCGGCCGGCACGTCGTCGAGCGTGATGCCGGGGCGCAGGACGCCGGAGTCGTCAGGGGTGAGGAGATCGCGTACGGTCCTGGTGTCGACGTGCCCCTGGGCCTTGGGGTCCCCGGGCAGTTCCTCCTCGGCGAACAGGAGCAGTGCGAGCCAGGGGAAGCCGGTCTCGGCGGGGTCGAGCGTGCGCTCCCACGGCAGGATCAGCCGGTTGAAGGTGATGTGCGGCAGGACGCGCTCGAAGGAGCCGACGGCGGCGGGGGCCGGGTGGAGGGCGTGCACGAAGGACTCGTCCAGCGTGAACTGGGGCGCCCGGATCTCGAACTCCTGCCGAACGGGGGGCAGCTTGTCCGAGCCGACCTTGTCGCCGGTGACCTCGTGTTCCAGTGTGAGCTCGTAGAGCCCGGCGGGTGCCGGTGCGATGTGGTCGTCGTGGAAGTGGATGTCGAACCGGGGCGCGGGCGTGTCCCCGGAAGCGTCGGGCTGGGCCATGGCGGATTCCCTCGCGTGGTTCAGATCGTCAGGGGTTCGGCGGTGAACGTGCTGTCGGCGAGCGCGGCGAAGCCGTCCAGCCGGTCGTGCGAGGGCGGTGCCACACCGAGCGCGGCGAGTTCGGCGTACAGGGCGTCCCGGGCGGGCACCGTGGTGGTGGCGATTCCGGCGGCGATCACCGAGACGGGGGTCGGCTGGCCCGGCTCCCAGCGCTGCGGGACCGGTCCGGTGGGCCGGTCGGCGGGAGAGACCGGCAGCGCGTCGCTGGAGGCCAGCTCCTCGAACCCGAGGGAGACGTCGGTCATCAGGCCCGGGGTCGGGCCGTCCACCGGCCCGGGCACGGTGACGCCGAGCCCGATCAGCTGGTCCGGGAGCAGCCCGGAGTCCGCGGCGGTGGGGTCCGCCGGGGCACCGGTGCCCCACAACGCCTCCGGGACGTTCGCCGTGACCGGTTCGAGCCGCCAGCGCCGTTCCTCGGGCACGGACGGGTCGAACGGGTCGAACGGGGCGCTGCCCAGCCGTACCGTCAGGCGGTGTACGGACGCCAGCCCGGTGACGTCCATCGGCCGGACGTCGAGCGCCTTGCCCTGCGCCCGCCCGGACCCGGCCGTCGCCTCCGAGGCCGGCAGGGCGGTGGCGGTGGCGAAGGAGAAGCCGTCGGCGGAGACCACCCAGCGGTCGTCCCCGGCGTTCGCACGCCGGGCCCGGACGCTCTCGTCCTCGGGCAGGATCCCGGTCAGCGGCGTGATGCGCAGCATCTGGTCGCGCGCCGGGAGCTGCTCCTGCATCTCCGCCCAGCCGACCGGATCGGGCGTGCGCGCGCCGCTCTCCCCGAACGCCACGTCGAAGTCGATGCACCACAGATGGACGGTGGCGACACCGCCGACCGGCGGCCCCCACAGGTCGAGGTCGACGCCGACCTCGCCGCGCACGGTGAACAGCCACAGGTCGACCGCGAAACCGATCCGCACTCCGACGCCGAGCCGGAAGTGGAAGGGCTTCCACTGGATCAGCACGTCCATCCGGGCGGTCAGCCACGCGTCGACGATCCCGGAGTGGAACGACACCTCCAGCCGTCCGCCCGCCATGAACGCCGAGGGGGTCAGCGCGCAGTACGCCTCGCCGCGGACGGTGACGCAGTCGGAGATACCCCAGGTGTAGCCCAGCCGCGGCACCACCGGGTAGTGGGCGGGCGGATCGAAGTCCCGGTGGTATCCGCCGAGGGTGAAGACGAAGTCGCCCTCGTGCGGCCCGGCGAACCAGGTACGGTACGCGAGCCCGCCCGTCAGCCGGCACTCCGGGTCCAGGACGTACGACTCCGGCGTCAGCTCCGCCGCCAGCGCCAGCATGCCGTCGCGGGAGGTGTACAGCGCCTGGAGGGCGAGCTGGACCTGGGCGTACGTGGGCCCGCTGGAGCCGCGCCGCACCGGGAACGCGGCGGTGGCCAGGCCCAGGACGGCGACGGTGAACTCGTCGCCGAACTCGACCAGGGCCAGCGCCTGGCCCTGGACCAGCTGGAAGACGGTGAAGTCGAGGCCGAGGGCGAACCACACCCGGCCCTGGGCCGGGGCCAGCCAGGGGGGACGGCCGCCCGTGCCGTCGAGGAGATCGTCCAGGACCTCCAGGGGAGGGCGCTCCTGACCGCCGTGGCCGAGCTCGGAGATGAAGGGGAAGTACGGGGTCTCGGCCGGCGCGGGGACCCGGACCGCGCTGTTGTACCCGAAGCCGGCGGCGATGCCGCGGATCTGGAACGGCGGCGGCCCCAGGCCCTTGCGGCCGGCCAGGACCCCGTACAGGAACAGGGAGGGGTAGCCGCCCTCGGCGCGGGCATAGGCGCCGAGCACCTTGATGGCCGCCACGCGCGCCTCGATCACGGCCATGCCCGCGAAGAGCATGTCGTACGGCGGCTCGGACTCCTTGACGAGGAAGGCCCCGCCGATCTTGAGCGGTGGCACGTCGTAGGTGAGCCCGAGCCCGCTGAGGGTGGGCCGGAAGGACCACTCACCCCGCCCCAGGTCGACGGCGAACCCGAGCTCGGAGACGCTGAGTTCGATTCCCCCGGCGTCGAGCGTGGCGTCGAGGGTGATCCGGGCGGTGCCGTCCGCGTACGACAGCCCGATCTCGGCGACCCGCAGCGGGCCGAACTCGGCGTCGACGGGGAGGCTGGCCCGGGCCGTTTCGTCCTGAGGCTCCTGCTGCTCCTGCGCGCGCCGGGCGAGCTGCCCGCGCGGCGGAGGGGAAGGGGCCGGTGTGGGCGGTGGGGCCGGCACGGGCGGCGGCTGGCGGCGGCGCAGCGGATACACGAGGCCGTAGTTCTTGACGGTCGTGGCGATGCCGGCGGTGACGGCCAGGGACGCGCCGGCGGTCAGGGCACGGGTGGGCAGGCCCAGCTGGACACCGACATTGGCCATCAGGTCGTTGAGGCCCTTGACCTTGCGGACGGTCAGCGCCGCGGAGAGGTGGAACGCCTGCAGGCCCGCGAACACGAGATCGCCGTCGACGGGGGCGTGGTCGCCGATCGACGGCAGGTCGCCGAGCCCCGCCTCGTACACCCCTTGCAGCAGGACGGCACGCATCCGGGGCCCGGCCGTGCCGGTGCCGGCCCGCTGCGGCAGCGAGGCGAAGGCGAGCTGGACGTGTTCGGTGCGGGCGGAGAACACGAACGCCCGCTTGTGCTTGTCGTACGCGAACGCCACCTGGGTCAGGACGGGAACCAGCGCGTCCGGGAGGTCGGCCGGTGCGCTGCCGATCGCGTGGGCGACGTCGTTCCAGGACACACCCTCCTCGGAGGACCAGTCCCCGACCAGCGTGGTGTCCTGCATGGAGGCGGTGAACTCCATGGTCTTGCGCTCGCCGTCGGCACCGGCGAAGGCGAGCACGAGCGCGGCGGACAGCCCCTGCGCCCCGGCGGACAGCACCAGGTGCGGGGCGAAGTCGTCCTCCTCGCCGGAGTCGGACTCGGTCGCCGGCAGGGTGAAGTCCAGCGTCATCCCGGTCACGGTCTGGGCGGGATCGAACGTGAAGGAGACGAGCACAGGACAGGGACCGAGGACGACCTCGAACGAGTATGTGCCCGCCACGGTCACCTCACCGGGGTTGGGTATCGAGCCGCCCACGGTGAGGTCGGAGGTGGCCAGCCAGGTCTCCAGCAGCGGACCGATGCCGGGGATGTCCCCGAGCTGATCCACGGGCAGCAGGAAGTCTCCGCCTTCACCCGGAAACAGGTCGAGCAGTTCTTTGAGCGACAACGCCATGGGTTCTCCCGGGCAGGCCTGGGCGGGTTGCGTGGAACCAGCCCGCATCCTGGCAGCGGGGGAGCGGACGCCGGGGGATGTCGCGATAAGTAGGTATTTAAACGGACTACTTCCGGTCGTCCGGCACAACGGACCGGGCGGCACCACCGGTGCACCGGGCATGCCGACGGCACAAGTCTGACGCGGTTGCCCGGGGCACGGCGGTCCCCGGGCGCGGACGACGCGAAATCGCCGGGCGCGCCACGGGGCGCACGGACGGCACCGGGGGGTGCGTGCGGCTCGGGCATCCGGGCACCGCCCGCCCTCCGCGACCGGGCCCACCTTTGGACGCATCTCGGTGCCCACCCCGGCAGGTTGGTAGGTTCCGCCAGTACGAAGTCCTTTGGATCTTGGAGAAGACTTCTGGGCGAGGGCCGCGGCTCGTTCCGGGAGCCGACGCCACAAATCGAGGGGGAACCACGATGAGTGGTCAGTTGTACGACGGCATCGGCGAAGCCTTTGAAGGCTTCAAGACCCTGCCCGTCATCCGCTATGCCGAGGTACCGGGCTTCCTCGCCCTGGTCGGCGACGTCACCGGCAGGTCCGTGCTCGACGTCGCCTGCGGTACCGGCTTCTACAGCCGTGAGCTCAAGCGCCGCGGGGCCTCCCGCGTCCTCGGGTTCGACATCTCCAGTGCGATGATCGACGCGGCCGACGACCGCGAGCGGTCCGAGTCCCTCGGCATCGACTACGAGGTCGCCGACACGGCGACCCTGCGCACGTTCGACCAGCCCTTCGACATCGCCGTGGCCGTGCAGGCGTTCAACTACGCCGGCGATGTCGCCGAGATCGAGCGGATGATGCGCAACATCCGGCGCAGCCTGGTGGACGGCGGCGCGTTCTTCCTGTTCGTGATGGACCCGGCCTTCGACTTCGACGGCCCGTCGCTGGCCCCGTACGGGTTCCTGTGCGAGGCGACGGGCAAGGACAACGAGATCGGCCGGGGGATCCGGCTCACGGCCCTGCTCGAGCCGCCGGTCTCGTTCGAGGCCACGACGCCGTCGAAGGAGACGTACGAGCAGACGCTGACGGCTGCCGGGTTCACCGGCATCGAATGGGTCCGGCTGGACGTCTCCGACGCCGGGGTGGCCGAGTTCGGCGAGGAGTTCTGGGCGGACTACGCCGCGAACCGGCCGCTCACCATGATCCGCTGCACCGCCTGACCGACGGCGTCCGGAACGAGCCCGGCCCCCACGGGGGCCGGGCTCGCTCGGCGGGCCGTCGCCGCAGGGGTGTCAGTCGTTGAACCAGTACCGGCCGTTGTTGTCGAGGCCGCACGTCCACTGGATGAGCGCGGCGCCATTGGCGTTGCTCGCGCCCTTGACGTTCATGCACAGGTGATCGTTGTAGTTCTTGACCCGCACCGTGCCGCCGCCGGCGGACTCCAGGCGCCACCACTGGTTCGGCTGGGCCTTGCAGTCCCACTGGTGGAGCGCGGCACCCTTCTACATGCTCAGCCCGGGGACGTCCGCACACTTCTGGGCGTCCACGAACGTGATCTCGCCCCAGCCGTCCCCGGCGGCCCCCCCGGCACCGCTGGGGGTGGCGCTGCCCGGCACCGCGCCGGCCAGCAGGGCGATGACCGAGGCCGACACGGCGATGCCGGCCTTCGACAGTGTGCGCATGCTTGCTCCCTCGTACGTGACCGACAGGTCAGGTCGGTCAGTCGGTTGAGTCGGTCGGATGGTTCGTTCCGGTCCGGACCCGCATCCGGCGACGACGTGCCCCGCGCCGCCGGCGGCACCGAGTCTTGCGGCCCGGAGCATTGATAAGCACCCCGTTCACCTGCCGCTTTTCAATCCGCCGGGAGCCGGCACAGGCCGCCCCGGCTGGTGCAGCGGTTGGCGTACGAACTGCGGGCCGTCAGACAGCAGGCGGGCGGCCCCACCTACCGCGAGATGGCGCGCCGCGTGCCGTACTCGGCCCCGGCCCTGTCCACGGCGGCCGCGGGGGAGAGACTGCCCTCGCTGGCGGTGACCCTGGCCTACGTCCGCGCGTGCGGCGGGAGTCAGGAGGAACTCCACCGGTGGGAGCGGCGCTGGCGGGAGGCCTCCGACGAGACGGCCGCCGCGGCCGCGCCGGCCGATCCCGCGGCCAGGGCGCCGTACCAGGGGCTCGCCCGCTACGGCCCCGCCGACCAGGAGGGCTTCTTCGGGCGTGACCGGTTCGTCGACGACCTGCTCGACCTCGGGCGGCGCCACCGTTTCGCCGCCCTGGTCGGGGCCTCCGGCAGCGGAAAGTCCTCGCTGCTCAGAGCCGGGCTGATCCCCAGGCTGCGCAGCACGCTGCCACCGGCCGAGCGGCCGGCCGCGATCCGGATCCTGACCCCCGGGGCACACCCGGTCCGCACCCACGCCGCCGCCCTGACACCCGTACCCGGCGACGCCGACACCTGGATCGTCGTCGACCAGCTGGAAGAGGTCTTCACCCTCTGCCAGGCCCCCGAGGAACGCGCCGAGTTCATCGGCCTGCTGCTCGCCGCCCGCGAGCCCGGAAGCCGATTACGGGTCACGGCGGCCATGCGCGCCGACTTCTACGGCCGCTGCGCGCAGCAGCGCGACCTCGCCGACGCCCTGCGCACGGCACACGTGCTCCTCGGCCCCATGACCGAGGCCGAGATGCGGGAGGCGATCGTCGGACCGGCCGCGGCCGAGGGCCTGATCGTCGAACGCCCGCTCACCGCCCGGATCATCGAGGTGGTCGCGGGGGAGCCCGGCGGCCTGCCGCTGATGTCGCACGCACTGCTGGAGACCTGGCACCGCCGCAAGGGACGCACCCTGACCCTCGCCGCCTACGAAGCCGCCGGAGGGGTGCACGGCGCGGTCGCCAAGACCGCCGAAGAGGTCTATGGCGCACTCACCCCCGGGCAGGCCGTGCTGGCCCGCCGCATCCTGCTCCGCCTGATCACGCCCGGCGCGGGCGCCCAGGACACCCGCCGCCCGGTCGACCGGGCCGAACTCGGCCTCCCGGAACCGGACGCCCCGGCCCCCGCCACCCCCACGGCGTCCCCGGCCGCCGACACGAACAAGGTCGTCGAGCGCCTCGCCCGCGCCAGGCTCCTCACCCTCGACGACGGCACCGTCGACCTCGCCCACGAAGCCCTCATCACCTCCTGGCCCCGCCTGCGCGGCTGGATCGAGGAGGAGCGCGACCGTCTCCTGACCCACCGCCGCCTCACCGAAGCGGCCGGCGCCTGGGAGGAGCTCGACCGCGACACCGGAGCCCTCTACCGGGGCACCCGCCTGGCCGTCCTGCGCGACTGGGCGGCCCGCGAGGGCAGCCGCGACGAACTCAACGCCGTCGAGCGCGCCTTCCTCGACGCCAGCATCGGCCTGGCCGAGGGGGAACGTACCGCGGCCGCCCGCCGCAACCGGCGCCTGCGGCTGCTCGCCCTCTGTCTGGCCGTGCTGCTCGCCGTCGCGACGGTCGCGAGCGTGGCCGCCGTGCGCGAGCGCGAGGACGCCGAACACCAGCGCCGGCTCACCCTCTCCCGTCAGCTGGCGGCCCAGGCACTGGGCCTGGCGCCCTCCCGGCCCACCCTGGCGAAGCTGCTCGGCGTGGAGGCGTACCGTACGGCGGCGACGGCCGAGGCCCGGAAGGCCCTGCTCACCCTGTCGACCTACCAGTTCCACCAGGGCGAACTCACCGGCCACACCGACGCCGTCTCGCAGGCCACGTTCAGCCCCGACGGCCACACGCTCGCCTCGGCCGGCCGCGACCGCCGTCTCCTGCTGTGGGATCCGCTGCGCCGTACCCGGGCGGCCACGCTCACCGGCCATGACACCTGGCTGCGGACCGTCGCGTTCAGCCCGGACGGCCGCCTGCTCGCCACGGGCGGCGACGACAGGAATGTGGTGCTGTGGGACGCGGCCGCCCGCACCCCGGCGGCGACGCTGCGCGGCCACGGCGAGCAGGTCAAGAAGCTGGCGTTCGGCCCGGACGGCCGGCAGCTCGCCTCCGCCTCGGCGGACGGCACCGTCATCCTCTGGGACCTCGCCACCCGATCCCGGCGCCTGAGCCTCACCGGCCACTCGGGCAACGTCAACGGGGTGGCCTTCAGCCCGGACGGCCGCCTCGTGGCCACCGCCGGAGCCGACCGCACGGTGGCCCTGTGGGACGTCGCGACCGGGCAGCGGCACGCCGTGCTCACCGAACACACCGACTCCGTCGAAGGCGTGGCGTTCAGCCCGGACGGGAGCACACTCGTCTCCGTCGGCATCGACCAGAAGATCGCCGTGTGGGACGTCGCCCGGCGCTCCCGTACGGCCACCCTGACCGGTCACACCGGCGCGGTGCGGGCCGTCGCCTTCCACCCCGACGGCCATGCCTTCGCCACCGCCGGACACGACCGGACCGTCATGCTGTGGGACACCGCCCGCGGCACCCGCCTGGCCACGCTCACCGGTCACGTCACCAATATCTACGGCCTGGCTTTCGGGCCGGGCCCCGACCCGCTGCTCGCCTCGGCGGGGGAGGAGGGCGCGGTCACGCTGTGGGACCCGGCCCGGATCTCCCTGTCCGGGCACGCCAACCGGGTCAACAGGGTGGCGTTCAGCCCGGACGGGACCACCCTGGCCACGGCCGGCGACGACCAGAGCGCCCTGCTGTGGAGCGTACGCCGGCGCAGCCGCACGGCCACGCTGACCGGGGGGACCGGCCCGGTCAACGCGGTGGCGTTCAGCCCGGACGGGCGGACGCTGGCGTCCGCCGGCCACAACGGCACCACGGCCCTGTGGGACGTGGCGACCGGCACCCGCCGGCTCACACTGACCGGCCACACCGGATCGTTGCGGGCGGTCGCGTTCAGCCCGGACGGGCGGACGCTGGCCACCGCCGGCATCGACCGGAGGATCGTGCTGTGGGACGCGGCCCGCGGCGTCCGGCTCACCACCCTCGAGGGCGACGCCTCCGTCCTGGCCACCGCTTTCAGCCCGGACGGCCGTACGCTGGCCGGCGCCGGCGCGGACACCGCGGTCGTCCTGTGGGACCTCACCCGGCAGCGGCGGCAGCCGGCCGTGCTCACCGGCCACAGCCGTCAGGTGCGGACGGTCGCCTTCAGCCCGGACGGGCGCCTGGTCGCCTCCGCCGGCGCCGACGGCACCGCCGTGCTCTGGAACGCGGACACGGAGGGCACGGCGGCGGAGCTGTGCGCGACAGCCTCGCGCGACCTCACCCGGGAGGAATGGCACCGCTTCGCCCCCGAGACCCCCTACCGCCGCACCTGCCCTCCGAGCTGGAGTACGGCGGCTCGAAGAGCATCACGGGCCTGGCCAAGGCCCTGGACAACGCCCGGATCCTCAGCGAGTTCAAGAACGACGACCGCACCGCCCTCCGGGTCCTCACCACGGCGCTGCGCAAGCACGAGGCCACGTCCCCGCCCGTGGACGTCGCCCGGACGCTCACCACACTCATCGAGCTCGCGACCGCATTGGAGGAGACCGACGGCGTCGACGCATGGCGCCGTCGGCTGGCCGCCCCGGACCTCCCCGACACCGGGAGCGACCAGGCCCTCTAAGGCCTGCGCGGCCCGCCCGGTGCCGGTTCGTCAGCCCGCCGCCTGCTGGAGGCCGTCGAGGATCAGCTCCAGTCCGTACGCGAACTCGTCACCGTAGGCGTACCCGGGACGCATGACGTGAGCGGTCGCGATCTCGGTCAGGTACGGGTACTCGCCGTCGCCGAAACCGCCCATGATGGAACCCGCCAGTTCGGCGGTCTCCTCCGGGGAGTCGAACGGCAGGGTCTTCTCCTGCAGGGCGAACCCGTAGATGTAGCTGTCGAGGACCGAGACGGCGTGGGCGGTCAGGGTGAGCGTGAACCCGCCCTGACGCAGGCAGCCGAGCACGGCTTCGTGGTGGCGCAGCGTGGCCGGTCCCGGAGCGGACCGCGACTCCATCAGCCCGATCGCCCAGGGGTGACGTGCGAGCACCTGGCGCATGGAGACCGCCCGCTGCCGCATCGCCGGCCGCCAGGCGTCCCCCGGCGCGGGCAGTTCGACCTCGCCGAAGACCAGGTCCACCATGCCGTCGAGCAGGTCCTCCTTGTTGGCGACGTGGTTGTACAGGGACATCGCCTCGACTCCGACGGCCTCGCCGAGCTTGCGCATGCTGAGCGTCTCCAGGCCGCCGCCGTCGGCGAGCTCGACGGCGGCCCGCAGCACCCGCTGCCGGGTGAGCGGCTCGCGGGTCGGCTGCGCGGGGGTACGTGGGGTCACGTGGACGGTCCCTTCCTCTCGTGGTCTCCCGGCGTTGACGAGCTTACGCCGTAAGTGCTGTACTTACGGCGTAAGCCTGCACTTACGCCGTAAGTACGGGGGAGACGGAACCGGGAGCAGCACCGATGCGGAACACGAGCGGGCCGACCGCGACCACCGGTGAGACCGAGACGATGGCGGCTGTCGTGCAGGAGCGCTACGGCACCGAACCCGAGGCTGTGCTGCGCACGGCGCGACTGGCCCGGCCCCGCGTCGGACCGGGCCAGGTGCTGGTGCGGGTGTGCGCCTCCAGCGTCGACCGGGGCACCTGGCACATGATGGCCGGTCTGCCGTACGCGGTCCGGCCCGTCAGCGGGCTGCGCAGGCCGAAGCTCCCCAACCCCGGCCGCAACGTCGCCGGTGTCGTCGAGGCGGTCGGCCCCGGAGTGACGGGGTTCGCACCCGGCGACGAGGTCTACGGCACGGCAGCCGCCGCGTTCGCCGCATACGTCGTCGCGCGCCCCGACAGGATCGCTCCCAAGCCCGCCGGACTCACCTTCGAGCAGGCGGCGACGGTTCCCGTCAGCGCGCTCACCGCGCTTCAGGCCGTCCGCGACAAGGGCAGGGTCCGGGAGGGCCGGGAGGTCCTGATCACGGGAGCCGCCGGTGGCGTGGGAACCTTCACCGTCCAGCTCGCGCACGCCTTCGGCGCCCAGGTCACGGCGGTGGCGAGCACACGCAAACTCGACTTCGTACGGGTGCTGGGCGCCGATCGCGTGATCGACTACACGCGCGAGGACTTCCTCGCCGGCCCCCGCCGCTACGACACCATCATCGACATCGCGGGCAACCGCAGCCTGCGCGACCTGCGCCGCGCCCTCACGCCCCGCGGCACGCTGGTCATCGCCGGCGGTGAGACGGACGGACTCTGGCTCGGTGGCACCGACCGGCAGCTCCGCGCGCAGATGCTGTCCCCGTTCACCACACAGCACCTCGGCACGTTCATCTCCTCCGAGCACGCCGACGGACTGCGCGACCTCACCTCGCTCATCGACGCGGGCACGCTCAGCCCCGCCGTGGACCACGTCTACCCGCTCACCGAGACCGCCGCGGCCGTCCGGCACCTTCTCGACGGCCGGGTCACGGGCAAGCTGGCGCTCACCCTGACCGGCGACTGACGCCGCAGCCGTCCGGAGCCGGAGTCAGCCCCGACGCCGGCAGCCGTGGATCGTGGACCCGCCGGAACGGCGGGGCGCACCCCACCGCCCTAAAATGGGGCAAAGGTTAAAAAGGTGGGAGGCGTGATGACCGTATCCCCCGACGCGGCGCCGCACCGCGCGCAAAGCGATCCCGAGGACGCGCTCAAGCAGCTCGGAGGTTCGTGGCACTGGGCGCTCGGCCTGGCCCTCGCGACCCTCATTCCCGGCATTCTGGTGCTGGTCTGGCCCGACGAGACGTTGCACATCCTGGCCGTGATCATCGGCCTGCAGTTCCTGGTCGCGGGCGGGTTCCGCTTCGTCGCGGCCTTCTCGCACAGCGGCGACGGCGGCGGCAGCAGACTGGCCGGCATCCTGATCGCCATGCTGGCGTTCCTGGCGGGCGTCCTCGTGCTGCGCCATCCCATGCAGACGATCGGCGCACTGTCGCTCATCGTCGGGGTGTTCTGGCTGATGACCGGTGTGCTCACGGCGTACGTCGCGATCGCCGACCACGCCCTCATGCACCGTGGCCTGCTCTTCGGCCTGGGGGTCCTGGGCGCCGTCGCCGGCATCGTGGTGCTCTGCTTCCCGGTGGACTCGGCCGTCGCCCTGACCCGCCTGCTCGGACTGTGGCTCGTCCTGCTCGGCGTGTTCGAAGTGGTCATGGCCTTCGCACTGCGCTCCGCCACCCGCAGCATCACCCGCGCACCCGAGCCCCGGGGGTGAGGCCGCCCCGCGCGGGCCTCCACCAGCCCGTCCGTCTCCCGCTCCAGCCGGCGCTCCAGCCGGGCCGCGACGACCGGCAGGTCCTCGGCCTCGTACACGGCCTCGCGGAAGCTGCCGAGGATCGCCGCGACCGCGCGGACCGCCTGGAGGCCCTTGCCGCGCACGTCACCGATGACGGCGCGTTCCCCGAAGGGGGTGGCGCGGATGTCGAACAGGTCGCCGCCCACCATGGTGCCCACCTCGCTCGGCCGGTACAGGCTGGCCGCCAGCAGGTGTCCGACCTGGTGCGGCACCGGTCGCAGCAGGGCCCGCATCAGGGCCTCGGCGACCGATCTCGCGTGGACGAGATGGCGCGTCACCGCCCGCCCCCGCGCGCCGTCCGCGGCGCCACCCACCGACGGGACCTGAACACATGGGCCTCCTGGCACGAGGGTGACCGACGGTCACAGCGTGGGGAGCGAGCGCGGCCCGATCCGGCCATTACGCCGAACGCGGCATGTTGCCCGGCCGCCGCCGGACGCGGCGACCCGGCATGATCGATGTGTGATCACCACACTTGCCGTCGAGAACTACCGTTCCCTGCGCCGGCTGATCGTCCCGCTCGGCCGGCTCACCGTCGTCACCGGGGCAAACGGCACGGGGAAGTCCAGCCTCTACCGTTCGCTGCGCCTGCTCGCCGACTCCGCCCGGGGCGGCGCGATCGCCGCCCTCGCCCGGGAGGGCGGCCTGCCCTCCACCCTGTGGGCGGGGCCGGAGAAGCTGGGTCGCGCCGTCCGCGAGGGGCTGGCCCCGCTCCAGGGCACGGTCCGCACCGAACCGGTCAGCCTGCGTCTGGGCTTCTCCGGGGACGAGTTCGGGTACGCCGTGGACTTCGGACACCCCGTCCCGGTCGCGGGCTCCCTCTTCACCCTCGACCCCGAGATCAAGCGCGAGTGCACCTGGTCGGGCCCCGTCCTGCGGCCGGCGGCGATCCTGTCCGACCGGTCGGGGCCCGCCGTACGCACCCGCACGGCGGACGGGGGCTGGCACCGTACGCAGAACGCGCTGCGCCCCTACGACTCCATGCTCACCGAGCTCGCGGACCCGCAACTGGCCCCCGATCTGCTCGCCCTGCGCGAACGCATCCGGTCCTGGCGGTTCTACGACCACCTGCGCACCGACGCCGACGCCCCGGCCCGCACCCCCCGGGTCGGCACCCGCACCCCGGTACTGGCCGCGGACGGCTCCGACCTGCCGGCCGCGCTCCAGACGATCCGGGAGACCGGCGACGCGGCCGCGCTGGACGCCGCCGTCGAGGCCGCCTTCCCCGGGACCCGGGTCTCCGTCACCGACCAGGACGGCCGCTTCGGCCTCGAGCTCCACCAGCACGGCCTGCTGCGCCCGCTGGGCGCGGCCGAACTCTCCGACGGCACCCTGCGCTACCTGCTGTGGGTGGCGGCCCTGCTCACCCCGCGCCCGCCGGCGCTGATGGTCCTCAACGAACCGGAGACCAGCCTCCACCCGGATCTCCTGCCCCCGCTGGCGGACCTGATCCTGACGGCCGCCCGGGACACCCAGACGGTGGTCGTCACCCACGCGACGCCCCTGGCCGAGGCCCTGGCCAAGGGCACCCGCCGGCACCGGGTGGACCTGCGGACGGTCGAACTGATCAAGGAGTTCGGCCGTACCGAGGTCGCGGGCCGCGAAGGGCCCCTGGACGAGCCGCTGTGGTACTGGCCGAAGCGGTGACGCGGGAGTGCCGCCGCCCGGCGCCGGGCGGCGGCGTGCGGGTGCGGGCGCGCGTGCGTCAGCGGACGTCGATATGGAGATGGGCGCGGGCGGTCTCGAACAGCTCGGTGATCCCGGAGCCCTGGGCCATGTGCTTGTCCTCGGCCAGGAGTTGGTAGACCTGCCCGTTCTCGCCCGCGACGAAGAGCTCGACCCGGCGGGAGGGGGCGCTCTCGCCCTCCCACCGGAAGTCCATGTCGAGCCGGACGGCGGCACGCCCGTGGTGGTCGACCGAGTGGGAGGTGGACGTGAGGCCGACCATCTTCGACTCGGGGCTCTCGCGGTACCAGGCGAGCTGCCCGATGGAAGCGGCCTGGGCGGTGCTGCCGTGGGTGCCGTCGCGTTTGACGCCGATCACGTACCGGCCGTCGGGGGACGTCCAGTTCACGTGCAGCGCGTCGTCGTCCTTGATCCGCCAGCCGTCGGGCAGCGCGAGCGAGGCGGTCAGCGCGCGTACCTCCGTACGGGTCCAGCCCGCCGGGGGCGGCTGCATGACCGTGGGGAAGGCGGCGGGCGGCGTACCGGTGGGACCGGTGGCCGGGGGAGTGGCGGCCGACCGGGGCGAGGGCGAGGCGGTTGCCGTGGGAGCGGTCGTGGGAGTCTCGGCGGGCGGCGCCGACGGCGTCCGGGGCGCGCCGCCCGAGCCGGTCAGTCCGAAGATGCCCAGCAGCAGGGCCGCCAGCGCCGTGGCGGCGGAGACCACGGCGGCGAGCTCCGCCATCCGGCGGGTCCGGCTGCTGCGCCCGCCCGCGTCCCCGTCCACGTCGTCCGTCGTCGTGCCGCTCCCCGCGGGTAAACCGTCGCTCATCACGCCCCCCTCCGTCGTCCCCGCCCCATGGAAGCCATGGAAGTCATGGAAGCGATTGAATCCATTGAAGCCGAAGAGCCGTCACCGCGGGCCGCTTTGCGGGTGGCGCGGACCCCGGCCGGTCGCCGCACCACCTCGACCTGGAGAATGCCACCGCATGAACGCTCAGTCACTGTGGGGCCCTCTGGGACGACTGGCCCGCGCGGTACGGCAGTACCCGCGCCGCGCGCCGCTGACCCTCGCCTACGTCTGCCTGCTGCTGGCCGGCCACGCCTGGGTCGGCCACGGACCGTCCGCCGACCGGGCGGCCGCCGTGCTGGGTCACGTCAGCACCAACCTGGACAACCTGCGAGACCATCCGTGGTCCGCGCTGCCCGGCAGCGCGCTGTTCTTCGACGGCACGCTCACGGACGTCACCTCCGCCGGCTTCGTGGGTACCTTGATCACCCTGGGGCTCGGTGTCGGCTGCTTCCTGGCCTGGGCGGAGCACCGGTGGGGCACGGCGCGCGCCGTGGCCGTGTTCCTCGGCGGGCACGTCATGGCCACCCTGCTCACCGCCGCCGTCATCACCGTCGCCGTACGGCACGGCTGGTACCCGGCGGACGTGCGGCACGCCATGGACTACGGGGTCAGCTACGGCGCTCAGACCGTGCTGGCGGTCGGCACCCTCGCCCTGCCGCGCCGGGGCCGCCTGCCGTGGGCCGTCTTCGTTCTCGCCTGGCCCCTCGGCGGCGCCGACTGGACGACCGGGCCGCTGCCGGACTTCACCACCGTCGGCCATCTCACGGCGGCGGCCCTCGGCTTCGCCCTGCTGGGCGTGCCGGCCTTCCGACGGCAACGGATCCGTGCGACCGGGCGGTGTGCCGCCGAGGACGACGCCGGGCCGCACCCGGACACCGTCGCGCACGCGACGTCACCGGCAGCCGGAGCACCGCCGCAGCCACCCGCCTGAGCACGACCGACGACGGGAGCAGTCCCGTCCGAACGGCCGTCCCCCGTCCCCCGTCCCCCGTCCCCCGTCCATCGGCGGCAGGTGGCCCGCCCCGCCCCGCCCCGCCCCGGGAGGGCCACCTGCCGCCACCTCACCGCACCCCTACGTCGGGCCCTCCGAGGACCGCCGCACCGTGCAGACGCCGTCCGAGCACGTACGGCGCAGACGCCCGGCGGAGAGCATCTGCACGAGGCCCAGCGTCCAGCACAGCGGGCAGCCGCGCAGCGCGACGAGCCCCGCGACCGCCAGCAGCACGCTGCCCACCCCCAGGACCGGAATGAGCAGCACCGCCGCGGCCAGGAGGCCGAAACCCGCGGCCCCGCGCACGACGTGCCGGGGCAGCGTGCTGCTGGTGAACACCCCCGGACCGGGCATCACGGCCTCCCGGGGGTGCTGTCGGCCGGCTCCAGTGCCTGGCGTACGGCCGAACGGGCCCGGTGCAGCCGGGACTTCATCGCCGCCGTGCTCAGACCGAGCGCGTCGGCGACCATCCGGCCGCTGTAGCCCTGGATGTCCCGCATGATCAGCACCTGCCGCTGGTCGGGAGGCAGCGCCGCGACGGCCTGCGCCACCCGCCCCGCCTCGAGGCGCAGCAGTACGTCGTCCTCGAAGGAGGGGACGGCCTCCTCCGCTGCCGGCGGCCCGTCGGTGCGGAGCATCAGCCGGGCCCGGCGCAGGCATTCGTTGCGCACGATGCGGAACATCCACGACGCCAGCGCCCCCGAAGCACGCAGCATGCCGATCTTCCGGTACAGGATGATCAACGCCTCCTGGGCGGCGTCCTCGGCGTCCTGCGGCGAGGCGCACAGGGACCGGGCGAACCGCCGCACGTGCGGATGCGACCCGGCCAGCACGGCGGCCGTCGCCTCCGCGTCACCGCACCGGGCGGCCGCGATCAGCTGCTCGCCCGGCCACTCGACCTCAGCCACGGGCACGCCCCCGCCGCCGCGCCAGCGTCACGACGCAGGCGCACACCAGGACCACCCCGGCGATGACAACCGCTACCACCACGACAACAACCTCCCGGTACCGGCGGACACGCTCGTCCGCACACGTATGAGAGACACCGTCGGGGAAAAAGGATTCAGAACAGAACCGGAAGGCCCCAGGAGGTCTTCGGTCAGCCGGCGGTGGCGAGGAGCGTGAGCGTGTCGATCACGCGGTTCGAGAAGCCCCACTCGTTGTCGTACCAGGCGACCACCTTCACATGGCGGCCGTCGACACGCGTGAGCTCCGAGTCGAAGATCGACGAGGCGGGGTTGCCGGTGATGTCCGAGGACACCAGCGGGTCGTCGGAGTACTCGAGGACGCCGGCCAGCGGACCCTCGGCCGCGGCGCGGTAGGCCTCCAGGATCTCCTCGCGCGTCACGTCCCGCGCGACGGTGGTGTTGAGCTCGACGATCGAGCCCACCGGGACCGGCACGCGGATCGAGTCGCCCGACAGCTTGCCCGAGAGGTTCGGCAGCACGAGCCCGATCGCCTTGGCGGCACCCGTCGAGGTCGGCACGATGTTGACGCCGGCGGCACGGGCGCGCCGGGGGTCGCGGTGCGGGCCGTCCTGCAGGTTCTGCTCCTGCGTGTAGGCGTGCACCGTCGTCATGAACCCGTGCTCGATGCCGGCGAGGTCGTCGAGTACGGCGGCCAGCGGAGCGAGCGCGTTGGTCGTGCACGAGGCGTTCGAGACGACCGTGTGCGCGCCCGGGTCGTAGGCGTCGGTGTTGACGCCGTACGCCAGTGTGACGTCGGCCCCGTCGGACGGCGCGCTGACGAGCACCTTGCGCGCACCCGCCTTGAGGTGGCCGCGGGCGGCCTCGGCCGACGTGAAGCGGCCGGTCGCCTCCAGCACGATGTCGACGCCGAGCTCGGCCCACGGCAGCTGCTCCGGCTCGCGCTCGGCGAGCACCGCGATGCGGCGGCCGTCGACGACGAGCGTGTTCCCGTCGACGGTGACCGGCCGGCCGAGCCGGCCCGAGGTGGTGTCGTAGGCGAGCAGCCGCGCGAGGGTGGCGGGCTCGGTGAGGTCGTTGACGGCGACGACCTCGAGGTCGCTGTCGCGTTCGAGGAGCGCACGGAGCACGTTGCGTCCGATGCGGCCGAAACCGTTGATGGCGATGCGAGTCATGAGCGATGTCCCTTTCGTTCGCCCTCAGGTTCGCCCGCGCCGCCCGGCAGCGACAGCGGCGAGATCGCCACGGTTCGCAAGGATCTCGCCAGGAGCTCGCAGCCCCCACCCACCCGCACCCACTTCCCACCCACCCGGGGTCATTCACCCCGGGTGAAGGTGCGCCGGTACTCGGTCGGGGTGGTGCCGAGGATGCGGTGGAAGTGCAGCCGCAGGTTCGACCCGGTGCCCAGGCCCACATCGGCGGCGATCTGCTCGACACTGCGCTCCGAACGCTCCAGCAGCTCGCGCGCCACGTCGATCCGGGCCCGCATCACCCACTGCATCGGCGTGTATCCGGTGTCCTCGGCGAAGCGCCGCGAGAACGTGCGCGGCGAGACCCCGGCGTGCGCGGCGAGCGCATCGAGCGTGAGGGCCTCGCCGAGCCGGTGCAGCGCCCACTCGCGGGTGGCCGCGAACCGCTCGCCGAGCGGCTCGGGAACGCTGCGCGGAACGTACTGCGCCTGGCCGCCGCTGCGGTACGGGGCGGCGACCAGCCGCCGCGCCGCGTGGTTCGAGGCGGCCACGCCGAGGTCGCGGCGCAGGATGTGCAGGCACAGGTCGATGCCCGAGGCGGCCCCGGCCGAGGTCAGCACGCTGCCCTCGTCGACGAACAGGACGTTCTCGTCGAGCTGTACGAGCGGATGCTTCGCCATGAACGCCCGCGCGTAATGCCAGTGGGTGGTGGCCCGCTTGCCGTCGAGCAGGCCCGTGGCGGCGAGCGCGAACGCCCCGGTGGAGATGGCGGCGAGCCGCGCGCCGCGCCGGTGGGCGGCGGCCAGCGCGTCGAGGACGGCGGGCGGCGGGTCCTCGCGGTCGGGGAAGCGGTAGCCGGGGACGAAGACGATGTCGGCCCAGGCGAGCGCCTCCAGCCCGTGGGTGACGTGGTACGACAGCCCGTCGCCGCCGGTCACGAGCCCGGGCGCGGCACCGCACACCCGCACCTCGTACGGCATGCTCGCGCGGGTGCTGAACACCTGCGCCGGGATGCCGACGTCGAGGGGCTTGGCCCCTTCGAGGACGAGGACGGCGACACGGCGGAGTCGTGAGGAGGGCGGCACGAGGACGAGGGTATGCAGCGGGGGACCGGACGCCGGCACGGAGCACCCGTCGCCGGGCCGGCCGCCCCCGCCCTCGCGCCCCTCAGCCGAACGACACGCTGTGGGGAAGGGCCCCGACGTAGCCACGTCCCTCCCCGGCGGCGAGGGTGTCCGCAGGATCCTCGCACCCTTGGTCGTAGTGGAGGGTGGCGGTGGTGTCGGTGAGGTTCTGGGCGCTGTCAGCGCCTTGGAGCAGGAGGTAGCACTCCCCGTTGTCGGGGTCGACGAGCTCCAGGTCACCGGACTGGGGGGAGTGGTAGAAGAAGGTGCCGTTGGCGGCGTGGGCGCTGCTGGCGGGCAAGGTGGCGAAGATGGCCAGGGCGGCAGCGGCGGCCAGAGCCGCGCGGCCGAGGCGTGCGGGCCTCATGCGTGCAGTGATCATGAATGCCAGGGTTCCGGAGCGGGGCGGGAGGTGCCACAGAACACGGTCCGAACCACCAAAAAGCAGAAGCGCGCACCCGTCCCGCACGCCCGCCCCGCACCCCGCACGCCCCTCGGGTCCCGGCCCACGAGCCCGGCGTGCCTCGCGGGCCCGGCCCGAGACCGTCTACCGCCCGGGGGACCGCACCCAGGGAGCGAAGCGCTGAAGACCGGATCCTGGAAGGCGGACGGGCAGCTGACGAACTCCGGTTCGCCGAAGACCAGTTCCAGGCCGTGGTGGTACGCCAGGTCGTAGCCGGCAGTCAGCGTGAGCCGTCCGGCGTCCCAGGCCACGACGTCCCAGTCCCACCAGGACCCCTTCGGAAGCTGGATCACAGTCCCCCGCTCCTCCGGCGACATCACCGCAGCCCCTGGTCCCGTTCGAACAGACCGCCAGCCTACCCAGGGGGCATGACCGTGGGAGTGTTTCGGCCCCTGGCCGCGGAGGGCACTGCCAGAATGGGCGATTCCACGTGGCGTCCGTTCCAGGAGGACGAGTTGAGCATTCCAGAGGCCAGTGGGCCCAACCTTCCCCCGTCGCACCCGCCGCAGAAGCAGCCGGTGGAGGCCCCCAGCCGCCAGCCGGACACCGGACCCACGTCCCGGCTCAGCCTGCCCCGGCCGAGGATGAGGATCCGGAACCGCCAGACAGTGGCCCTGACCTTCCCGGCGGACCGGTGGGCCGCGAAGAAGGCCGCCGAACAGGTCCTGAGGACGGTACGGGGCTGGGGCCACCAGGGGCTGGACGAGCAGGACTTGGAGGCCGCCGTCCGCCTTCTGGTCGACGCCGCCGTGCGGGACGGGGGGCGCCGGGTCAGCATGCACCTCGGCGATCAGGAGGACAAGATCCTCGTGGTCGCGCTCAGCCACCAGGCCGGGAGCAGCCCGGAAGGCGACGTGTTCGGCGGGCTCCGCACCCTGGCCACGGTGGACAGCTGCGGCGACGACCTCGCGGACGACGGCCGCCGCGTCTGGGCCGTCCTGAACACCGGACCCAACCCCCGCAGGCCTTAGGCCGTGTATCGAAAGTGGATCTTGAGGTGGGATGCACCGCGCGGTGGCCACCCGCTACGAGAAACTCGCCGTCCGCTACGAAGCAACCGTCCTCGTCGCGGCTCTCAACGAGTGGCTGTGACCAGCACTTTCGTAACCGGCTGCGCGGCCAGTGCGAGAAAAACGGCTCGCGAGGCTCCTGGGGCGGTGGCAGGGTGCGGCGTATGGCCCCCCAGTATCAGATTCGTGCCGATTACGACGCTCGCACGATCGTGGTCTACCAGGCGTACGCGCCTGCCATCGCCGACGCGGCACTGCAGGCAGGCCGCTTCGTTGCACCGTTCTCATTCCACAGGATGACGTGGATCAAGCCGTCGTTCATGTGGCTGATGCACCGGAGCAACTGGGCCCGCAAACCCGGTCAGGAGCGCGTTCTCGCGGTGCGGATAACGCGCGAGGGCTGGGAGGAGGCCCTGTCGCAGGCCGTGCTCACGACCGCAGACCCAGCGGCCGTGGCCCAGGCGGCCGTGCACGTCCAATGGGACCCGGAGCGCTCACCGCGCGGGGCAGCGCTCAACCACTACAGCATCCAGGTCGGCATCGGCCGCCATCTGATTCGCACGTTCACCGACGACTGGATTGTCAGCCTCACCGACCTCACCCCGCAGGTCCGCAAGGCTGCTTCCCTGATACAGACCGGGCATGCCGCAAAAGCCCAGCGATTGTTCCCCACAGAGCGTGCCTACCCACTGCCCCGGCCACTGGAAAACCGACTTTCCTCATGTGTGTGACCGCCGACCGCCACGAAGCCGGCCACACCGCACCGATTGCCATCGGACATCGATGAACCGGTCCCTACCAGCAGTCGTCATTGACGCGCATACCCGCCTGGTCGTTGTGGTCGGTGAGCCTTTGCCCGGCAATCGCAACGACTGCCGGGCATGGAAGGAGTCTGGCGCGAAGGCCGCCGTGGGCAGGACCCTCACGATGGCCGACGGCGGCTATCCGGGCACCGGCCTCCTCATGCCCCACCGCCGCACCCCGGGCGAGGAGTTGCCGGGCTGGAAGCGCGAGCACAATCGCTCGCACAAACAGGTCCGGGCCCGCGTCGAGCACGTCTTCGCCCGCATGAAGACCTGGAAGATCCTCCGCGACTGCCGTCTCGAGGGCGACGGCGTCCGACACGTCATGCGCGGCCTCGCTCTCACGGGATGGCTTCTGCCGCATACGAGACCTGAGAGGTCCCCGGGAGACGGCTCCCCCCCTCGCAGTCTCGGAGGAGAATCAGTCGAGGCAGAACTCGTTGCCCTCGATGTCCTGCATCGTGATGCACGACTCGTTGACGCCATCGGCGCGCTGCGTCAGCACGTGTTTCGCGCCGAGCGCCATCAGCCGTGCGCATTCGGCCTCGAGTGTGGCCAGGCGCTCGTCACCCACGAGCCCTGTGCCGACCCGCACATCAAGATGCACCCGGTTCTTGACGACCTTGCCTTCGGGAACGCGCTGGAAGAGCACGCGCGGGCCCACACCCGAGGGATCAGTGCACGCGAGGTAGACTTCGTCCTCAGGCGGCAGCGAGTGGTGGTACTCCTCCCACGTGCCGAAGCCCTCCGGGACTGTCGGTACGACGTACCCCAGCACCTCGCACCAGAAGGCGGCGAGGCGCGCAGGTTCCGCGCAGTCGAAGGTCACTTGGAACTGCTTGATCGTTGACATCGGCGCACGATAACAGGGGCCCTGCTCATCTCCCCGGGCGGGTGGATCCACACGTTGCCGGGAGGACGGCCCCTGCCATCCGCTGCTGTGTCGTGCGGTGACAGGGGTGAACCGAGGTCGGCGCCTCTCCAAAGGGTGGGACCCAGGATCCGATCTCAGCCGACCACTCGCGTGCCAAAGATCAGTTACGGGACAGCCCTTAGGCGTATTACGTCGGGCCGGAGGATTTCTTCGTGGCCCATTTCGCCGAGGAGCGGCCGACGTTGAGTCCGACCGGCCTCCTCCCCGACGAGCAGGTCAATCTCCACGAACACGCCTGGGTCGCGTGGTCGGACCTGAACACGTTGGCGGATCGAATCGAACCGCCGGCATTGATGTCCGTTCTCGCTGCCCTGGTACCGGACGGTCCTTGGCCTCACCCGGTGCGTTGACCGGGAAGCCTCGACCGGATGGCCGGCTGCCGAGGTCGGCGTCCGCCGTCGGGGCCACGAAGTACTGTCGTGGGCATGGTCGATCACGATGCCCTCGGTGCCACCCGCGAGGCCTATGACGCTGCCGCCGCCACCTATGCGCAGATGTTCCGCGACACGCTGCGTGACAGTCCCCTGGACCGCGCGATCCTGGGCGCTTTCGCCGAGGCCGTCCGTACAAGTGGGGACGGCCAGGTCGCGGACCTGGGGTGCGGGCCCGGCCATGTCACCGCCCACCTGGACGAGTTGGGGCTGGCGGCGTTCGGTGTCGATGCCTCTCCCGCGATGATCGCCTTGGCTCGGCACGCCTATCCCGGTCTGCGCTTCGAGGTGGGCTCGATGGCCGCGTTGGACATCGCCGACGGCGCGCTGGGCGGCGTACTGTCACGGTGGTCCATCATCCACACCCCGCCCCCGGAACTCCCCGCCGTCCTGGCGGAGTTCCATCGCGTATTGGCGCCCGGCGGCCACCTTCTGCTCGGCTTCTCGGCAAGCGGTGATGCGTTGCACCCGACACAGCTCTACGATCACGCGGTCGCGCCGGCCTATCGATGGTGGCCCGACCACCTCGCCGCCCTGCTGCGCGCGTCCGGGCTGGCCGAGGTGGCCCGGCTGGTCCGCGAGCCCCAGCCCACCGACCGGCGGCAGTTCAAGGAGGTTCAACTGCTCGCCCGCACAGCCTAGTCCGGACGGCCTGTCGCCTCGTCCGGCGACAGCCGCCGCGTGATCCGGCCGAAGAGCTCTTCCAGCGGCTCGCCCACGTCCCGGCCGAACTCGGTCAGCCCGTAGGTGACCTGGGGTGGCGTGGTCGGCTCGACCCTCCGCCAGACCAGGCCGTCCTGGGCCAGTACGCGCAGGGTCTGCGCGAGCATCTTCTCGCTGATGCCGTGGATGCTCTCGCGCAGCTCGTAGAAACGAAGGTCATTGCTCCGCAAGGAGATCAATACCCAGATGCCCCACCTGCTGGTCACGTGGTCGACCACATTGCGCGCGGGGCAGTCGGTGTGAAACACCTCATACCCCTTCCCCGTCCGACCCTGTGTGAACTGCGAGCCTCCCACCATGTGAGGAGCTTACCTCTGGGTATGTACTTACCAGAAGTTAGCCCGGTTCCTAGCGTGAAGACCGCACAGGAACACCGGACTGGGAGTGAACATGATCGTGGTGACCGGGGCTACCGGGAATGTGGGACGGCCGTTGACGCGGACGCTGGCCGAGGCGGGTCGGCAGGTGACCGCGGTGTCGCGGCACGCGGCGGCGATGCCGGACGGTGTGCGTCACGTGGTGGCGGACCTGGCCGACCCGGCCGGTCTGCGGCCCGTACTCGCCGGGGCGAAGGCCCTCTTCGTGCTGCTGTCCGGCGACATGCACGCCGCCGGAGCCAGGCCGGCGGAGATCATCGCCGAGGCCGCCGACAGCGGCGTCCGCCGGGTCGTCCTGCTCTCCTCGCAGGGCGTGGCGACCAGGCCCTTCGGCCCGACGCGGATCGCGCTGCGCGCGGTGGAGGACGCAACTCGGGAGTCCGGCATGGAGTGGGCCGTCCTGCGGCCGGGCGGATTCGCGTCCAACGCCCTGTGGTGGGCCGGTTCCATCCGTGCGCGGCGGACCGTCGCCGCGCCCTTCGGCGACGTCGGGGTGCCGATCATCGACCCGGCGGACATCGCCGAGGTCGCGGCGGCCTGCCTGCTCGATAACCGACACGCCGGCGGCGTGTACGAGTTGACCGGCCCCGAGGTCATCACGCCCCGCCGGCAGGCGGAGGCCATCGCCGCCGCGCTGGGCGAGCCCGTCCGGTTCCACGACCTCTCCCGCGACGAGGCCAAGGCCGCCATGACCCAGAGCATGCCGGCCGAACTCGCCGAGGACACCTTGGACATCCTCGGTTCCCCGAGCCCGGCCGAACAGTGCATCAGTCCGGACGTCCAGCGGGTCCTCGGCCGTGCCCCGCGCCCGTTCGCCGACTGGGCCGTCCGCAACGTCGACGCGTTCCGCTGAGACGACCGGCCCCTGCGGGCCGTGGCCCGCGCCCCGTTGGGGAGCGCAACCGGGTGTTTCTCCTTGACCTCAAGTTGAGTTGAGGTCATACGGTCACCTCACCAGTGATCAACAGGAGGCAGCCATGACCATGTCGAACCTGACCGACCAGCAGCTCGCCGCTCAGCCCGCCGCGTACTGGACCGGTATGGCCTACGAGGCCCTGATCGCCTTCACCCGCGCGCGCCAGGCCGAGCACGGGTACACCCAGCCCCAGTTCTGGCTGCTGCGCAACCTGTCGGACAAGGACCTGTCACCCGACGGGCAGGGCCGCACGGTGGCGGCGCTCCGTGAAGCCATGAGCAGCTACCTCAGGCCCGAGGACGACCTGGAGTCGGAGTCGAAGGTGCTGCTGGAGCGCGGCTGGCTCGCCCGGGACGACGACGGCCGCCTGTGGATCACCGAGGCGGGAGAGACGGCACGCGTCGAGCTCGGAAAGCACGCACCGGCGATACGTGCCGCCATCCACGACGGAATCGACGACGCGGACTACGTCACAGCCCTGAAGGTCCTCGGGCAGATGATGCAGAACGTCCAGGGCACCCTTCCGCGGTAGGTGCCCCGCGCCCGGGCCTGGGCCCGGTCCCGGGCCCAGGTGCGGGGCACCGGTGCGGTGCGCCCTACAGGGACAGGAACTGCGTCGCCGCGAGCTCGCCGTACAGTTCGTCGCGCGCCACCAGGTCCTTGTGGGTGCCCACCGCCCGCACCCTGCCCTCCTCCATCACCACGATCCGGTCCGCCAGCGTCACCGTCGACAGCCGGTGCGCCACGACCAGGACCGTCACCTCACGGGCCACCTCGGCGACCACGTCCCGCAGCGCCAGCTCGTTCACCGCGTCCAGCTGCGAGGTCGCCTCGTCCAGGAGCAGCAGCCGGGGCTTGCGCAACAGCGCGCGGGCGATCGCCACGCGCTGCCGCTCCCCGCCCGACAGTTTGGAGCCGCGATGCCCGACGACGGTCTCCAGGCCCTCCGGCAGCCGCTCGACCAGCGCGTCCAGCCTGGCCCGCACGAGCACCTGCCGGATCTCCTCCTCGGTCGCCTTCGGCGCGGCGAACACCAGGTTCTCGCGCAGCGTCCCCGACAGGACGGGGGCGTCCTGCTCCACGTACCCGATCGCCGCCCGCAGGTCGGGCAGCGACCAGTCCCGCACGTCCTTGCCGTCGATGAGGACCCGGCCGCCGCCCGGCTCGTAGAACCGCTCGATCAGCCCGAACACGGTCGTCTTGCCGGCGCCCGAGGGGCCGACGAAGGCGGTCATCCCGGCGCCCGGCACGGTGAAGGAGACCCCGGCGTGGACGTCGGGGAGGTCGTCGCGGTAGCGGAAGGAAACGTCCTCGAAGACGACGGAGGCGGGGCGGCTTTCGGCCTCACCCGCCGCAGGGGCACCCAGCTCCTCCGTCTCCAGCCGCTCGGCCTCCAGGATGCGGCCGATCGCCGCCGAGCCCACCTGGTACTGCGTGGCCGCGTCGACCAGTTTGGAGACGGGCTCGATCAGATAGAAGAGGAAGAGCAGGAAGGCGATGAGGGAGGAGACGGGTATCGCCCCGGACGCGACCCGGGCACCGCCGATGCCGAGCACCGCGAGGAACGACACCTGCACGGCCAGACCGATCGAGGACCCGGCCACCGACTGCCACTTGGCCGAGCGGACCCCGTGCCGCCAGGCCTCCTTCGCCGCCGCCGTCACGACCGCGGTCTCCCGCTCCTCGGCGCCGGACGCCTTGATCGTACGGAAGGCCCCGAAGGCCCGTTCCAGGACGGTGGAGATCTCACCGACCGCCTCCTGCGAGCGCTGGGTCGCCCGGGAGATCCTCGGCATCACGAGGGCGAACGCGCTGCCGATCAGCACGATCACCCCCAGGGTGACCCCGAACAGGACGGGATCCATCCAGGCCATCATCGCCAGGGTCGCCACGAAGGCGAGGCCGCCGGTCGCGGCGGAGACCACGGACTGGGTGGTGACGGCGCGCAGCAGGGTCGTGTCGGAGGTGACGCGGGACATCAGGTCGCCCGGCTGGGTCTTCTCCAACTCGGGCAGCCGCAGCCGCAGCAGGCGGCCGATCAGCGTCCGGCGGGCGGCGAGCACGACGGACTCGGCCGTCCGCTCGAGCACGTAGGCGCCGAGCGATTCGACGGCCGTGGCGAAGACGACGAGGGCGGTCAGCAGGAGCAGGATCCCGGCGATCGACCGGTCCTCGCCGAGCCGCTCCACGAGCTCTTTCGCGGCCAGCGGCTGCGCGAGGCCGCCGACGGTGCCGACCAGCGCGAAGAGGGCGCCGAGGGCAACCGCCCAGCGGTGCGGCCGGAAATGTGCGTACAGCGCGCGCCAGACCTCACGTGCGGGTACGGCTGGGGATGGGGATGGGGATGGGGAAGAGGCAGGGGAAAGGGCAGGGGTGTCGGTACTCATGAGGGTGAGGACGCGAAACGGACCGGTCTGCCTGACGGCCGGCGGAGCAACCGTCATGCGGATGACCTGACGGGTACGGCGGCCCGCCCCCGGTCCTTCTCGGCGGCCACGGCGCCGGCGGAGAGGAGCGTCGCGGCGGCCAGGCTGCCCCAGAGAGCGGCCGGGCCGTGGGGTGCGAGTGCGGTGATGACCGCCGGTGAGACGGCGAGGCCGAAACCCGTGGACAGCTCGAACCGGGCCAGGGTCCGTCCCATCGCGTGAGCCGGGGCCAGGACGGTGACGAGCGCGGTGGCACTGCCGGCGTAGACGATCTCGCCGATCGTGCACAGCACGGACACGGCGGCGACGGCCGGGGCACCCCAGCCCTGGCCCAGTGAGGTGGCCGCGAGGAAGCCGACGTAGGAGGCGGTGAGCACGACGCCGGCGAGCGCCAGCACGCGCCGGCGGGGGAAGCGCGACATCAGCAGGGTGACCGGGACCTGCAGGGTGACCACCAGCACCGTGTTGGCCACGAAGATGGCCGCCGACCAGACCGGGGAGGCGTGTAGCTGCGTCACCAGGACCAGCGGGAGCGCGATTTCGGGGACGTTGAGGCAGAAGACGTACACCACGTTGGCGGCCAGCAGCGCACGCATCCGGGGCGCGGGCCCGCCGTCCCCGTCTCCCTCCCCGTCCCCGTCCCGGGTTAGGGCCGCGCGCAGGCGGACCGACCACGCCAGCGCCGCGGCGACGAGATACGCGAGCCCGGTGACGGCGGCCAGGGCCTGGAGTGCGCCGGCGCCGCCCGCCAGGCACGCGGTGGCGAGGAGCGCGCCCACGCCCAGGCCGGCATTGCGCAGCGCACGGCCCGCCGCGAGAGCGGTGTCGCGTTCCCGGCCGTGGGCGACCGTGGCCACGAGGGCGGCGTGGGCGGCGGGCCACGCCTGGTTGCCGATCCCGAGGAAGAGCGCCGCCGTCCCGAACAGCCAGACGTGGCCCGCCGGGGTGAGCAGCAGGACGGCCACGCCGAGGACACGTACCAGCATCGACGCCGTGACGACCGAGCTGCGTGCTCCCCGGTCCAGCCAGATGCCCACCGCCGGCGTGCACAGCAGGCCCGCGACGATGCCGACGGACATCGCGATGCCGGTGACGGGAGCGGAGAGGTCCAGCACCATCACCCCGTAGAGCAAGAGGAAGGGCCGCAGCAGGCCGGTGCCGAGCGCGTCCACGACCAGGGCGACGGCGTAGCGGGGGCCTCCGCAGGCGCGGACGAGGGCGCGGGGCTGGATCTTGGTGAGGGTTGCCATGGCGCAAACGGTGCGTGCGGCCGCTCGCTCGGCCACGTCGGTTGACGATGTCCGTCAACCGACGCCGCCCCCGGCCGTCCGGTCGGCGATCATGAGGGGGTGACGTTGAGGATCGACATCAGTGGGCTGCCGTCCGGGCGCGTGCGGTTCGCCGCCTCCCCGCTGGCCGAACTGACCGCGATGCTGCACGTGCTGGCCGAACCCGGGCACCACCCTCAGTTCGCCGACCGGGCCGCCGGCATCTGGTCCGGGCTGCGGCCGGAGCTGGCGGAGCGGCTGCGGGAGGCGGAGTTCCTCTGGCGTTCCTCGCAAGCGGACTTCCTGATACCGGCCCGGCCCCGGCCGACCCTCGCCGAGGAACTCGACGACGTGGACCGGATCGACGACGCGACGTACGTGACCGCCGCGCTCGTCACCACGTGCGGCGGCGGCACGGGCCCCTTCGCCGCGCGGTCCCCGCTCACCGACGCGACCGCGCGGCGGCGGGCCCTCGACCTGGCCCAGGCCCGCGGCGGGCGGCAAGAGGCCTTCGCGGAACGGCTGCTCACGGACCCGGCCACCGTCCGGGCGCGGGTGCGCGAGACCCTTGAACAGTGCGCCGAGGCCTTCTTCGACGCCGCCTGGGCGGGCATCTCCGTGCACCTGGCCACCGACCTGCGGCTGAAGAACGACCTGCTCAGGCATCAGGGCCTCGAGGCGGCACTGGCATCGGTCTCCCGCGCGGTCACCCTGACCCCGGACGGCGACTGCATCATCGTGGACAAGCTGCAGGACAAGGCGACCTCCGCACACGGCAGCGGCGTCACCTTCATCCCCACCGTCTTCGGCCGCCCGCACCTGGTGGCCGTCCACACGCCCGGCTGGCAGCCGGTGGTGCAGTACCCCGTGGCGGAGCCGGGCCCGACGGAGCCGGTGTCGCTCGACACGGTCACCCTCCGGTTGGAGGCACTCGCACACCCGGTCCGGCTGCGGTTGCTGCGTACCCTCGCCCGCGGCCCGCACACCCCCAGGGAACTGGCCCACACCTGGGGACTCTCAGCCCCGGAGGTCTCCCGCCACCTCGCCGTCCTGCGCCGCGCGGGCCTGCTCACAGCCCGTCGGCACGGCCGTTACGTCCGCTACTCCCTCAACGTGACCGACCTGACGGCGCTGGGCTCCGACCTCTTGGCGGCCGTACAGCGCTGAGGCGTGAGCCGGCGGGCGGAGCACCGCGACGTCCGGGCCGAAGGCGACGACGAGCCGACCGCCCGGGGCGGACGTGAGCGCGCGCACGGGCAGGGGGAGCGGGTGGTCCTCGCCGGCCCTGCACCCGGTGGTGAGGTCCCAGAACTCCAGGGTCTGCCCGTGGCCGACGGCCGCGACCGGCCGGCCGTCCCGGACGACCAGGGCGAGGGCGCCGTGTGAGCCCGTGGCGCCGGTGTGCGCCTCGCCGATCTGGGTCATGGCCACGAGGTCCCACAGCCGGACGCTCCCGTCCCGGCTCCTGCTGAGCGCCCGGGCGGGCCCGTCCGGCTCCGTGGCGGTCAGGGCCGTCACGGCCGTCACGGCCGTCACCCAGTCTGTATGGCCGGTCAGCGGTTCGCCGAGCTGTCGGCCCGCGCCGAGGTCCCACAGTCGTACCGTCTTGTCCCAGCTGCCCGTGACGGCGACGGGGCGTCCCCCCACGACGGTCGTCGTGACGGCGGTGACCCGGCTGGAGTGACCGGTGAGGGGCTCGCCGATCCGCTGCCCGGTGGCGAGGTCCCAGACGGCCGGCGTGCGGTCGCTGCCGGCCGTGACGGCGACGGGGCGGCCGTCGACGATCGCGGTGGCCAGGGCCAGTACCCGGTCGTGGTGGGTGAGAAGAGGACCGCGCCGGTGTTCCCCGCCGGCCGGATCGAGGACGTGCAACGCGCCGCCCGGACCGGCGGAGACGATGACGGACCGCCCGTCCACCACAGCCGTCGCGAGGGCGGCGGGCTCGCCCTCGGGGCCGGTCACGGGGGCGGTGACCGGCCGGCCGGTGGCCAGGTCCCAGGTGCGCACGGTGTGGTCGGCGTCGGCGGTGACGGCGAGAACACGCCCGTCGAGCACGGCCGTCGCGACCGACACGACGGGCCGGCCGTGACCGGCCCTCACCTCCGGCTCCGGCTTCGCCTCCCACTCCGGGTGCCGCGGCTGTGGTGCGTCGCCGATGTCCCAGACGCGTACGGTGCCGTCGGCGCCCGCGGTGACGGCGGCGGGCCGCTCGTTCAGCACGGTCGTCGCCACGTCCCAGACCCGGCCCTCGTGGCCGGTCAGCGGTTCGCCCTGCTGCCGCCCGGTGGCCAGGTCCCATATCCGTACGGTGCCGTCGAGGCCGGCGGTGACCGCGCGGGGGAGTCCGTCCGTCACCGTGCCGACCGTGCCGTCGAGGGCCCAGGCGCGGTCGGGGTGACCGGTCAGCGCACCGGCCCCGGCCGGGCCGCCGGCCGCGTCCCGCACCGCCACCGTGCCGTCCTTTGTGGCGGTGAGGACGATCGCGGGCTCCTCGGCCGCGGCCCCGGTGACGATCGCGGCCGCGCTGCCCGACCAGCCGTTGACGCGGTCGGATATCCGGCGCCACAGAGGCGTCCGCTCCGCCGGACCGGTGGCCGGGGAAGCCGAGGGGGACGGAGAGTCCACGGAGGCCGGGGAGTCCACGGTGGCCGGGGAAGCCGAGAAGGACGGGGAGTCCACAGGGCACCGGGAGGGCCGGTTCGAGGGCAGGCCGGTGCTCCAGATCACGCGCGTGCCGTCAGGACGGCGGCCGCCGCTCGTCAGGTCCCAGACGGCCAGGGCCCCGTCCGATCCGCTGACGAGGGCCAGTGTCCGCCCCGCCGATTCGACGGTCTCACGCGACCGGGCCCAGGCGCCGTCCCCGCGGACACCGGTCAGGGCCCCGATGAACTGCGGGCCCTCGTCCTCGAGTCCGAAGGCGACCGCCCTGCCCCGCACCACGGTGAGCACCGACACACCGGGCGCCTCCACGGCCCGGTCCAGGTCCGGGGCGGACGGGGCGGTCCCCAGCGGCCGGCCGGTGGCCAGGTCCCACCCGCCCGGAGGCAGGCCGTCCACACCGGCGGTGAGGGCGAGCAGGCGCCCGTCGAGGACGACGGCCTGCACCACCCGCAGGGCACGCGCCAGTTGGCGGCCGGTGGCCAGGTCCCACACGCCCACGGTCCCGTCGGTGTCCGTGTCGTCGACGGTGACGACGACCCGGAGGCCGTCGTCCAGGGCCGCGACGTCGACCGCCGACGGGAACGCGGCGACCTGCCTGCGGCTCAGCGGGTCGCCGACGCGCAGCGTGCGGTCGGCACCCACGGTGAGGACGACACGGTGCCCCTCCAGGACGGTGTCCTCCAGCACCCTGACAACCTCACCGGCCTCGCGGCCGGCCGCCAGGTCCCACACGAGCACCGCCCCGTCGGCGTGCAGCGTGAACGCGACGACCTTCCCGTCGGCCACCGCCGTGGCCACGGACCGCACTTCGGAGGTCACCGACGACACGGGGTCGGTGCGGCCCGCGAGGGGGGCGTGCAGTGGCGCGCCCGTCGCCAGGTCCCAGATCCGCACGGTGGTGTCCCGGCTGCCGGAGACCGCGACGGACCGTCCGTCGAGGTGCGCGGTGGCGACCGCAGTCACCGGGCCGTCATGACCCGTCAGGGTGCGGACCAGCCGGTGGTCCGGCGGGACGGGCCCGCTCACCCAGTCCGCCGTCCACACGGCGGCGGACCGGGACCGGGACGCGCGTTCGGAATTCTCAGACATGCCCCGAGGCTAGTGCCGTGACCGGAAAGGTTCACCGTGTCACGGCCCCCGGCACGGCACCTCGCCGCGTTGTCGGACCACGCAAGTACGTCCAGTACGAGCCGCGGCCCTCCGCCTTGCGATGCACCGCACCGGAAACCGCGACCCGGCAAACCTTTCCGGCCACGGCACTAGACGCCCGCTCTGACATCACGTCCCCACGGGGCGGCCGGGGTCGGGACCGAGCAGGCTTTGCCTCGGGACACACCCCCGGCTCGCTCGGACGGACACCGCCGACGCCCCCTTGCCGCCGGCCGCGACGTCCAGGTGCGGTGACCCGGCCACACCGCGATAATGGGGGTTCGTGGTCCTCACGTTCTTCGACGCGCGGCGGCTGGCGCACGATCTGTACGCCGCCGCCAGTCAGAATGCGGGTCCCCGCCAGACGGGGGCCGGGATCTCCCGGGTGCTCGCTCCCCTCCTGCCCCACGACGGGCTCAGCCTGGTGGCCACCGATCCGGCGACGGGACTCGGCCTGGGATGCTTCAGTTTCTGGCACGAGTACGAGCCGTCCCTGGCCACCGATCTGATCATGCACCGCTACGAGGGCGGCGATCCGTGCCGGCCGGCCGCCCTCGCCGGGGCCGCCACCCCGGCCGCCGTCGTGGGCCCGCCGGACGAGGAACCGTTCGACCCGCGGGTGCGGCAGATCCTCACCGCGTACGGGGCGGGATCCGAGCTGAGACTGCTCCTGCGGGACAGGTACGGCGTCTGGGGTGCGCTCGGACTGCTGCGCTGCGCCGGCGCCTGCCCGTTCGGCCAGGACGACGCCCGGCGGGCAGCCCGCCTCGCACCGGCGGTCGTCGCCGCCGTACGCCGCTACGCGACCGCCGGCCCGCTCGTCCCCACGGCCCCCGCGCCTCCCGCCGGAGTGGTCACGGTGGGCCCCGACCACCGGATCAGGGCGGTCAGCCCCCAGGCCCGGGACTGGCTGGACCAGTTGTCCGGGCGGAACGGGCACGCGTTCCCGGCCTGGGTGCCCGACGCGTTCCTCGTCGCCCTCTCCCTCGCCGCGCGATCCCGTGCCCGGGACACGGACGCCTGGTTTCCCCTGGTGTGCGCCCCACCGGTCGTGTGCGGGCGGTGGATGACGCTCCAGGGCCAGCCGCTCGACGCGGACGCGGCCGGAGACGTCGCCCTGGTCCTCCAGGGTGCGGTCGCCGACCTCGTCACGCCGTCGTTCTGCGCCTGGTACGGCATCACACCCCGCGAGCGCGACACGCTCCGCGAGCTGCGCACCGGCGCCCCCGTGCGACAGATCGCCCGGCGTCTCGACCTGTCCGCGCACACGGTCAACGACCACCTCAAGGCCCTGTTCCGCAAAACGGGCGCCGACGGCCGCGACGAACTCATCGCCGCGCTGACCTGCTGACCGGGGCCGGGGCCGGGGCCGGGGCCGCGGCCCCGGCCGACCCTCCTCCGTGGCCCCCTCGCCTGGTAGCCTCCGCGCGCGCAGCGGGGGATGCCGAAACCGGGGGAGCCGTGGCCGAGTTGCTCACCGCCGAGGATCCGGAGCCGACATCGCGGGGCGGTTCGCCAAGGAGGTCCTCGCCGCACAGCGCGTCGGGCGAGCCGGCTGGAGGACATGTTCCTGGAGGCGCCCCGTCGGGCGGCCGTGGCCCGCCGGCCGTGGCCCGCCGGCCGGGCCTGGTCGCCTGGGCGCGCTTCTCCAGGGACGGCCAGACCCTGGCCGCGATCGTCGGCGTCAGCCTCCTCGTACCGCCCGCACCGGGTCTTCGACCTCGAACCGGAAGCCGTGGCGAGCGCACTGTGCGAGCGGGTCGGCCGGGACTCACGCGCGCGCAGTGGCAGCAGAACGTGCCCGACCTGCCCTATCGGTCCGTCTGCTGACGCCATGTCGGCCGACGCCGCGCGCGGGGCGGCCGTAGACCGTCTCAGGGTTCAGTCCCCGGCGTATGGATCGATGCGCCTCATTGACCGCTGCGGATCCTGTCCAGCTTCTCCTCGAAGGCCTTCGTCTCCGCGATCAGCCGGGCCCGCGCCTCCTTCTGACGCTGGTCGCCCTGCGCCTTGAACCCCTCGCGCCAGTGCGGCTGGAGCTGGGTCCACCAGCCGTGGTCCAGCATCGCCCATGCCTGGGGGCACAGCGGAGCGCGGGTTTTGGGCAGGTAACCGTCCCCGACCAGTGGTCCGTCGAACTTCTTCGGGTCGCTGCCGTCGAGATAGCAGAGGAAGTTGAACACCCGCTGCTGGGTGACGGGGTGATCGCTCGAGAGCCCTTCGAGCGTCAGCTCGCCCTCTGCGCGGGCGATGGCATCGAAGATCATCGCGGCCGCCAGCGAGGGGTCGGGGCCGGCCTCGTTGACGGTGTGGAACGACGCGAAACCGTCGGCGGCGTCCTCCTCCAGCCCGAGGTTGGGCAGTTGGAGCTGGCGCTGCAGGGCGTGGCCCAGCTCGTGGCCGAAGATGAACCGGGTCGACAGTGCGGTCAGGTCGTCGGCGTTGAACTTGTCCGCGGGGAACAGGGCGGGCCGCTTCACGGTCTTGGCCACGTCGCCGGAGACCTCCTGGATCTGCGTCAGGAACCGGGGCGGGATGTAGATCGTCCTGCCGTCGGGCTGGGTGACCGCGTCCGTCACTCCCGGCGGGACCTTCCCGGTGACCTTCACGACCAGGTCGTGCGGGAGGGCGACCGACGAGTTCACCCAGTCGGCCGTCTTCTCGAGCACGCGGGACTTCCGGATCGCATCGACGGCCCGCCGGTCCTGCGGCGCGATGGCATCGTCCTCGTAGACGATCGTGACCCTGCCCTCGCCGTCACCCTCGTCCGTGTCGCCACTGCCGGTCCACGAAACGACGGCGAGACCGGCCGCCATACCGAGGGCGAGCAGCGCCCCCGCCGCAATGGTCCGCGCCACGGTCGACCACCCGCCTCTGCTCGACACCCGGTTGGCTCCTGCCTCGGCCAGGGCGCTCACACGCAGGGCCCGCACCCGACAGGCGGATTATGACCGACCGGCCATACGCCCGCAATGACAGTTCTGTGGTGTTTTGTCGCATGTGGTGGCCGACCGGGTGACGTATCCGTCCTCCCGCCCATGGAGCCGGGGTCCGCCCGCATGCCTGCCCGGAGGGGGTAATCGGCTCGATTCCCTGGTGGGCGCCCGATAGCGTCGGCCGTGAACGGACATTGGCGAGCCACCGATGGGAAACGCACGAACCATGACGCAGGGCATAGCCGACCACCAGAGCCGACGCGTGGTGCTGGAAGAGATCACCGACGACAACTGGCGCGACGTCGCCGATGTGGCCCCCGCCGACGACCAGCGCCGTTTCGTGGCCGCGCTCGGGGCCCGCTATCTCCTGCTCTCCGCACGCGGTGGGGTCTGGAACTCCCTCGGGGTCCGTGCGGGCGACGAGATCGTGGGGCACGTCATGTGGGCCCGGGACGACGAGGACGGCTCCCACTGGATCGGCGGCATGATCGTCGACGCCGCCGAGCAGGGGAAGGGAGTCGGCCACGCCACCATGCGGGCCATGATCCAGCGCCTCGCCGCCCTCCCGGAGTGTCGCGAGATCCGCCTCTCCTACCACCCTGACAACACGCCGGCCGCGCGCCTGTACGCCTCGCTGGGCTTCGCGCCCACCGGCGACCACGAGGACGAGGAGATCGTGGCGGCGCTGTCCGTGGCGCGCGCGGCCTGACGAGGAGACGGTCCGTTCGGCAGACGAGCGCCCGCTGCGGCCCGAGCCGCCAGGCCGGCGTCCGCCCGCTGCGGCCCGAGCCGCCGTGCCGGGCGTCCGCCCCGCCCCGCCTTCACGGTGCGGGCGGGTCCAGCCACGCGCCGATGGCCGGCAGGGCCTCGGGGCCGTTGTCCCGCTCCACCGAGCCGACCAGGTCGGCGACGGTGACCCCGCGCAGTGACGCCTTCCAGGCGGCTTCGGCGGCCCCCATCACGCGGGCGATCCCGCACGGCTTCGTGCATGCCTCGGGCGGGGCGCCGAGCGGGCCGCGCTGCCGGATCTCGGTGCATATGAACGCCGGGTCCGCCCCGTCCACGGCCTGTACCACGTCCAGGACGGTGATCTCGGAAGCCGGCCTGGTCAGGGCGTACCCGCCCGTCTTGCCCTGCACGGAGGTCACGAGGCCGGCCCGGGACAGGGCCTGCATCTGCTTGGCCAGGTAGCTCGGCGAGACATCGTGCAGCAGTGCCAGACGGGCAGCCGGCACCGGCTGGCTCGCCGCGGTCAGCACCACGCAACAGTGCAGCGCCCACTCCACGCCACCGGACAGTTTCACGCGCCCTCCATTTGACTCGGACACATCTTATCCGAGTAACATCTCGGACAAGAGTTGTCCGAGTTCGAGGCGGCAGCGGGCCGCCCTCGGCCTCGCGCACGAAAGGGCACGGTCATGAAGATCACGGTCATGGGTGGCACCGGACTCATCGGGTCCCAGCTCGTCCGCACGCTCCGCGAGGCCGGTCACGAGCCGGTCGCCGCGTCCCTGTCGAGCGGAGTCGACCTGCTCACCGGTACGGGACTGGACCAGGCACTCACCGGTGCGGAGACGGTCGTCAACGTGACGAACTCGCCCACCTTCGACGAGGCGTCCCCCGACTTCTTCCGCACCACGATGGGCAACCTGCTGGCGGCCGGCGAGCGCGCGGGCGTCCGCCACCAGGTCATCCTGTCGATCGTCGGCGTGGACCGGGTGCCGCAGCTGGACTACTACCGGGCGAAGACGCTCCAGGAGGACCTCCTCAAGCAGGGGCCCACCCCGTACTCGATCGTCCGCGCCACCCAGTTCTTCGAGTTCATGGACGCGGTGCTGTCCTGGACCGCCGACGACCAGGCCGTACGGCTGCCCTCCACCCCCATCCAGCCGATCGCCACGGCCGACGTGGTCGCCGCCCTCGCGGACGTCGCCACCGGGGCACCGCTCAACGGCACCGTCGAGGTCGCGGGCCCCGACGTCTTCGCCCTGGACGAGCTCGGCCGCCTCACGCTGTCGGCCCGGCAGGACCCCCGTCCGGTCGTCACCGACGAACAGGCGGGCATGTTCGCGGTCGTGGAGGGCGGCGTCCTGACCGCCGGACCCGACGCACGCCGGGCCCCCACCTCCTACCGGGACTGGCTCGGCGCGACGCGCTGAGGGAGGCCGGGCCGCGGCGGCGGCCGGTTCGATGATCCAACCCCCTCGCGGGAAGCGCCGCACCTCTGTACCCTGAGGGAGCTTCACTTCTGATCGCGTTCAAAAATGAAAATGGGGGGGCCGGTGCGCAATCGCCGACTCATGCTGTCCGCCGCCGCCGCCGTCGCGGCGGGTGTCACTCTCGTTCCGGGTGCCGCCCACGCGGCCGGGCCGGACGGGAGCAGGGTGACGGACCGTCCGGGGGTGTCCGTTCCCGACCTCGACCTGACCGAGGCCAAGGCCAAGGCGTACCAGGCCGAGACGTCCAGCAGTCCTGCTTCCAAGACGGTCCATCCGGCCGCCAGGACCGGCAAGCGGGCCGCTCAGCAGACCGAGGGCGCCGCTGCCGCCGAGCCGACGGTCGGGCTCGAGGCCACGTCCACCAGCGCTCACGGCGTCCAGCTGAAGCTGGCCGTCACCAGCGATCCGGGCACCGCGCTCGGCGTGCTCGTCGAGTGGGGCGACGGCAGCCAGGTGCAGGTGGGTGCCAACGGCCCCACCAACCTGACCGAGAACCACACGTACGCCAAGGCCGGCATCTACACGATCAAGGTGACCCTGATCGACGGCAGTGGCGGCGGCGTCCGCGGCACCAACCAGACGGTGATCCGGACCGCGGGCAACGAGTTCACCCCGCACGCCCCCACCCGGCTCCTCGACACCCGCGAGGGCATCGGCGCGCCCCAGGCCAAGGTCCCCGCCTTCGGTACGGCCCGCCTCAAGGTGGCCGAAGCCGCGCAGATACCGGCCGGCGTGACCGCCGTGGCCCTGAACGTCACGGTCACCAACCCGACCAAGGCCGGCCACGTCCGTGTCTACGCCGAAGGCGCCGAGCGGCCGGCCACCTCCAACGTCAACTACGCTCCGGGGCAGACCGTCCCGAACATGGTGATCGCGTCGGTCGGTGAGAGCGGCCACGTGGAGATCTACAACCACGGCGACGGGGAGATCGACCTCATCGCCGACGTCACCGGCTACTTCAGCAAGAGCGCGGCCAGCGGCTACACCGCGCTCGGCCCGAGCCGTGTCGTCGACACCCGCGAAGGCCTCGGCACGGGCCGGGGCCAGGTCCCGGGCCACGGAATCTTCAGCACCCAGATCACCGGCCGCGCGGGCGTCCCGTCGACGGCGAAGGCCGTCGCCCTCAACGTGACCGTCACCGAGCCGAATTCCGACGGCCACCTGACCGTGTTCCCCTCCGGCGGTTCGGCCCCGACCGCGTCGAACCTGAACTTCACGCGGGGGCAGACCATCGCCAACTCGGTCATCGTCCCGATCGGCCCCGACGGCAGGATCAGCGTCCGCAACGGCGCCGGCGCCGGGGCCCACGTGGTCGTCGACGTCGTGGGCTACTACAGCCCCGAGAGCGAGAGCGCGCTCGTACGCGGTGTCCCGCAGCGCTGGTTCGACACCCGCACGCAGGCGGAGGGCCCGCTCGAGGGCCGGGCCTACATCTATGGCCGGGTGCGCGGCGGCGACCCGAACGTCACCGCCCTCATCACGAACGCCACCGTCACCAACACGGCGGGCACCGGCTTCCTGACGGTCTCCCCGGACCCGAACTCGTGGAGCGCGTACGAGGGCGGCTGGGAGACCTTGCCGACCCCGCCCAACTCCTCCAACCTCAACTGGACCCCGGGCAAGACCGTCCCGAACCTGGTCCAGGCGAGCTCCGGCGCCAACAATGTCATCGACTTCTGGAACATGAGCTACCAGCCCACGGACCTGGTCGTCGACACCTTCGGCTTCTACGCCAAGAACTGACCCGGCCGGCGGCTCCGCACGCCTGAGCCGTCCACCGCGTCCGGTCGAGCCAAAGGGTTCCGGACACCGCGCACCCGCGGTGTCCGGAACCCTTCGCCGTGTCCGAACGGACCGCGATCAGGAATCGGTGTACCGGGCGGCGTACTCCTCGCTGGGAGGGACGACGGTGATGACGTCGATCAGTACACCGTCGGGGGCGGCGACGATGAAGTGCCGCTGGCCGAAGTCCTCGGTCCGCAGGGACAGCAGTTCGGGCAGGCCGGCCTCCGTCACGAGCCGCCGGTACTCGCGGTCCACGTCGTCCACCTCGAAGTTCAGCAGCAGGCCGCCCTGGAGCGCGGCCCGGTGCCCCTCGGGCAGGGTCGCGTGCGCGTGGTCCAGCAGGGCCAGTTCGTACTGCGGGGCGTCGGGGCGGCGCAGGCTGACGTACCAGTCAGCCTCGAAGGTCACCTCGAACCCGAAATGGCGGGTGTAGAAGTCGCGGGAGGCCGCCACGTCCCGGGTGGCGAGCACCGGGTAGAAGCCGCCGAGCCTGGTGGTCGGCACGGTCGTGCGTGCGCTGGTCATGGCAGAAGCCCTTCCGGTTCATTTCGCATACCCCGGGTATGCGAACCATGGAGGTAGCATACCCCGGGTATGTGAAATGGGAAGGGCGGTGCGTTCGCGATGGCGGGCAAGCGGGCGGAGCAGCGGGAGGCCACACGGCAGGCGCTGCTGGCCGAGGGGCAGCGGCGGTTCGCCGCCGACGGGTACCACCACGTCGTGCTGGCCGAGGTGGCGCGGGCCGCCGGGGTCACCAAGGGGGCCGCCTACCACCATTTCGACAGCAAGGCGGGGCTCTTCCGGGCCGTGGTCGCCGAGGTCCAGCAGCAGCTGGGCGAGCGGGTCGCGACAGCGGCCGAGCAGCATGAGGACCTCTGGGAGCAGCTCCGGGCCGGCTGCCGGGCCTTCCTCGCGGCAGGGACCGACCCGGCGGTGCGGCAGATCCTGCTGGTCGACGCACCGGCCGTGCTGGGCTGGGACGAGTGGCGGGCCCTGGACGAGGAATCCTCCGCCAGACACCTCACGGAGGCCCTGACGGCGCTGGCCGCGGCCGGGATCATCGCCGATCAGCCGGTGGAGCCCCTGACCCGGCTGCTCTCGGGGGCGATGAACGAGACCGCACTCTGGATCGCACGGGGCGGGGACCCGCAGGCCGCGGAACAGGCGCTCGACCGGCTCCTCACGGGCCTGCGCACCCCGGCCTGACCCCCCCCGCGGACGCATGCGCACACGCCCGCGCCCGGCAGGCCGCACCGACTCCCGTGCACCGCGTTCAGCCGGGCACCGGCTGAACGCCGACACCTTCGAGCGACCGCGCGCCGCTCACCCTGCCGTAATTCCCCGGGCATTCGCGAGATGGGCCCACCCCTGCCGGGCCGGTGGCATACCTTCGTCCCCGTGGACCAGTTGATCGCAGCAGACCCGACCCGCATCGGCCCGTACCGCCTGATCGCCCGGCTGGGCGAGGGCGGTATGGGCCTGGTCTATCTGGGCCGTTCCGAGGGCGGTCGCACCGTCGCCGTGAAGGTGGTGAAGGCCGAGCACGCCGGGCACCCCGAGTTCCGCAGGCGCTTCGCCCGCGAGGTGGCCGCCGCGCGGCGGGTGGGCGGGGACTGGACGGCCGCGGTGCTCGACGCCGACCCGGAAGCCGCCGTGCCCTGGGTGGCGACGCAGTACATCCCGGGTCCGGACCTGCGGACCGTGGTCGCCGAGGACTTCGGGCCGCTGCCCGAGCACTCGGTGCACACCCTGGCCAACCGGCTCGCGGATGCCCTGCGCGCCGTGCACGAGGCGGGCCTCATCCACCGTGATCTGAAGCCGTCCAACGTCCTGATCACCGTCGACGGCCCCCGCGTCATCGACTTCGGCATCGCGCGCGCGATGGACAGCCTCGCCGGCGACAGCCTGCACACCCGCACCGGCATGCTGATCGGATCTCCCGGCTTCATGTCGCCGGAGCAGGTGCGCGGCCTCGAACTCACCCCCGCCAGCGATGTCTTCTGCCTCGGTGCGGTCCTCGTGTACGCCTCCACCGGACGGCTCCTGTTCGGCGCCGCCGACTCCGGGCTCAACGCCCATCTCTTCCGGGTCGCCGAGGAGGAGCCGGACCTCACGGGCGTGCCGCAGTCGCTGGCCGTTCTCGCACGCGCCTGTCTGGAGAAGGATCCGGCCGACCGGCCGACCCCGCAGGAGGTCGCCGCCCGCACGGCGGTGGACCGCGCCGGGGAGTGGCTGCCGGGCACGGTGCTGGCACAACTGGGCCGCCGGGCCGCCCGGCTGCTGGACTGGGCACCCGAGGCATCGGCTGCCGCCCCAGCCGCCGCCTCCTCCACCGCTGCCGCGGCCACCGCCGCGCAACAGCCGGACCCCCGCATCCCCTCCGTACCGCACCAGCACCAGCCGGTGTCGGCACCGCCCTCCTACGCGCCCACGGCGCCGGCCGCGGCGCAGTTCGTCCCCGCACAGGGCTTCGGTCCGCCCCCGGCCGCCCTCCCTGACCCGACGGCCCCGCACCCCAGGCGCTGGTGGGGCCTGGGGGTGATCGCCCTGACTCAGCTGCTGGTGCTGATCGACGCGATGGGCTTCAGCGCGGCCCTGCCGATCGTCCGGGCCGAGCTCGACCTCGGCAGCGTCGGCCTGAACCCGTTCGAAGCCTACGTACTCGCCTTCGTGGGGCTGCTGCTGGTCGGCGGTCACCTCTGCGACCTCGTGGGGGCCAAGCGGGCCCTGGTCATCGGCCTGGCCGGCTTCGCGGTGGCCTCCGCGCTCTGCGGATCGGCGCCAGGGCCCGGTGTGCTGATCGCGGCGCGCGCCCTGCAGGGCGCTTTCGCCGCTCTGCTGACACCGGCCGCGCTGTCGCTGGTGTCCACCGGCTTCACCGACCCGGCCGAACGTGCCCGGGCCTTCGGGGTCTACGGGACGGTCACGGCCGGCGGCGGGGCCGTCGGGCTGCTCGTGGGTGGCTCGCTCGCCGAGCTGCTGTCCTGGCGCGTGTCCCAGTACGCCGGCGTCCCGCTCGCGGCGCTCGCGCTGACCGGCGCGGCCACCCTCCTGCCGGCCCGGCCGGGCGGCCCCGGCGCCCGCTCCGACTGGCCCGGCGTCCTGCTCGGCTCCGTCGGTCTCGCCGCCCTGATCTACGGCATGGACGGGGCCGGGACCCGCGGCTGGACCGAGCCCACGCCGCTGGCCTCCCTCGCGACGGGCGTCGCCCTGCTCGTGGCCTTCCTACGGCGGCAGACCACGAGGTCCGGTGCACGGACAGCCGCGTACCCCGCCTGGCACCGCGACCGCGTCGGCTGCGTCCTGGCCATGCTCCTGGCCGGCACCGGCCTGCTGGCCCTGCTCCCCACGCTGACCCTCTACCTGCAGTACGTCCTCGGCTACGCCCCGGCCATGACCGGAGTGATGCTCCTGCCCATGGCCGTGGCGGCCGGCATCGCCGCCACCCAGGTTTCGGCGCGACTGCAGCACCGCACCGCGCCCCGCGTGCTGATCGTGCCGGGCCTGGTGACCGCAGCGGTCGGGTTGCTGCTCCTCGCCGGCATCGACTCCGGCAGCGGGTACGGGCCCCATGTGCTGCCCGGAATGCTGCTGGCCGGGTTCGGCAGCGGCCTGGCCTTCGTACCGCTCTTCGCCACCGCCACCGCCGGCGTCGCCCCGCAGCACTCCGGTGCGGCCTCGGCGCTCATCGTCACGGCCCAGCAGCTGGGCGAGGCGGTCGGCGCGGCCCTGCTCACCGGCCTCATCGCCGCCCGGCTGGCCGACGCGTCGGAGGAGGACCGGTCCGAGGAGCTGCTGCACGGCTACACCGACACCCTCTGGTGGGCGGCCGGCGCCCTGCTGCTGGCGGCCCTGCTCGCCGGCCTGCTGGTCAGGGCTCGGGCATCGACAGCGGCCGACGCCCCCGCACCATGGCCGGCGCCGGGTCGCCCGTGACGGCACGGGGTGGGGCCGGGCTGCTGCGGGTGGCGCCATGGCGCGCGGTGCGATGCCTTCCGACGCTGCCCGGTGGTGCGTTCGGGTGCACCCGGAGTGGTCACGCCCCGTAACCCCGGCCCGACCGCCACGATGGAGCCGCACCACGCGGCCCGGTCCCGGGAACCACCCGACGCGCCGCACCGGCGCGAGGGCCCCTTCCCCACCGGCCGGACGAGTCCGCTGCCCTTCGTACCGTCGGAGTCACCATGGCCCCACTGCCGGACCCGCCCCGCCCACGCCGCTCCGGTACGTCGATCCTGCCGGTCCTGCTGCCCATCGGGGTCCTGATCGTGGTGGCGGTGGCCGTGGGCTCGTGGTTGCAGTTCTCCGAACGGCAGGCGGTGGACACGGTCCACACGGCCGGATCCGTGGCCGTCGACCGGGTGGACGTGGAGGCCGTCGTCCAGCGTGTGGATCCCGCGGCCATGGAGCTGGACCTGCGGCTCTGGGTCACTCCGCGCGGCAGGCTCGGTGAGGAGCAGGGGGCCGCCCCGGTGGCCGATCTCAGCCTCCAGACCTCCGGGGCCACGCTCGCCGACCTGGATTTCGCGGCGCACAAGCGGCTCGCGGCCAGGGACGTGAAGGTCGGGCTCGCCAACGGATCGATCAGCGACTACCCGTTCGACTCCTACGAGACCGGCATCGGGTTCCGTGCGCAGCTGGGTGGCGAGCAGGTGCCGGTGCGCCTGCTCTTCTCCAACAACGACACGCTCTTCTCGGTCTCCGCGGTACCGGAGCCCTCCCGGAAGGAGGCCGTGATGGCGTTGGAGCTGTCCCGGTCGGGCAGCGTGCTCGTCTTCGCGGTGTTCATGATGGTCGTGATGTGGGCGCTGGCGGCGTCCGTGCTGCTCGGGGCCTGGTATCTGACGACCCGCGGGGAGGGCCTGGTCTGGCCCGCCCTGTCGTGGATGGCCGCCACGCTGTTCGCGCTCGCGGCGTTCCGCAACACCGCCCCCGGCACGCCCCCGATCGGCTGCGTGCTGGACTGGTTCGCCTTCCTGTGGGCCGAGACCGTCATCGCCCTGTGCCTGATCGCCGTGGTCATCACCGGTGTCCGCACCGCCCTCCGCCCGGACGACACACCCTGAGCGGAGGCCCGCTGTACTGCCGGCCTCCGGCTGCGTCACCAACACTTGCCCCCGCCTATCGATATTCGATAGATTTCCATCGTCGGTCGATGGAAGGTGGGGTCATGGGAAAACTGGCGGTGCGTGCGCTGCGCGCCGTGCTCGTGGTGGTTCTCGCGGGCACGGTGTTCGTACAGGCGTTGATGGTGTGGGCGTTGTTCACGGACCCGGAGGACGGGTCTCTCCCGCTGACCCCGCTGCGCGTGATCACGATCCTGGGCATGGTGGCCGTCCAGGTCGCCCTGGTCTGCGTATGGCGGCTGGTGACGATGGTGCGACGCGGAACCGTGTTCTCCCACGCCGCCTTCCGGTACGTGGACGGCGTGATCGGCGCGATCGTCGCGGCCGCCCTCCTGTGGTTCGCGGTCACCGCCGTCAACGCGCCCGGCCAGCGGGACGACCCGGGCGTCACCGTCATCATGGCCGGGGTCGGCGTGGCCATCCTGGGAGTCGCGCTCATCGTGCTCGTGCTGCGGGTGCTGCTCGCCCAGGCCGTCGCCCGCGACGTCGAAGCGGCGCAGATGCGCGCCGAGCTGGACGAGGTGATCTGATGGCGATCGCCGTCGACATCGACGTGATGCTGGCGCGGCGGAAGATGTCCGTGGGCGAGCTCGCGGACCGTGTGGGGATCACACCCGCCAACCTGGCGGTCCTCAAGAACGGCCGCGCCAAGGCGGTGCGCTTCGCGACGCTCGCCGCGCTGTGCGAGGTGCTCGAGTGCCAGCCGGGTGACCTGCTGCGCTGGGAGCCCGAGGACGCCGCGGGCGGATGACCGCCCGCGGTCGTGAGCGGACGGGGCCTCCGGCGGCGAACTGGTGGCCCCTTCGCGACGATCGGCGCCGTTCTCGCGTACCGGGGCTGCGGTGCGTGGGAACGACGCCAGTGGTCAGATGCGGTCGGCTGCGATCAGGACGTACTGGAACGAGCCGTCCTTGTAGGAGTTGATGAACGCCTCCTCGATGCCCGTGACCAGGGAGGACGTGGCCCGCAGTTCCCAGTAGGGCAGGGTGTCGGGAGTCAGGTCGACGATCGCCTGCGGTACGAGGCGGTTGTCGGCCATCGCGCGCAGGTACTCCCGCCGGGAGTGGATGTTGCACTCGAAATGGGCGTTGATCTGCGAGACCCACTTCGAGGGCTGGCCGTACCGCGGGTTCCAGCAGCCCGTGATGGTCACGTACCGGCCACCGACCGCGAGGATGCGGGAGTGCTCGGCGAACAGGTCGTGCAGATCGACGTACATGCTCGACTCGTTGTTCCACGAGGCCGCGGCCTGCCCGGTGTCGAAGGGAGTGCTGAGCATGTTGCAGACACGGGCGCGGACGTGGTCCTCGATGCCGAGTTCGAGGGCGCGCCGGTTGGCGAAGTCGGCCTGCTTCGCCGACAGGGTGACGCCCTCGACCTTGCTTCCGAAGCGCTGGTGGGCCATGACCATCGATCCGCCGCGGCCGCAGCCGGCGTCCACGAGCGTGTCGTCGCGCCCGATGGGGCCGAGGTGGTCCAGGAGGACCTCGGCCTGCGCCGATTCCAGGCGGTGGAGTTCGGCGATCAGCCGCTTCTCGTAGCCGCCGTCCTCCGCGTCGCCGAGTGCGGTGTGGTCCACGTCGCCGATGCCGTAGTGGTGGTGGTAGAGGCCGTCGACGTCACCCAGACGCAGGTTCACGGGCCTGGCCTCGTGGTCCCAGTACTGGGCGATGTCCCGCTGGTAGGCGGTCGCGGGGGCAGGGATGAACACCGGGGTGGTGGCGGTGGTGAAGTCCGTACTGGTCATGGATCTTCCTATCGTGAGCGGTATTTACCAGAAATCGGGGAGGCTGTAGCGGTAGGTATTGGTCTGGTGCCAGTAGTGGTTGCCGTCGACCCAGGCGGACACGCCGCGCAGGAAGCGCAGCACGCTGGGGACGGGGCAGGCGGCGGCCAGGGCGGCGGCCTCGGCTTCGAAGTCGCGCATGAGGTCGTTGTGGACCTCGACCGCCTTCAGGTAGGCGTCCCGCTCGGAGGCGTTCTCACGCTCCGCGATCACCACGGGCAGGTTGAGGTGGCGGCCCGGGCTGGCGAGTTCCTTGGTGTACGAGTAGAGGTCGTTGACGATGGTCGTGGCGTTCGAGGCGAGCGCGATCACCCGCTGCATGGCGGGCAGGGCGTGCAGGTCCGCCGGTAGTTCGTAGCCGCCGACGGTGTCGGTGATGGTGGGGCAGGGGCGGAAGTTGTTGAACTGCCGCATCGCCAGGTACTCCCAGACCTCGGGCACATAGTCCGTCTGGGCCCAGGCGGCCTCGGCGACGTAGCCCAGGTGCAGCCGGGCCATGTCGTGCCGGAACCGGTCGGCCTGGGAGGGCGAGGACTGCCGGACGAAGTACTCCATGGCGGAGCGGTAGGCGCGCCGCGGGGCGTCCGAGTGCAGCGATTGCGCCCAGTGCGGCTGGTACTCCTTCGTCGTGTGGACGGCGTCGAGGGCGGTGTGGGCCAGCAGGAGCCGCCCGCCGAGACCGATGGGTGAGCCACCGTGGTCCTCGCAGTAGCAGTCGTCGACCGCGTTCTCGGCGACCATCAACCGCGTGGCGAGCATCAGGTGCTCGACGGTGGGGGCGTCCGGATGGCAGGCGACCATGTAGCGCCCGACGGAGAAGCCGTCGAACTGCTCCTCCCACTCCTCGGGGTACAGCTCGACCTCGTCGATCGCCCAGGCCTTGATCCTGCGGCCGACCTCCTCCACCCGCGCCGGATCGGGCTGCGGAACCGGGTGGTGGTAGAGACCCGGGATGGGGCTGCCGGCCGCCGGTCGGGCGGGCACCGCCTCCGTCGCCGGAGGCAGTACGGGCTCCGGGCGCTCCGTCAGGTACAGGCCGGCCGTGCCCACGCCGCTCGGGCCGCGCAGGAGCCGTGCCAGGACATCCGGATGACCGGAGGGCACGGCACCGTCCGGGTGTGCCGGCACCTCTGCGGGTGCCGGCACGTCCACGGGTACGACGGCTCCTGCGGGCATGCCGGGAACGGCGGGTACACCGGGCAGCGCGGGCGCGGCGTCGAGGCCGGCGGCCGCGTGGGCCTGGGCGTTCGCGAGGACGTAGGCCCCGAAGTGTGCCGCAGCGGCGGGCAGGCCCGATTGGGGGGAAGGCCCGGGGTCGGGCATCCGTAGCTCCTTGTGAGAGGGGTGAGCTGGCTGGGATCCCGTGCACGGCTCGACCCGTCCGGAAGCTCCGGGAAGGCCCATGCCCGGGAAGGTCGGCGGAGCGGCCCGGGCCGCGCCGGCCCGGGCATGGGTCCGCTACTCGCGCCTGCGGCCGATCTGTACGTTCTCCAGCACGCCGAGCGCGTCGGGTACCAGGATGGCGGCGGAGTAGTAGGTGGTGACCAGGTAGGAGATGATCGACCGTTCGTCGATGCCCATGAAGCGCACGGACAGGCCCGGCTCGTACTCCTCCGGCAGCCCCGTCTGGCGCAGACCGATGACGCCCTGGTTGTCCTCCCCGGTGCGCATGACGAGGATCGAGCTGGTGTTCTCCTTGGTGATGGGGATCTTGCTGCAGGGCAGGATCGGTACGCCGCGCCAGGCCGGGACCTGCTGCCCGCCGAGGTCGACGTGGTCCGGATAGAGCCCGCGCGCGTTGAACTCCCGCCCCATGGCCGCGATGGTCCTGGGGTGGGCGAGGAAGTACTTGGATCCGCGCCGACGGCAGAGCAGCTCGTCGAGGTCGTCCGGGGTGGGAGGGCCGGAGTGGGTCTGGATCCGCTGCTTGAAGGCGGCGTTGTGGAGCAGGCCGAACTCCGGGTTGTTGATGAGCTCGTGCTCCTGGCGCTCGCGCAGCGCCTCGATGGTGAGCCGGAGTTGCTCCTTGGTCTGGTTCATCGGCTCGTTGTAGAGGTCGGCGACCCTCGTGTGGACCCGCAGTACGGTCTGGGCGAGGGAGAGTTCGTACTCGCGCGGGTTGAGCTCGTAGTCGACGTAGGTACCAGGCAGCTCGGCCTCGCCGGTGTGCCCGGCGGACATCGCGATCTCCGCCTCGCCGTGCTTGTTCTGCCGCTGGAGGGGAAGCGCGCTGAACTCCCGGAGGTGGGCCTGGAGGTGCGGCGCCGTGGCCGCCACGGCCTCGAAGTCGGCGCGGGACAGGGTGAGCAGGGTGCCCGAGGTCTCCGCCGTGGCCGTGTATTCCCACGTGGCGTCGGAGTCCAGCAGGGCGCTCTCACCGAACCGGTCACCGTCGGCCAGGACCGCGACCGCGATGTCGTCCCCGTACTTGCCCACGGACGTCTGGCTGATCCGGCCGTGAGCGATCAGGTGGACCCGTTCCGCGGGGCCACCGCGTTCCACCAGCACCTCGCCGGCCCGGAAGTCGTGCTGCACGCAGCGGCCGGCGATCGCGGTGAGCACCTCCACGTCGTCGAAGCCCTGCAGCAGTGCCAGTTCGCCGAGTTCGCGGGGGATCACCCGCACGCTGCTGCCGTCCTGGACGAACTCGACGCGCCCGTCGCCGACGGTGTAGCTCAGCCGGCGGTTCACCCGGTAGGTGCCACCCTTCGTCTCCACCCAGGGGAGCACCCGGAGCAGCCAGCGAGAGGTGATCTCCTGCATCTGCGGTGCGGATTTGGTCGTCGTGGCGAGGTTGCGCGCGGCCGCGGTCCCCAGGCTCGACTGCCGGGGCGGCTCCAACTGGGCTTCCGGGCCGGTGTCAACGGTCATCGACGCGTTCTCCTTCGCGGGGGCTGTGGGCGGCTGTACGCGCGCATCCTTGGGAAATGAGGTAAATAGAACAAAAATCCGGGAATGAGGCCGGATCCGTTGAGAACGCTAGCGGCCGGCACTCCTGAGTCCCGGAGAGACCGGGGGGATTACCTCTATGAGGTGATCTTGCCGCGCAGGGAGTTTGCCCAGGCCACAGACGGTATTGCGCCACCTGTGCGTCGCCTTCGGCCATGACCGGCAGCACGACCGGCGCCCCGGCCGACGCAGCGACCCGTCACCGGGACACGCGCGGCGGCCCGCCGGCCGCACGCGACGTGGGCCTGCTCGTCCCGGCCCCCTGGAGGCGGGTGTTGTCAGTGGCTCTCGCTAGTCTCCCGGCATACCGCAGCTCAGGGGGGTCTGGTCCCCCCTGTCAGGGCTGCGCGCAACAGGTACGGACAGGCGGAGGGGCACAGTCTGATGGCATGGCTGGCAGCGGGCGAGGGGTACGAGATCGCCCTCGTGGAGGGGCGGGTGACGGCGCGGTCCGTCACCGGCCGGGCAGCGGGACGGCAGTTGAAGACACTGCCCAAGGCGCTGAAGGACCATCCCGAGGTGGACCGGCTGCGCCGGCTCGCCGAATGGCTCGACCGGCACGCGGCGGCCTGCGTCGCCCAGGTCGACGGCTGGATGGTGTCCTCGCTGCCCGTGCCGACCGAACTGCTCGCCCGGGTCTGGCCCGACGAGGCCTGGCAGAACGCCCTGCGCGACGTGGCCGTCGTCGGTGACGACCCCGACGAGGTGGGCTTCCTGCGGGACGCCACCGCGTCCGGCGAACTGAAGGTGGTCAACCTCGACGGCGAGACCGTACGGCTCTCCCCGCGCACGGTGACCCTGCCCCACCCCGTGCTGCTGCCCGATCTGGACGACGTACGGGAGTTCGCGGCCGAGCTGGGCATCGTGCAGCAGGTCGAGCAGATCCACCGCGCCACCTGGCGCAAGCCCGACGAGGTCTCCGCCACGGCCACCGAGGTCCGTGACTACGCGGGCGGTGTCTTCCCCACGCGCTTCGGCCTCGCCGCCCGCGCGACCGCCCTCGGCTACCGGGTCTCCGGAGGCTACGCCACCTGCAAGGTCCGCGACGCGGAAGCCGGCTCCGGCACGGAGGCGGCGGTGTGGATCGGCGAGCCCTACTACGACGAGGAGACCACCACCGGCGCCCTGAGCTGGCACGACGAGGACGGCCGGGCGGTACCGCTGGCGAAGGTCGGACCGGTGGCCTGGTCCGAGGGCATGCGCATGGCCGCGGCACTGTACGCCGGGCGCAACATCGAGGAGGGCGGGGACGCATGAGCAACAACCTGAGGGACACCGGGGCGACCGGGACCGATCTGCTGCTGCGGGCCGGCGCCGTCCTCCCCAACGGCACCACCGGCGCCGGAGCCGACGCCGTCGACCTGACCGCCCGCGCCTACCGCCACCCCGGCCTCGACGAGGACCGCGTCGTCGTCCGCCTCGCCGCCGCCGAACTCGGCGCGGCCGAGGACCTCGCCGCCGGCTTCCTGGGCCTCGTACGCGACGAGGGCGAGGCGCCCGTCGTCGGCCTGAGCCGCCGCCAGGCGCTCGGCTTCCCCGAATGGGTGCTCGTGCACCACCCCGAGGACGGCCACCACGCCCTCGCCGTCGTCCCCGAACTCGACCGCATCGCCCGCCAGGCCAGGACCAAGCCCAAGGCAGCGCTCGACGCCTGCCTCGAACTGGCCGACCGGCTCGCCGCCTCCGTGCCGCACTTCCTGCCCCTCTTCCACGAGCAGGCCGCCCGCATCCTCCTCGCCGTCGAGAACACCACCTACGCCGCCCAGCTCTTCGGCCGCGCCCGCACCGCCGAGGCCCAGCACGGCCTGGACGTCGACGAGGACCGCCTCGACTCCGTCTTCCTCGAATTCGCGCTCGCCGGCGCCCTGCCGGTGAAGGTGTTGTCCGGCTACGCCAAGGCCCTGGCCGTCCGCGTCAGCCCCGCCGAGGCCTACGAGCGCTTCCGCCGCCTGTGCGTACGCCGCACCGCGGGCGGCCTGCCGCCCTCCGCGCAGGCCGCCGTCGAACTGCGCCGCCTCGCCCGCGCCGCGGGCCTGACCGGCACCGAACCCGAACAGGAGTACCTCGCCGAACTGCTGCCCCTGCCCGCCACCCTGCGCGCCGCGCTCGGCTGGTGGAAGGCCCACCGCGGCGCCCTCGTCGCGCTCGCCCGCCGCGTCCCCGCCGTACGCGGCACACTCCTCGAACTGACCCCGCCCGGCGGCGACGTCGACCTCGTCGACCTGTGGCTGGACGTCCTGGAGGAGTCCGGCGCCACCGCCGGACTCGCCGACGGCACCCTGCCCGACGAAGAGCGCTGCGCCGACGGCACCGCCGGCTGGCTCGAACGCTTCTGCACCGCCCGCCACTCCGGCTGGGGCCGCCGCCCCACGAACCCGGCCCTCCTCGACGTCGTCGAGCGCTGCGCCCCGCAGCTGCGCGCCGAACTCGACCGGCCCGGACGGGAGGCCGGCCTGCGGATCGGCGTCCAGGACGCCGACCTCCTCGACCTGCTCCTCACCCTCGACGTCCCGGTCGTCGCACCTGAGGAACACCGGACGCGGCACCGCCACGACACGCTGAACCTGTCCGACTGGGCCGTCCGCGACGAGCGACGCGACCTGGCCGCGGTCGCCGCGGACCCGCGCTTCCACCCCGCCTTCCGCCGGGCGCTGTACGGCATCGGCAGCGGCGGCGCCGACATCGTCCGCCACGTCGCGGCCTCGCCCGGCGCGCGCCCGCTGCTGGCCGCGTGGATGGCCGACGTCGCCCGCGCCTCCGTCGCCGCCGGCCTGCCCGGAGTCCCCGACGCCATCGAGCGGCTGACCTGGCTGCCCGTCGAAGCCCTGGCGCTCGCCCCCGAGGAGGTAGCCGCCGCGGCCGCCACCGACCTCGGGGAAACCCTCGCCCGCACCCTGCGCGGCGGCCTCTTCGAGGAGCTGGCCTGGCCCTCCTGGGAGGACGCCGTCGCCGAACTGACCCCCGGCAAGGACCGCGACGGCCTCACCGTCGCCGAGGCCTGGCCGTACCTGATCGTCGCCAACGCGGCCCAGGTCCGCGTCATCGACGCCGACTCGACCGTCCTCACCCACGACCTGCGCGTACCGGCCGGCTCCCACCGCCGCATGGGCTTCCACTACGTCGACGGCGAACTGCTCGTGTTCTGGGCCGACTGGAGCCACCACCGCATCGAGGGCTACTGGCACTCCTCGCCCGGCACCGTCTTCACCCTGGACACCGACCGCACCTACTGGTCCCTGCGCGGCGACCACCTCTCCCTGCCCCTGCCCGGCGGCGGGCGCACCACCGGCGGCGGCGTCCTGCACCGCGGCGACACCCGGCTGCCCGACGAGCGGCCGGTCCTGTCCGACGGCACCTCCTACTGGGTGTGGCGGCAGCGCGACCGGGCCGACGACAGCGACAGCGGCTGGCTCGAGTACGACCCGGCCAGCGGGGCCCACGGACGCTCCTGCGTACCCGCGTTCTTCACCGACAGCCTGAAGGAGTACGCCGGGAAGGCCTCCTCCGGGTACTCCAGCCGGCTGCTGCCCGCGCCCACCGTGGCAGGCTCCGTGCTCGGCGCACCCGTCGACGGCCTCCTCGGCTGGCACGCCGTACGCCTCCCCGGCAACGGCTGGGCCGGCACCGACACCGGCGGACGCACCGTCACCGTCCCCGAAGGCGGGGACAAGCCGGTCGCGGCCCTCACCTTCCCGGGCGACGACCGCCCGCGCGCCCTCTCGCACAGCTGGCGCGAGTTCTCCCTCACCGACCCCGACGGGGTCCTGACCACCCACACCCGCACCGACCGCACCGAGGCCCCCTTCAACACCGGCAGCGTGGACCTCCCGCCGCTCTCCCACTGGTACGCGCTGCGCCCCCGCGACCCGCAGGGCTCGGTCGCGCTGCGCACCGCCGACCGCGAGACCGTCGGCGCCCTCCTCAAGGCCGCGGCGGCCGTGACGAAGGCCGGCGAGCTGCCGGACCTGGTCAGCGCGGCCCTGCCACAGGTCACCGACCTGAAGCTGATGGGCGGCATCCTCGCGGTCCTGCGGTTCGCCCTCACCCAGCAGAAGGCCCTCGACGGGGTCTCGGCCCGGCTGAACGCGGACACCGCCCCCGTCGACGCGCGCGAACCGGGACCCTCCGACCAGCTGATCGGCGAAGCCCTGAACGGGCTCCTCGCATCCGGTCACCACCGCTACGACAGCGACCGCGACGGCGTGCACCACACGCTGACCCTGCTCGGCGAAGCCCGCACCGCGACCGACGTCACCGCCGTGCCCGGCCTGCTCCACTTCGACACCCCCGCCCTGCCCTTCTCCACCTTCACCTGGGCACCGATGCTCGACCAGCCCGCGGCCGCCGCCTACCGGGCCGCCACCGCCACGACCCCCGACGAACAGCGGGAAGCCCTCCTCACCCTCCTCGGCGCGGTGGACACCCTCGGCATGGCATCGGCACAGGGCTCGGCCGACCGCTGGCGCCGGGTCGTGGTCCACCTCGACCACGCCCACCTGACCGGCCCCGACGGCCTCGGCCGCAACCGCTACCACCGCAGCCTGCTGCCGCTGGGCGGCGGAGCCGTCCTCGCCGTCACCGAGCCCGGCGACTCCCTGCCCGACGGCCACGAGTTCGGCGCCCTCCTCCACGATCCGACCGGCGGCTTCACCGTCCCCGGCCCCTACACCGTGCGCCGCGCGACACCCCTCGGCGACCCCGAGCGGGACGCCGGCTGGCTGACCGCCTTCCTCCGCGCGGCGGCCGAGCACGGCCCACTGCCCTTCCGCCCGGAGGCCGCGCAGGAGTTCTCCCGGCTCACCGGGGTCTCCGGCGCCCTCGCCGCCCTGGTGGTCGCGGGACTGCCCCACATCAACAGCTACGACCGCGCCTTCCTGCCCGCGCAGGTGCGCACCGCCCTCGGCGTCAAGGCGACCGACGCCGCCTACGCCCGTGACGAGCTCAGGAGCCTCGGCGGGGAGGTCCGGCGCGCCCTGGTCGCGGCCCTGCTGCCCGCAGACCCGGCACGCCTGTGGAGCGAAGGCCCCGACGTGGCGGCCGCCGCGGAGGTGTGGAACCGGCACGTGGGCCGCCGTACCCCCGTACCGGACTGGCTGGGCACCGAGGCCGCGCGCGCCGTCCGCGGCGGATGGCCCGCCCACCGGGTGCTCGCCGTGGTCCTCGCCCCGGCCACCTCGCCGGAGCTCTCCGTCGACGTGCCGTGGACCGTCAAGGGCGACCACGTGGAGCCCGCCGTGGCCGTCACCGGCCCGTTCACCGCGCAGGTCCTGATCGCGACCCTGGCCATGAGCACCTGGCTGGCCCACCGCCTGCCGGCCGGCGACCCCGTACGAGCGGCCCTGCCGCCCGTACTGACCGCCCTACGGCAGCGGCTCGCCGCGCCCGAACTCCTCCTGGAGGTCGCCCACTACACCAGCCTGCCGGACTTCCGGAAGGTCGCCGGCACCCCGACCGAGACCGGCGAGGGCTACGAGCGCTACGGCGCGGTCGTCATGGCCACCCACGACGACCGGCCCAGGCCCGCGCTGCGCCCGGCACTGCTGGACTCCACCGGCTCCGACCCCTACCTGCCGGCACTGCGCGGCGACGACCAGCAGCCCCTGGCGGCCGAGACGGCCCTGCGCGCCGCCCACGACCCGCGCTTCGCCGCCCTGCTCGCCGACCCGGGCGCGCCCGCGGCCGGCACGGCCGACGCGGACGGCACGTGGTGGCCGCAGGACCCGAGCCGCTCGGTCCCCGACCTGGTGGCGGAGGTGAGCGCCGAGTACGGGCTGGGCGCCGACGCGGCCGCCCTGTACCTGGCCCTGCTCGCCATGCCCGACCCCACCGACCGCAACACCGCCCGGTGGACGGGCTGGAAGCCGGCCCGCCTCAAGGCCGCCCGCGCCGAACTGGCCGCCACCGACATGGTGGTGACGGCCGACCGCAGCCGGGCCGGACGCACGCTGTTCCTGCCCGGCGGATGGGCCGACATGCCCGCCCCGGCCCTGCCCGTGGAGCCGTGGAAGCTGCCGATGTACGGCCTCAACCCCGGCGGCCGCCCGCTGCTGGGCGTCCTGGCACCGGCCGAACCGGCCGCGGACCTCTACCGGCGGGCCTGGCAGCGGATCCGGGAGGGCGACGTCCCGCGCTTCCAGGAACTCAAGGTCAAGCGCACCCGCGCCCGCCGCCGCTGACCCGTCCGACCGGAACCCGACGCGGGGCCGGGGGGGGGCCCCCCCCCCCCCGGGGGGCGCCCCCCCCCCCCCCCCCCCCCAACCCCCCCCCCCCCCCCCCCCCCCCCCGCCCCCCCGCACCCCCCCCGCCCCCCGGGGCCGGGGGCCCGACGTGCGTCCGCCGCCCGGGCATCAGAACTTCCGATGACAGTTGCATACCTTCTTGCA
>NZ_JBVJDL010000002.1:0-65671 GCF_055582305.1 Streptomyces sp. NPDC042102
GAGTTCTCAAGGTGCGGACGCTTCCTTTGTACTGACCCTCGCGGGCTTTCCTCCGGGCGCTTCCTTCGTTCTTGCGTTTCCGACTCTATCAGATCTTTTCGATCCGATTTCCTCGGTGCTTTCCGGGTGTTCGCTTTCGCGTTTCCCTTTCGGCGTGGTCACTACGTTAGCGGATTTCCCTTGCGGTTCATAATCGAGCCGCCGGCTCTGAATTCGGGCATGCCGAATCCATCCCCGCCAGGGTGAATCATCGTAGTGGTTTGGCCGCTTCCGGGCTGCCGACAGCAGTGCCCCGTTTCAAGCGGCTCGGGCTACGTTAGGCGTCCGCCAAGGTCGAGTCAAGTTGAGCGGCGGCGTGGCGCGTGGGCGCGATACGGGCTCACCGTCGGGTCGTGGGTGATCCAGTAGCGGTACGGATGGTGCGCGCCGTCGCCGCCCACTCCCGTGCGGGGGCCGACGCTCACCTGGTCGGAGGGGGTGGCGGTGCCCGCCAGCAGGGAGAGGGGGGAGGACGGGCCGGCGCAGAGGTCGGCGCCGTCCAGGGAGCGGTCGATGCCGAGGGCGGTCGCCAGGCGGGCCGGCCCTTTGGCCAGTTCCGCATCCCTTCTGGCGGAAAGCCGACGTTTACGGGCCAGCTCGGCGCCCACCGTGATCTCACCCGCGCGGAGCAGGACACCGCTCGCCTGGCCGACGGGGCCGCAGACGAGGTTCACGCTGAACCACATCCCATAGATGAAGTAGACGTACGCGTGTCCGGGCGGGCCGAACATCGACGCGTTGCGGGCGGTGCGGCCGCGGTAGGCGTGGGAGCCGGGGTCGGCCTCCCCCTCGTACGCCTCCACCTCGGTGATGCGCAGCTCGATGGGGCCGTCCGGGGTACGGCGGACCAGGACGCGGCCGAGGAGGTCGGGCGCCACGGTGAGGACCGGGCGGTCGTAGAAGCCGCGGGGCAGGGGCGTACGGTCGGGGCGCGCGCTCATCCGGTCGAGCGTAGTGGAACGCGTACGCCCGCAACCGGGGCCTATGGTTCCGCGTGGGTAAGAGGTAGTCGCACGCCTGCTCCAGCAGGACGAGTAAGGGGAGTAACGAGCATGGGGTTCAAGAAGCTGTTCGCGGCGCTCGGTGCCGGCGGGGCCTCGGTGGACACGATCATCACCGAGCCCAACGTCGTCCCGGGCGGGATCGTCCAGGGTGTGGTCCGCATCCAGGGCGGCTCCGTCGAGCAGCAGATCGAGGGGCTGTCGGTCGGTCTTCAGGCGCGGGTCGAGGTGGAGGGCGGCGACCAGGAGGTCAAGCAGGACATCGTCTTCACCAAGCAGCGGCTCGGCGGTGCCTTCGCGGTGCAGGCGGGCGCGCTGCACGAGGTGCCGTTCAGCCTGGAGATCCCGTGGGAGACGCCGGTGACCCACGTCGCCGCGTACCAGCTGCACGGGATGAACATCGGGGTGAGCACCGAGCTGGCGATCGCCCGCGCGGTCGACGCCGGTGACCTGGACCCGATCAACGTGCACCCGCTCCCGGCGCAGCAGGCGATCCTGGACGCGTTCGGGCAGCTCGGCTTCCGCTTCCGCAGCGCGGACATGGAGCGCGGGCACATCCGCGGGACGCGGCAGTCGCTGCCCTTCTACCAGGAGATCGAGTTCCTGCCGCCCCAGCAGTACCGGGGGCTGAACCAGGTGGAGCTCACCTTCATCGCGGACGGGCACGAGATGGACGTCGTGCTGGAGATGGACAAGAAGCCGGGGATGTTCACCGAGGGCAGCGACACCTACCGCTGCTTCCAGGTGGGTCTGCAGTCCTACCAGGGGACCGACTGGGCGGCGTACCTGAACCAGTGGATCGCCTCGGTGGGTTCGCAGCGCAACTGGTTCTAGGCTCCTGACGACCACACGTTCGCGATCAGGAGGGTCCAGAGGTGAGTGATCAGCGCAGGGCGCCGCTTCCGCACGACTTCCATCCCGAGGTACACGCCTTCACCGTGGTGAGCGACGACGTCCGGCACGGTGCGGATCTGGGCCACGCCCAGCTGCACGCGGGCGGGAACCTCTCGCCGCAGCTGCGGTGGGAGGGGTTCCCGGAGGGGACGAAGAGCTTCGCGGTGACGTGCTTCGACCCGGACGCGCCGACGGGCAGCGGGTTCTGGCACTGGGTGCTCTTCGATCTGCCGGTCTCGGTGACCGAGCTGCCGGCCGGGGCGGGCAGCGGCTCCTTCAAGGGGCTGCCGGCCGGGGCCGTGCACGTACGCAACGACTACGGCACGCAGGACTTCGGTGGGGCGGCGCCGCCCGCCGGGGAGCGGCACCGTTACGTGTTCACCGTCTACGCGGTGGACCAGGAGAAGCTCGGCCCCGGCGCCGACGTGTCTCCTGCCGTCGTCGGATTCAATCTGCGCTTCCACACGCTGGGGCGTGCGCAGCTGATCGCGGAGTACGAGGCTCCGGCCGGCGGCTGACGCGGGCCGATCGTTCTCCGAGCGTTTGCCCGGTCCTGGTCTAAAGGTGACCAGGACCGGGCATTTTTATTGCGTTGTCCCGCGTGGCGCGCGCGGCCAGAGTGGTTGCGGGCTTTGCCGCCAGGGTGGTCGCGGGCCTGCACACGGGAGGTGGGCGAGATGCGGGACACGCTGGTGCTGAATGCGAGCTTCGAGCCGCTGTCGACGGTGACGCTGAATCGAGCTGTCGTTCTGGTGCTCCAGGACAAGGCCGTCGTCGAGCAGTCGCACCCCGAACTGCGTGTGCGCGCCGCCGCCGTGGATCTTCCGATGCCCCGGGTGATCAGGCTGTGCAGGTATGTCAGGGTGCCCTTCCGAAGACACGCTCCCTGGTCCAGGCGGGGTGTGCTGGCGCGGGACCAGCACCGGTGCGCGTACTGCGGGCGGCGGGCGACCACCGTGGACCACGTGCTGCCCAGGGCGCAGGGCGGTGGGGACACCTGGATGAACACGGTGGCCTCCTGCGCGGAGGACAACCACCGCAAGGCGGCCCGGACTCCGGAGGAGGCGGGGATGCCGCTGCTGCGCAAGCCCTTCGTGCCGTCCCCCGCGGACGCGATGCTGCTGGCCATGGGGGCGAGCAGCCGGGAGGCACTGCCGGACTGGCTGGAGCGGACCGCCTAGGGTCGGTCCGGCTCGTCGGAGTCGGACGAGCCGGCCGGGCCGGGCCGGCCGGCCGACGTATCTCCGGTACGGCGGTCAGCGGAGCAGGATCTGGACGATGGCGATGACGCCGACCACCACGATGACCGCGCGCAGCACGGTCGGCGGGAGGCGTCGGCCGACCTTGGCCCCGAGCTGGCCGCCGAGGGTGGAACCGACGGCGATGAGCAGGACGGCCGTCCAGTCGAACTCCGCGACGAAGAGGAAGAAGACGGCCGCGACGCCGTTCACGACGGCGGCGAGGACGTTCTTGACGGCGTTGATGCGTTGCAGGTCGTCGTGGAGGAGCAGGCCCATCAGGCCGATGTAGAGCACGCCCTGGGCGGCGCCGAAGTAGCCGCCGTAGGCGCTGGCGAGCAGCATGCCGGCGTGCAGTGCCGGTCCCCCGTCGGGGTCGCCGGCGCCGCCGCCGGCCTTTTCCTGTCGCGCGCGCAGGGTCTTGGCGACCTTGGGCTGGATGACGACGAGGATCAGCGCGAGTCCGATGAGGACGGGCACGATCGTGTCGAAGGACTCCGAGGGCAGGGTGACGAGCAGGACCGCGCCGGCGAGACCGCCGACGAGGGCGGTGACCGCCAGCCGGAGCACGCGCCGGGCCTGGCCGCGGAGTTCCGCGCGGTAGCCGATGGCTCCGCTGATGGAACCCGGGACCAGGCCCAGGGTGTTGGACACGTTGGCGGTGACCGGGGGGAGCCCGGTGGCCAGCAGCACCGGAAAGGTGATCAGGGTGCCGGAGCCGACGATGGTGTTGATGGTGCCGGCGCCGATGCCGGCGGCGAAGACCGCGAGTGCTTCCCAGATGGACAAGGCCATCTCCTTCAGTCGGTGAGACGCCTCCCCGCCAGAGGTCGAGGGGCCTCACCGATCATGCAGGAGCGGCTGCCGGCTCAGTCGATGGGGGGCTGCTCGCGCCGCTCCCCGCCGACGTTCTTCGGTGCCTGAGGGGGTACGTGCGGCGCCTGGGGCGGCTGGAGTCCGCCGCCACCGCCGCCGAAGTTGCCGATGGCGCCGGAGAGGCCCTTGAGTGCGTCGCCGATCTCGCTGGGCACGATCCAGAGCTTGTTGGCGTCGCCCTCGGCGATCTTCGGGAGCATCTGGAGGTACTGGTAGGAGAGCAGCTTCTGGTCCGGGTCGCCGGCGTGGATGGACTCGAAGACCGTACGGATGGCCTGGGCCTCGCCCTCGGCGCGCAGTGCGGCGGCCTTGGCGTCACCTTCGGCGCGCAGGATGGAGGACTGCTTCTCGCCCTCGGCGCGCAGGATCTCGGACTGCCGGACACCTTCGGCCTGGAGGATCGCGGCGCGCTTGTCGCGGTCGGCGCGCATCTGCTTCTCCATCGAGTCCTGGATGGAGGTCGGCGGCTCGATGGCCTTGAGCTCGACGCGGTTGACGCGGATGCCCCACTTGCCGGTGGCCTCGTCGAGGACGCCGCGCAGGGCCGCGTTGATCTCCTCGCGGGAGGTGAGGGTGCGCTCCAGGTCCATGCCGCCGATGATGTTGCGCAGGGTGGTGACGGTGAGCTGCTCGATGGCCTGGATGTAGCTGGCGACCTCGTACGTCGCGGCGCGGGCGTCGGTCACCTGGTAGTAGATGACGGTGTCGATGTTGACGACCAGGTTGTCCTGGGTGATCACCGGCTGCGGCGGGAACGGGACGACCTGTTCGCGCAGGTCGATCCGGTTGCGGATCGAGTCGATGAACGGAACGACGATGTTCAGGCCCGCGTTGAGGGTGCGGGTGTAGCGGCCGAACCGCTCGACGATGGCGGCGCTGGCCTGCGGGATCACCTGGATCGTCTTGACCAGTGCGATGAAGACCAGAACCACCAGAATGATCAGGACGATGATGATCGGTTGCATGCGTTCCCCGTGCCCTTCCGGCTGTCCGTGCAGCCCCGTTGAGCGGAGTTTCGCAGACCCGGGGGCCGCGGGTCGGCTGCTTTGACGTGCCTGGTACTGATGTGATGCGGTGTCACGCTCGCGATGTCACATGACGCCGGCGGACGCGATGTCACATGACCACGGCGGTCGCGCCGTCGATGTCGACGACGTCGACCTGCTGGCCGGGTTCGAAGATGGTGTGCGCGTCGAGCGTGCGCGCGGACCAGATCTCCCCGGCGAGCTTGATGCGCCCGCCGGCGCCGTCGACGCGTTCGAGCACGACGGCCGTTCTGCCCTTCAACGCCTCGATCCCGGTGCGGTGTTGGGGCCGCTGGCTGCGGTGCCGGTTGGCGATCGGCCGGACGACCGCGATGAGGGCGACCGAGACGATCACGAAGACCAGGACCTGGGCGACCACGCCCGCACCGAGGGCCGCCGTGACGGCGGCCGCGACCGCGCCCACGGCGAACATGCCGAACTCCGGCATGGCGGTGAGGACGAGGGGGATCCCCAGTCCGACCGCGCCGATGAGCCACCACACCCATGCGTCGATGTCCACATGGTCATGGTAGGTCCGGCGGGCGCGGTCCGGACAGGGTGCGAAGGTCCCGTGAACCGTCGGGGTGTGGCCGTGGTGGCCGCTACGCGGCGCCGGTCAGCGCAGGGGCAGGCCCTGGGCGGTCCAGCGGTCGTGGTCGTTGCGCTCGACGACGAGCGGGAGCCCGAAGCAGAGGGAGAGGTTGCGGGAGGTCAGTTCGAGGTCGAGGGGACCGGCGGTGACCACCTTGCCCTGACGGATCATCAGGACGTGCGTGAAGCCGGGGGCGATCTCCTCGACGTGGTGCGTGACCATGACCATGGACGGCGCCATCGGGTCGCGCGCGAGGCGGCCGAGGCGGCGTACGAGGTCCTCGCGGCCGCCGAGGTCGAGGCCGGCGGCGGGCTCGTCCAGGAGCAGCAGCTCGGGGTCGGTCATCAGCGCGCGGGCGATCAGCGTGCGCTTGCGCTCGCCCTCGGAGAGGGTGCCGAACTTGCGGTCGAGGTAGTCGCTCATGCCCAGGCGGTCGAGGAAGGCGCGGGCACGCTGCTCGTCGATGTCCTCGTACTCCTCCTGCCAGCCGGCGGTCATGCCGTAGGCGGCGGTGAGCACGGTCTGCAGGACCGTCTGCCGCTTGGGGAGCTTGTCGGCCATCGCGATGCCGGCCACGCCGATGCGGGGGCGCAGCTCGAAGACGTCGGTGCCAGGCTTGCCGAGGGTGCTGCCGAGGATGGTGGCAGCGCCCCTGGTGGGGAAGAGGTAGCTGGAGGCGACGTTGAGCAGGGTGGTCTTCCCGGCGCCGTTGGGGCCGAGAATGACCCAGCGCTCCCCCTCCTTGACCGACCAGGAGACCTGGTCCACCAGAGCCCGGCCCTCGCGGACCACGGATACGTCCACCAGCTCCAGAACATCGCTCATGAGCGTGTTGTCACCCCTTGCAGTCACGGTTCTGTGTGCGCCAGCGGGCGCAGCCCCAGACGCAAACCTACGCCACTGGCGGAGCGGTCCGGGGCCGGGGCCCGGCCGTGGCCGGGTCCGTATGGTGGGGGGATGCTTGTGGAACCACGTTCAGGGCGGCTGGCCGCCTGGGGGAACGCTCTGCTGGCCGGTCTCGTCTCGCCCGACGAGGCCGCGCTGTCGATCGTGGGCGAGGACGCGGTGCACCGCGTCACGGGACTGCCGGGCGAGCCGGGGCCGGTCGGCCTGACGCTCGCGCTCGGGCGGCTGCGGGCGCTGGGGGTGACGGGCCTGCGGGTCGCGCTGCCGGCGCCGGGCCATCCGCTGGGGCTGAGCGGTCCGCCGGAGTTCAACGCCAAGGCCCTGGAGGCCGAGGAGGCCGTGGTGTGCCGGGGCGCGGCGCTCGGGCTGGTGCCGGAGGTCACGTCGGCGGGGCCGGCGGGGGACGAGCACGTCTCGGTGCTGTGGCAGTGCCTGCCGGTACGGGACGCCCCGCCGGCGGACGTGCCGTCGCTGGGCGAGGCGGAGCGGGAACTGGCGGAGGCCCTGCGGGAGGCGACCGCCGTCCTGACGCGGCTGGACCTGGCCGGGTCGGGTCCGGTGGCCGAGGCGGCGCTGGCGGCGTACCGCGCGCGGGCGGAGGCGGGGCGGGAGATCCTGGCGCCCGGCTACCCGCCGCGCGCGGCGCGGGTGCTGGAGCTGGCGCAGCGGGTGGGGCTGATGATCTCGCTGGCGTACGAGCGGGGGCACGGGGCGGCGGTGTCCGCGTCGGAGATGACGGCGCGGGCGGTGGCGCTGCGGCCGGTGGAACGGGTGGGGAGGCGGGCGCAGGTGGCGGCGTACAACGCGGCGGTGGAGCAACGCGAGCGGTAGCCCCCCGGCGGGCTGCGGGCCCGGCGCCCGGCGGAGCCCTGCGGGCGGCGGGCGGCACGTCCGGCTGCCCTGCGGGCGGCGTGGTTGCGGGGTCGGCTCCCCGCAGGCGGGCCTCGCGTGCGGCTCCCCACGGGTAGTGGGGTCACGCCCTGCGGGCGGCTGGGTCGGCTGACCGCCGGTGGGGGTGCCCCGCGCTCCGCGCGGGGTGGTCTCCCACCCACCCACCCATGACGCGGTGATCAGCAGCGGACCCGCCACGGTCGCGGTTGCGCACCGCCGGCGCGCAGCCGCCCGGCGGGCTGCGGCCCCGGTGCCCGGCTCCCCCGCCGGGAGGCCGCCCTGCGGGCGGCGTCACGCCCGGCCCGGCGGGTCACCCTGCGGGCGGCCAGCGGCACGTCCGGCTGCCCTGCGGGCGGCGGGGTCGGCTGACCGCCGGTGGGGGGTCCCCCGCGCTCCGCGCGGGGTGGTCTCCCACCCGCCCGCCCATGACGCGGTGATCAGCAGCGGACCCGCCACGGTCGCGGTTGCGCACCGCCGGCGGGTGCAGGCCGTCCGTCCAGGCCGCGGGCGCCGGGGGGCGGCCGTCGGGCGCCACGGCGGGGCGCACCCCGTACGTGGGCTCGACCGAGCCGCGCGGGACGGTTGGGCAACGGGGGCGGGCCGCCCCCGGGGCGGGGTGCGCGTCGGCGGGTGGGCGGCGGCGGGCCGGGCGGCGGGCTGCGGGGGGGGGGTGGGTCAGGCGTTGATGCCCGTGTTGCCCCAGGCCGGGTTCAGGAGGGCGATGACGTTCGCCGTGTTGCCCACCACGTTGACCGGGACGTGCAGCGGGACCTCGATGAGGTTGCCCGAGGCCACGCCCGGCGAGCCGACGGCCTCGCCGGCCGCGTGGGCGCCGCCGTGCGCCGCGGAGACACCGGCGCCCGCGGCGACGAGGCCGCCCGCGATCATGGAGACGGCAGCGGCCTTCTTGATGTTCTTCACGTTCGGATTCCTCCAGTGCGTCCGCCGCGGCCAGCCGCCGCGGCACGCATGGAGAACGGCCGGTGCCCGGGCGGGATACGCCATGTGGGCGACGTACACCCGTCCGTATGAATCAGTCGGTGAGGCCGTGCCGGACGGCCCACAGCGCCGCCTGGGTGCGGTCCGCCAGGTCCAGCTTCATCAGGATGTTCGAGACGTGCGTCTTGACCGTCTTCTCGGACAGGACCAGCGCGCGGGCGATCTCGCGGTTGGAACGGCCGTCCGCGATCAGGGACAGCACCTCGCGTTCGCGTTCGGTCAGGGTGGTGCCGCCGCGCGAGGTCGGGGACTCGTCCTGGGCGAGGAGGGCGACCGCCACCTCGGGCTGGAGCAGGACGTGGCCCGCGTGGACCGAGCGGATGGCCGCGGCCAGCGCCTCGGGGTCGATGTCCTTGTAGACGTAGCCGGCCGCGCCCGCGCGCAGCGCGGGGATCACCGTGCGCTGCTCGGTGAAGCTGGTGACGATCAGGACCCGGGCGGGGTTGGCCAGCTCGCGCAGCCGCCGCAGCGCGTCGACGCCGTCCATGCCCGGCATCTTGATGTCCATCAGGATCACGTCGGGGCGGAGTTCCTCGGCGCGCTCGGTGCCCTCCGCGCCGTCCGACGCCTCCCCCACCACCTCGATGTCGTCCTGGATCTCCAGGAACGTCCGCAGGCCGCGCCGTACGACCTGGTGGTCGTCCACCAGCAGGACGCGGATGGGCGTGTCAGCCACCGGGGACCTCCATCTCGATCGTGGTGCCCTCGCCGGGCGCCGATTGCACGGTGAGCCGTCCGCCCGCACCGCTCGCGCGGTCGCTCATGGAGACCAGGCCGAGGTGGCGGCCGGCCCGGCGGACGGTCCGGGGGTCGAAGCCCTTGCCGTCGTCGGCCACCCGCAGGACCGCGCCGCCGCCGCTGCGGGTGAGGGTGACCGCCACCTGCGCCGCGCCCGCGTGCCGCAGGGCGTTGTGGAGGGCTTCCTGGGCCACGCGCAGGAGGGCTTCCTCCTGGGCCGCGGGCAGGGCGCGTACGCCGTCACAGGTGAAGGTGACATGGGCGGCGTGCGCGCGGTCCAGGACGTGGATCTGGTTGCGCAGGGTCGCGACGAGGCCGTCCTCGTCGAGGGCGGCCGGGCGGAGCTCGACGACGGCGGCGCGCAGCTCGTCGGCGGCCTCGGCGGCCAGGGCCGCGACCTGCTGGAGCTCGCCCTTGGCGCGGGCCGGGTCGCGGTCGACGAGCGCGGTGGCGGCCTGGGCGGTCAGGCGCAGCGAGAAGAGCTTCTGGGCGACCGCGTCGTGCAGTTCGTGGGCCAGCCGGGAGCGTTCCTCGGCGATGGTGAGCTCGCGGCTGCGTTCGTAGAGCCGGGCGTTGGTCAGGGCGATCGCGGCGTGCTGGGCGAGGATGCCGAGGAGTTCCTCGTCCTCGGCGGTGAATCCGCAGCCGCCGCCGGCGCGGGGGCAGCGCTTGTTGGCGAGGAAGAGGGCGCCGAGGATCTCCTCGCCGTCGCGGATGGGCAGGCCGAGGAAGTCCGACATCTCGGGGTGGGCCGCCGGCCAGCCGCCGAAGCGCGGGTCCTCGCGTACGTCGGCCAGCCGCTCGGCGCCGGGCTGGTGGAGCATCGCGGCGAGGATGCCGTGCTGGCGGGGCAGGGGGCCGATGCGGCGCCACTGTTCGTCGCTGACGCCGTCGACGACGAACTGGGCGAAGCCGCCGTGGTCGTCGGGGACGCCGAGGGCCGCGTACTCGGCGTCGAGCAGCTCGCGGGCCGAGACGACGATCGTCTTGAGGACGTCGCGGACCTCCAGGTGGCGGCTCATGGCCAGCAGCGCAGTGCTCACCGCTGCCAGGCCCGCGCGTGGTCCGTTGTGCATGGGCTCACCGTACCCGCGGCCGTGACCTGCGGGATCGGGCTGCGGGACTAGGGCCAAGGGCGGGGGGCGGGTGGGGCCGGGGGCCGAGGCGCGGACGGGGCGCGCCTTCCTACGTTGGGGGCATCCGAAGAGGGACCGACGCGACGGAAGGCAGGGGTGGTCATGGCGGTGGCGATCGTGACGGGGGCTTCGCGGGGGCTGGGCCGGGCGCTGGCCGGGGAGCTGGCGGGGCGCGGCTGGGACGTGGTGGTGGGGGCGCGGGACGCCGGGGCGCTCGGGGAGGCGGTGGCGGAGCTCACCGGGAACGGCGCCGGCGGGCGGGTGGTTGCGGTGCCGGGTGACGTGGCCTCAGGCCCGTACCGGGCGGCGCTGGTGGCGGCGGCGCGGGAGCTGGGCGGGCTGGACCTGCTGGTGAACAACGCGGGGGTGCTGGGGGCCGAGCCGCTGGTTCCGCTGGCCGAGCAGGGGCTGGCGGGGTTCGAGCGGGCGCTGGCGGTGAACGTGGTGGGGCCGCTGGGGCTGGTGCAGGAGGCGCTGCCGCTGCTGCGGGCGTCGGCGGCGGGCGGGGCGGTGCTGAACGTGAGCTCGGACGCGGCGGTGGTGGCGTACGCGACGTGGGGGGCGTACGGGGCGACCAAGGCGGCGGTGGACCAGCTGTCGGCGGTGCTGGCGGTGGAGGAGCCGGGGGTGCGGGTGTGGTGGGCGGATCCGGGGTCGATGCGGACGCGGATGATGGCGGCGGCGGAGCCGGAGGAGGACCTGACGGGGCTGTCGGCGCCGGGTGAGGTGGCTCCGGTGCTGCTGCGGCTGGTGGCCGAGGGGCTGCCGAGCGGGCGGTACACCGCTGAGGAGCTGGCGGACGGCTTCGCGGGCGGCGGCCCGTCGGGTACGGGGGTCCCGGCGGGTACGGACGGCCCGGCGGGCGGTGGCGCCGGGGGGCGTGTGGGCGGGGGGCTGCGGTGACTACCCCTTCTCTGTATATACCGGACATTCCGCCGGAGCTTTCGGCACGGGTCCCCGCCGAGCAGCGCGGGCCGGGGCGGGGCCGGGACGCGGTGCGGCTGCTGGTCTCGCGCGGCACGAGCGTGGACCTGCGCGCCTTCGCCGAGCTGCCGGACCTGCTGCGGGCCGGGGACGTCCTGGTGGTCAACACGTCGGCCACGCTGCCGGCGGCGGTGGACGGGCGACTCGGCGCGGCCGGGGTCGTCGTGCACTTCTCGACGCGGGGGGACGACGGCCGCTGGGCCGTGGAGCTCAGGGACAAGGACCGGCGGGGCACGACCGCGCCCCGGGCGGGCGGTCCGGCGGGGGCGGTGGTGGAGCTGCCGGACGGCCTCCGCCTCGTCCTGGAGGAGCCGCTGGCCGCCGGGGCGGACCGGCTGTGGTGGGCGCGCCCGTCGGGGCGGGACGTGCTGGGGGTGATGCGGGCGTACGGGCGGCCGATCCGGTACGCGTACACGGAGCGGGACCAGCCGCTGTCGGCGTATCAGACGGTGTTCGCGCTGCCCTCGCCCGACGGGGCGGGGTCGGCGGAGATGCCGAGCGCGGCCCGGCCCTTCACGGAGGCGCTGGTGGCGCGGCTGGTGAGCCGGGGGGTGCAGTTCGCGCCGCTGACCCTGCACACGGGGGTGGCGTCGGCGGAGGCGCACGAGCCGCCGTACCCGGAGCGGTACGCGGTCCCGCCGGCCACGGCGTGGCTGGTGAACGCGGCCCGGGCCGGCGGGGGAAGGGTGATCGCGGTGGGGACGACGGCGGTGCGGGCGCTGGAGTCGGCGGCCGGGGCGGACGGGGCGGTGCGGGCGGCCGCGGGGTGGACGGACCTGGTGGTGACCCCGGAGCGGGGGGTGCGGGTGGTGGACGGCCTGCTGACCGGGCTGCACGAGCCGCAGGCCTCGCACCTGCTGATGCTGGAGGCGGTCGCGGGGCGGGCGGCCGTACGCCGCGGGTATGCCGAGGCGCTGGCCCGTCTCTGCCTTTGGCACGAGTTCGGTGACCTGCATCTACTGCTCAGGGATGAGGGCGGTCACGCATTGAATTGCTGACGCAACGTGGGGTGAGACCGTTACATGGCCGATGTGAGCCCGCGCATAGGACCCACGTCACTTACGAAGCGGTGTAGTTGATCCATAAAGACGGTGTTAGTGCTGCTGTGGTCCGCTCTGGTACCGAAATCGGAGGTTGCTCCCCGGGCCCTGATCCACTATCCGGCTTCGTACGTCACACCTTTGCCAGAGGATTTTGCCGCCGCTAAGAATTGCCGTCGTCGCAACAGCGCCGCGGATCCCGGATCCGAGCGGCGCTTTCCTGCGGCTCCCGCTCTTCGTAAAGGTGTGCTCCATGTCTGCGTCCAGCTCTGCCGGTCATAGCCGTCTGACCAAGGCCCACAAGATGTCGATCGCCGGCGTCGCCACCCTCGGTGCCGCTGCCCTCGCTTTCTCCCTGGTTCCGGCCGGTGCGACCCAGGCGCAGGCCCAGTCCCTGACGGTCGCCCCCGTCGCGTGGACCGCCGCCACCCCCGCGAAGACCGCCGCGCACCTGAGCGCCCAGCAGGTCGTCGCCGCCAAGAAGGCGGACGACGCCAAGGCCAAGGCCGAGGCCGCCGCCAAGAAGGCCCGCGAGCAGAAGGCGGCCGCGAGCCGTTCCGCCGCCCGCACCCCGGTCTTCGCCAACAACCTGGACGGCTGGATCAAGGAAGCCCTCTTCATCATGAAGAAGGAGGGCATCCCCGGCACCTACCAGGGCATCCACAAGAACATCATGCGCGAGTCCAGCGGTAACCCGCGCGCCATCAACAACTGGGACATCAACGCCCAGAACGGCATCCCCTCGAAGGGTCTGCTCCAGGTCATCCTGCCGACCTTCAAGGCGTACCACGTCAAGGGCACCAAGTTCGACCAGTACGACCCGGTCGCCAACATCGTCGCCGCCTGCAACTACGCGGCCGACCGCTACGGCTCCATGGACAACGTGAACAGCGCCTACTAAGGGCACCGAGGCTGTTCCCCGCCAGTCCCCCATGCGCCGCAGGGCAGCACCCGGATCCGGGTGCCGCCCTGCGGCGTACGTGCGTGCCCTGTCGCGTTACTTGCGCATGACCTCGGGCTCGTGGCGGCGCAGCAGGCGGGCCACCGCGAAGCCGCAGGCGACGCCCATGAGGACCAGGATGGTGATGTCCAGCGTCCACTGGCCGATCGTGGCGTCCCACAGCGGGTCGAGGTTGCCGGGGTTCTTCGCGTCCCACGGCGGCATCAGGTGGGCGAGGTCCAGCGTGGTGCCCGCGGCGGCGACGGCCCAGCGGGACGGCATCAGCCAGGCGAACTGCTCCAGGCCCGGGGAGTCGTAGACCTGGAAGAGGATGCCGGTGAAGACGACCTGGACGATCGCGAACATGACGAGCAGCGGCATGGTCTTCTCGGCGGTCTTCACCAGCGAGGAGATCACCAGGCCGAACATCATCGAGGTGAAGCCGAGGGCGATCACCGACAGGCAGAGCTCGACGGCCGGGGGCATGATCAGGCCCTCTTCGGGCAGCGCGCGGGGCGCGAAGCCGATGCCGCAGATGATCACGCCCTGGATGGCGGTGATGACGCCGAGGACGATCACCTTCGACATGAGGTACGCCGACCGGGACAGACCGGTGGCGCGCTCGCGCTCGTAGATGACCCGTTCCTTGATCAGCTCGCGGACCGAGTTGGCGGCGCCGGAGAAGCACATGCCGACCGCGAGGATCAGCATGATCGTGCCGGCGTCGCCGTTGAACCGGCTCGGCGGGGTCGGCTTGCCGAGGCCGAAGTCGGCCGGGATGACGATGGAGACCACGCCGAGGACGGCCGGCAGGATCAGCATCAGAGCGAGGAAGCCCTTGTCGGAGGCGATCACCGACACGTAGCGGCGGACCAGGGTCCACAGCTGGGAGCCCCAGGCCTGCGGCTTCGGCGGGTTCAGCTGCTGCGGCGACGGCATGGTCACCGACTGCGGGGCGACGGCGTCGAGGTCGGCGGCGTACAGCTGGTAGTGCTGCGAGCCCTTCCAGCGGCCGGCCCAGTCGTAGTCGCGGTAGTTCTCGAAGGCCGAGAACACGTCCGCCCAGGTCTGGTAGCCGAAGAAGTTCAGCGCCTCGTCCGGCGGGCCGAAGTAGGCCACCGAACCGCCCGGGGCCATCACCAGCAGCTTGTCGCACAGCGACAGCTCGGCGACGGAGTGGGTGACGACCAGGACCGTGCGGCCGTCGTCGGCGAGGCCGCGCAGCAGCTGCATGACGTCGCGGTCCATGCCCGGGTCGAGGCCGGAGGTGGGCTCGTCCAGGAAGATCAGCGAGGGCTTGGTGAGCAGCTCCAGGGCCACGGACACGCGCTTGCGCTGACCGCCGGAGAGCGCGGTGATCTTCTTGTCCTTGTGGATGTCGAGCTTGAGCTCGCGCAGCACCTCGTCGATACGGGCGGCGCGCTCGGACTCGGCGGTGTCGCCGGGGAAGCGCAGCTTGGCCGCGTACTTCAGGGCGGTCGAGACCTTCAGCTCCTTGTGCAGGATGTCGTCCTGCGGGACCAGGCCGATGCGCTGGCGGAGCTCCGCGAACTGCTTGTACAGGTTGCGGTTGTCGTAGAGGACGTCGCCCTGGTCGGCGGGCCGGTAGCCGGTCAGCGCCTTGAGCAGGGTGGACTTGCCGGAGCCGGACGGGCCGATGACACCGATCAGCGACTTCTCGGGGACGCCGAAGGTGACGTCCTTGAGGATCTGCTTGCCGCCGTCGACCGTGACCGTCAGGTGGCGGGCCGAGAAGGAGACGTCGCCGGAGTCGACGAACTCCTCGAGGCGGTCGCCGACGATGCGGAAGGTGGAGTGGCCGACGCCGACGATGTCGTTCGGGCCGAGCAGCGCGGTGCCGGACTTGGGCAGCGGCTGGCCGTTGACGTAGGTGCCGTTGTGGCTGCCGAGGTCGTGGATCTCGAAGCGGCCACCGGTGGAGCGGAACTCCGCGTGGTGGCGCGAGACCTGGAGGTCGGAGACGACGAGCTCGTTCTCCAGGGCACGGCCGATGCGCATGACGCGGCCGACGGCGATCTGGTGGAACGTGGTCGGGCTGCGGTCGCTGTAGCCCTGCTGGCCGCCGGGCGCGGCGGCGCGGCCGGCGTCACCGCCGCCGTGCTGCTGCGGGACGAAGGGCTGCTGCTGGTACTGCTGAGCCTGCGGCTGCTGCTGGTACGCCTGCTGCTGGACCGGAGCCTGCTGCTGCGCGCCGGGCCAGGCCTGCTGGGCCTGCTGCGCCGCCTGCGCGACGGCCGGCTGCGGTGCGGCGGCGGCGGCGCTGAGATTCAGCCGCGGGCCGTCGTTGGCGTTGCCGAGGAGCACCGGCGTGCCGGGCGTCAGCTCGGCCTGCTGCACCCGGCTGCCCAGCACGTACGTGCCGTTGGTGCTGCCGTGGTCCTCGATGGCCCAACCCCGGCCGTTCCAGCTGATGGTGGCGTGCCGCCAGGAGACCCGGGCGTCATCGATCACCACGTCGCCCTGGGGATCGCGCCCCAGTGAGTACGACCTGGACGGATCGAGCGTCCAGGTCCTTCCGTTCAATTCCAGTACGAGTTCCGGCACTCCAGCCCCACTTGTTGTCCCCCGAGGATCCCCCTGACGTCAGGGAGTCTAGGGATCGCGAACATCGTGGGGAACTATTCCAGGCCTGCGGCCACAAGTGGTATTCGGGCCTGGCATCGGGCCTGCGCGGCCGCCCGCCGAGGGCCCGAAAGGCACCCGGAGAGTGCGATACGGGACTTCTCGGAACGCCGGGAGCACCGGTGACGCGGGAGCACCGGCGACGCGGGCGGGACGGCGAACCGGGCGGGGCGGCGACGCGGGCGGGACGTCGGGAGGTGTTCATCCCGGGGCCACCGGCCCGACCACCGGGAGGACCGCCGTGCGGGGAGGTTCGGGGGGGCGGCGTCCACAGAGTGGTCCAGGGGCGCCCGGAGAGGACGGGGAAGATACCGTGGTCGCACCATGAGCGCTTCGCAGACCTCCGACGTCCCCACCCTCCTCGTCAAGATCTTCGGCAAGGACCGTCCCGGGATCACCGCCGGGCTGTTCGACACCCTCGCCGCCTACTCCGTCGACGTCGTCGACATCGAGCAGGTCGTCACCCGTGGCCGCATCGTGCTGTGCGCCCTCGTCACCAAGCCCGCCGTGGGCGCGGAGGGCGAGCTGCGGGCCACCGTGCACAGCTGGGCCGAGTCCCTCCGGCTCCAGGCCGAGATCATCTCGGGCACCGGTGACAACCGGCCGCGCGGCAGTGGCCGTTCCCATGTCACGGTGCTGGGTCACCCGCTCACCGCGGAGGCCACGGCGGCCATCGCCGCCCGGATCACCGCCACCGGCGGCAACATCGACCGTATCTTCCGGCTCGCCAAGTATCCCGTGACCGCCGTCGAGTTCGCCGTCTCCGGCACCGAGACCGAGCCCCTGCGCACCGCGCTGGCGCTCGCGTCCGGGCACATCGGGGTGGACGTGGCCGTGGTGTCGGCCGGGCTGCACCGCCGGGCGCAGCGGCTGGTCGTCATGGACGTGGACTCGACCCTGATCCAGGACGAGGTCATCGAGCTGTTCGCGGCGCACGCCGGCTGCGAGGCCGAGGTGGCCGCGGTGACCGAGCGGGCGATGCGCGGCGAGCTGGACTTCGAGCAGTCGCTGCACGCGCGGGTGGCGCTGCTGGCCGGGCTGGACGCCTCGGTCGTGGACAAGGTGCGGGCCGAGGTACGGCTCACGCCCGGCGCCCGGACCCTGATCCGGACGCTCAAGCGGCTCGGGTACCAGGTGGGGGTCGTCTCCGGCGGGTTCACGCAGGTCACGGACGACCTCAAGGAGCGGCTGGGGCTGGACTTCGCCTCCGCCAACACCCTGGAGATCGTCGACGGCAAGCTCACCGGCCGGGTCGTGGGCGAGGTCGTCGACCGGGCCGGCAAGGCGCGGCTGCTGCGCCGGTTCGCCACCGAGGCCGGGGTGCCGCTGGCGCAGACGGTGGCGATCGGGGACGGCGCCAATGACCTGGACATGCTGAACGCGGCGGGGCTGGGCGTGGCCTTCAACGCCAAGCCGGTGGTGCGCGAGGCCGCGCACACCGCGGTGAACGTGCCGTTCCTGGACGCCGTGCTGTACCTGCTGGGCATCACCCGGGAAGAGGTCGAGGCCGCCGACCTGGCATGAGCGGTCCCGCAGTACGGCGCAGGGCCCCGGCGGTCGCCGGGGCCCCGCGCCGTATGCGGGCCGCCGGATGCGGGATCAGTGGTCCTTCGGGGTCCAGAAGTCCAGCAGGGTCCCGACCCCGTGCTCGACGGACTTCCAGGAGCCGGTGAAGGAGACGACGGCCAGCGCGGCGGTCGGGAAGCCGGACCGGCTCATCCGGGCCAGGGTGTCGCCCTCGGCCCGGCCGGTGAGCGCGTCCGCGAGGGCGTGCATGCCCGGGTTGTGGCCGATGACCAGGAGGTCGCCGACCTCGTCGGAGGTCTCGTTGACGAGGGCGATGAGCTCGCCCAGCGAGGCCTCGTACAGCCGCTCCTCGTAGACCGTCTTGGGCCGGTGGGGCAGTTCCTGCACGGCGAGCTTCCAGGTCTCGCGGGTGCGGACGGCCGTGGAGCAGAGGGCCAGGTCGAAGGTGATGCCGGTTTCGGCAAGCTTCAGTCCGACGGCCGGGGCGTCCTTGCGACCTCGCTCCGCCAGCGGCCTTTCATGGTCGGAGCCCTCGGGCCAGTCGGCCTTGGCGTGCCGGAGGAGGGCGATCCTGCGGGGTGTGTCGGCGCTCATGACTCCCAGCTTCGCACGAAACGAGCCATGGGGCGCAGGGTGTTGAGGGGCTCACCCGCACGGGGCAGGGCGCACGCCCGCGGCGGGCTGTGCGCCCCTGGCCTGGGCCCGTCGGCCCTGGTCAGCCGAGGGCGCGCAGGATCTGGCCGGTGACCTGGGTGATCGCGGGGCCCTCACCGGAGGCCGCCTGGGCCTGGCCGGAGCCGGCGAGCAGGAGCAGCAGCAGGACGAAGGCGAGGGCGGGCAGCGCGAGGGCCCACCAGTGCAGCCGGGCGTCGGCACCGGCCGCCGCCCGGGGCCGTATCCGCGCGGCCGGCGCGCCCGGCCCGGCCGGCGCGGAGGAGGCGTACGGCCCGAAGGAGGCGTACGGCGCCGAGGAGGCGTGGGGAGGGGTGGCATACGACGCGGAGTGCGCGTACGCCGTGGTGGCCGGGGTGACGGACCGGGTGTGCGTCGGGGCCGACATGACCGCCTCCGTGGGGTTTCGGCTGGGACTTCCTCGCTCTCTTCGAATCTATGGATCGAAGGACGCGCTTCCCATCCGGGGCACACCCCAGATCACCCTGAGCCCCGCCCCCTAGGGGTTACGGGGGTTATCCCCACCAAGGGCCCGGCGGAGGGCCGCCCGGGGCCCGGCGGGGGGCCACCGCGGGGCCGTCAGGGCGAGGCGATGGTCGCGATGATGGCGATGATCACGGTCACGCCGAGCATCGCGCCGAGGACGATGCCGAGCTTCTTGTGGCCGTTGGTGGGGTTCGGTTCGAGAACGGGCATGCGCATCAGTCTCGCATGCCGCATTCGTCCTCGACCGTGCGGTCCCGGCCCGCCAGGACGCCCAGCGCGATCTGCGGCACGAGCAGGCAGGCCATCAGCGCCAGCGGCAGGTCCCAGCCGCCGCTGTGCTGGTAGAGGGTGCCGATGACCAGGGGTCCGGGGATGGAGATGAGGTAGCCGGTGCTCTGGGCGAACGCGGAGAGCTTGACGACGCCCGCCGGGGACTTGGCGCGCAGTCCGATCATCGTGATGACGAGCGGGAAGGCGCAGTTGGAGACGCCGAGCAGCAGGGCCCAGGCCCAGGCGCCGGCGGCCGGGGCGAAATAGAGGCCGGCGTAACCGGCGAGGCCGAAGAGGCCGAGGACGACGGCGATGACGCCCTGGTTGCGCAGGCGCCCGGCGACCCCGGGGATGACGAAGGCGAGCGGGACGCCCATCACCATGGTGACGGCGAGCAGCACGCCGGCGGTGCCGGCGGAGACCCCGGCGTCGCGGAAGATCTGCGGGAGCCAGCCCATGGTGATGTAGGCGCCGGTGGCCTGGAGGCCGAAGTAGCAGGCCAGGGCCCAGGCGGTGCGGCTGCGGACGATCCGGATGCCCGGGTCCGCGGCGGCCGCGGGCGCTGCGCTGCGCGCGTCCCGGCGGGCCCGCAGGGCGATGGGCAGCCAGGGCAGTACGGCGGCCAGCGCGAGCACGGCCCACACCAGCAGCCCGGCCCGCCAGCCGCCGCCCAGCAGGCCCTCGGTCATCGGCACGGTCGCGGCGGCGGCCAGCGAGGTGCCGGCGGCCAGGGCCATGGAGTACAGGCCGGTCATGGTGCCGACCTTGGCGGGGAACCAGCGCTTGACGATCACCGGCAGCAGCACGTTGGTGAGCGCGATACCGGCGAGCGAGAGGGCGCTGGCGGCGAGGAAGCCGGCCGCGCCGTGCGTGAAGGGCCGGATCAGCAGGCCGGCGGCGACGGCGGCCATGCCGGCGCAGACGACGGCGGCCGGGCCGAAGCGGCGGGAGAGCCGGGGCGCGGTGATGCCGAAGACCGCGAAGCACAGGGCGGGGACGGAGGTGATCAGTCCGGCGACGGTGCCGCTCATGCCGAGGCCGGTGCGGACCTCCTCGAAGAGGGCACCGAGGCTGGTGATGGCGGGCCGCAGGTTCAGGGCGGCGAGCACGATGCCGACGATGAGCACGGGACCGAGCCACCGGGGGTCCGGGGCCGCGGCGGCACCGGACCCGGCGGTGGTCCCGGAGACGGGACCGCGCCGGTCCGGACGGGTGACGGCGGGCCGCTTCATGGTCTGGATGTCTTCGTCGGGCATGGCGCCATCATAGAATCATGGGATGATTGGTTGTCCACCCCGGTACGCTTCCCGCAGCGTTGTCCACCCCGGAACGAAGAAGGCCCCATGCCGCTGACGTCCCCCCGGCGCTCCGCACTGGTCGACCAGGTGATCGCCCAGCTCCGCAACCAGATCACCTCCGGCGAGTGGCCGGTGGGCTCGCGCATCCCCACCGAGCCGGAACTGGTGGAGCTGCTGGGCGTGGCCCGCAACACCGTGCGCGAGGCGGTGCGGGCCCTGGCGCACAACGGACTGCTGGACATCCGGCAGGGCTCGGGCACGTACGTCCTGGCCACCAGCGAGCTGGCCGGGGTGATGCACCGGCGCTTCGCGGGCGCCGATCCGCGGCACATCGCGGAGCTGCGCTCGACGCTGGAGTCGTCGGCGGCACGGCTGGCGGCGGAGCGGCGCACGGACAAGGACCTGCTCCAGCTGGACGCGCTGCTCGCGCGCCGCGAGGAGGCCTGGGCCTCGGGGGACGCCGAGCGCTTCGTGGCCGCCGACATGGCCCTGCACATGGCGGTGGTGACCGCCTCGCACAACGAGGTCCTGATCGAGCTGTACGCCGACCTCGGCGACCTGGTGCGGGACTGGCTGCGCACGGACGTGGGCACCGAGCTCACCCCCGGGACGCACCTGGACCACGCCCGGCTGATCGAGGCGATCCGCCGCGGGGACGGCGCCACGGCGGCCTCGGAAGCCGGCGGCTACCCCTTCGCCTGCCTCGGCGAGCGCTGACCCGGCGCCCCGAACGCGGCGCCCGGCACCGGGCGCGCCCGGGCTCAGGGGCGCTCGTGGCTGACCCAGGCGGAGCGGACCTCCTTCCAGCAGCGGCCGGCCAGCTCGACGCGGCCGGCCGGGCCGACCGCCGCCGGCGCGCCGTCGCCGTCCACGTCCCACCAGCGGTCGCACTCGACGTGCAGGCGGACCAGGTCGGTCTCGGCGTAGCGATTGTGGCAGTACGCGGCGACGTACGAGCCCGTGATCTCCAGGTCGCAGTCCGCGCCGAACAGGTCCCGGGCGGGCGGCCGGGCGGGCTGGGCGGGGGGCTCCGCGGCGATGTCACCGGCGTCCACGGCGTCCGCCGGGCCGGCGTCCGGGGGCTGCGCGACCGCACCCGGGATCAGAAGGCCGGTCAGGACGACCGAGGTGACCAGCAGCGATACCGCCCGGCTCCGCCTCGCGCGCACTCCCGTACCTCCTCCCCGCAGCACGCCGGGAAGATCCCGACCCGGTCAGTTTGACGGTATATGCCCGCATTCTCGACTCGGAACGATCCGGTCGGGCCACGCAACGCGGAAGGCCGCGCCCCCCGGAAGGGGGGCGCGGCCTTCAGCCGTACGCGCGTGCGCACGGGCGTACGTTCGCCAGATGCTCAGGCGCCCATCGCGTGCAGGCCGCCGTCCACGTGGACGATCTCGCCGGTGGTCTTCGGGAACCAGTCCGACAGCAGGGCCACGACGCCCTTGCCGGTCGGCTCCGGGTCGCTCATGTCCCACTCCAGCATGGAGCGGGAGTTCCAGACCTCGGCCAGCTCGCCGAATCCCGGGATGGACTTCGCGGCCATGGAGCCGATCGGACCGGCCGAGACCAGGTTGCAGCGGATGTTCTCCTTGCCCAGGTCGCGGGCGAGGTAGCGGCTGGTGGCCTCCAGGGCGGCCTTGGCCGGGCCCATCCAGTCGTACTGCGGCCAGGCGAACTGCGCGTCGAAGGTGAGGCCGACGACGGCCGCACCCTCCGCCGGGAAGAGCGGCTTGCAGGCCATGGTCAGCGACTTCAGCGAGAACGCCGAGACGTGCATGGCGGTGGCGACCGACTCGAACGGGGTGTTCAGGAAGTTGCCGCCGAGGGCGTCCTGCGGCGCGAAGCCGATCGAGTGGACGACGCCGTCGAGGCCGCCGAGCTCGTCGCGGACGAGGCCCTCCAGGCGGGCCAGGTGCTCGTCGTTGGTGACGTCGAGCTCGATCACCTTGACCGGCTTCGGCAGCTTCTTCGCGATGCGCTCGGTCAGCGACGGGCGCGGCCACGCGGTGAGGATGACCTCGGCGCCCTGCTCCTGGGCCAGCCTGGCGGTGTGGAAGGCGATGGAGGACTCCATCAGCACACCCGTGATGAGGATGCGCTTGCCGTCGAGAATTCCGCTCATGTGATCAGTGACCCATGCCCAATCCGCCGTCAACGGGAATGACGGCTCCAGTGATGTACGCGGCGTCGTCGGACGCCAGGAAGCTCACGGCGGCGGCGATCTCCTCGGGCTGCGCGTAGCGGCCGAGGGGGACCTGCGAGACGATGCCGGCGCGCTGCTCGTCGGTGAGCACCTTCGTCATGTCGGTGTCCACGAAGCCGGGGGCCACCACGTTGAAGGTGATGTTGCGGGAGCCCAGCTCACGGGCGAGGGAGCGGGCGAAGCCGACGAGGCCGGCCTTGGAGGCGGCGTAGTTGGCCTGGCCGGCCGAGCCCAGCAGCCCGACGACCGAGGAGATGAGGACGACGCGGCCCTTCTTGGCGCGGAGCATGCCGCGGTTGGCACGCTTGACGACGCGGAAGGTGCCCGTGAGGTTGGTGTCGAGGACGGAGGTGAAGTCCTCCTCGGACATGCGCATCAGCAGCTGGTCCTTGGTGATGCCGGCGTTCGCCACCAGCACCTCGACCGCGCCGTGCTTGTCCTCGATCTCCTTGTACGCCTGCTCGACCTGCTCCGAGTCGGTGATGTCGCAGCGGACCGCCAGCACACCCAGCTCGGTGAGGGCCTCCGGCGGCTCACCCGAGCGATACGTGATCGCGACCTTGTCGCCGCCCTCGGCGAAGGCGCGGGCGATGGCGAGGCCGATGCCCCGGTTTCCTCCGGTGACGAGAACCGAGCGGCTCAACAGATCACCCTTTCACTAGCGGTCTGAATAGCAAAAACCTATCGGGCGCACCCGTCATCCGGGGAATCGGTCCCCGACAGGGCCGCGCGACGGGCTCTGTGGGTTCCCTACAGAACCGGGCGGTCCGCGGCGCCCTCCGCGGCTCCCTCCGCGGCGCGGCGGACGCACCGCAATTTCCGTCGCAGGTCCGTCGCCCAGCGTGATTGACTTCCCGGTGCGAACGGAGCACCGGAGCCCCGGAGCACCAGGCACCACAACTCCGGAGCACCGAAGTACCGAAGCACGTGGAAGTCACCCGGCACGAGGAGAGTGAGGCCACCCGTGGTCCACGGAATTGATTCGTCCTTCACCGACCTGCCCCTGCGGGCGCTCGCCGACGCGGCGCTCGCGCGGGCGCGCGCGCTGGGCGCCGACCACGCCGACTTCCGGCTGGAGCGGATCCGCAACGCCTCCTGGCGGCTGCGGGACGCCAAGCCCTCCGGCGGGTCCGACACCACCGACCTCGGGTACGCGGTCCGGGTGGTGCACGGGGGCAGCTGGGGCTTCGCCTCGGGTGTGGACCTGACGATGGACGGCGCCGCCAAGGTGGCCTCGCAGGCCGTCGCGATGGCGCAGCTGTCCGCGAAGGTGATCAAGGCGGCCGGTTCGGACGAGAGGGTGGAACTCGCCGACGAGCCGGTGCACGCGGACAAGACGTGGGTCTCCGCGTACGACGTGGACCCGTTCTCGGTCCCGGACGAGGAGAAGGCGGCGCTGCTGGCCGACTTCAGCAACCGGCTGCTGCGGGCCGAGGGCGTGGCGCACGTCGACGCCTCGCTGCTCGCCGTGCACGAGAACAAGTTCTACGCCGACACCGCCGGGACCGTGACCACCCAGCAGCGCGTGCGGATCCACCCGCAGCTGACCGCGGTGGCCGTGGACGCCAAGACCGGCGAGTTCGACTCGATGCGCACCATCGCGCCGCCGGCCGGCCGGGGCTGGGAGTACCTGACGGGCACCGGCTGGGACTGGGACGGCGAGCTGGAGCAGATCCCCACGCTGCTGGCGGAGAAGATGCGGGCGCCGAGCGTCGAGGCCGGGCGCTACGACCTGGTGGTCGACCCCTCCAACCTGTGGCTGACCATCCACGAGTCCATCGGGCACGCCACCGAGCTGGACCGGGCGCTGGGCTACGAGGCGGCGTACGCGGGCACCTCGTTCGCCACCTTCGACCAGCTGGGCAAGCTGACGTACGGCTCCCCGATCATGAACGTGACCGGTGACCGCACGGCCGAGCACGGCCTGGCCACCATCGGCTACGACGACGAGGGCGTCCAGGCGCAGTCCTGGGACCTGGTCAAGGACGGCACCCTGGTCGGCTACCAGCTGGACCGGCGGATCGCGCGGCTGACGGGGCTGGGCCGCTCCAACGGCTGCGCCTTCGCCGACTCCCCCGGGCACGTGCCGGTGCAGCGGATGGCGAATGTCTCGCTCCAGCCGGATCCGGGCGGGCTCTCCACCGAGGACCTGATCGGCGGGGTGGAGCGCGGCATCTACGTGGTCGGCGACCGGTCGTGGTCGATCGACATGCAGCGCTACAACTTCCAGTTCACCGGGCAGCGCTTCTTCCGGATCGAGAACGGGCGGCTGGCCGGTCAGCTGCGCGACGTCGCGTACCAGGCCACGACCACCGACTTCTGGGGGTCGATGGAGAAGGTCGGCGGCCCCCAGACGTACGTCCTGGGCGGCGCCTTCAACTGCGGCAAGGCCCAGCCGGGCCAGGTGGCGGCGGTCTCGCACGGCTGCCCGTCCGCACTGTTCCGCGACGTGAACATCCTGAACACCACGCAGGAGGCCGGCCGATGAGCACGCTTTCGAACGGACGCACCAAGCCCCACGAGATCGTCGAGCGGGCGCTGGAACTGTCCACGGCCGACGGCTGCGTGGTGATCGCCGACGAGGAGTCGAGCGCCAACCTGCGCTGGGCGGGCAACGCGCTGACCACGAACGGCGTGACCCGCGGCCGTACCCTCACGGTGATCGCGACGGTGGACGGCAAGGAGGGCACGGCCTCGGGGGTCGTCTCGCGCTCCGCCGTGACCGCCGCGGACCTGGAGCCGCTGGTGCGGGCCGCCGAGGCGGCCGCGCGCACCGCGGGCCCCGCCGAGGACGCCCAGCCACTGGTCACCGGTACGCCGTCGTCGCCGGACTTCGCCGACGGACCGGGCGAGACCTCCTCGGCGGTGTTCGCCGACTTCGCCCCGGCGCTCGGCGAGGCCTTCGCGCGGGCCCGGGCGGGCGGCCGGGAGCTGTACGGCTTCGCCCACCACGAGCTGGTCACCACGTACGTCGGCACCTCGGCCGGGCTGCGGCTGCGCCACGACCAGCCGAACGGCACCCTGGAGCTCAACGCCAAGTCGCCCGACCGCCAGAGGTCGGCCTGGGCGGGCCGGGCCACCCGGGACTTCAAGGACGTCGACCCGCTGGCGCTGGACGGCGAGCTCGCCGTGCGGCTGGGCTGGGCCGAGCGGAAGATCGAGCTGCCGGCCGGCCGGTACGAGACGCTGCTGCCGCCGACGGCGGTGGCGGACCTGCTGATCTACCAGATGTGGTCGGCGGCGGCCCGGGACGCGGTGGAGGGCCGCACGGTGTTCTCCCGGCCCGGTGGTGGCACCCGGCTGGGCGAGAAGCTCTCCACCCTGCCGCTGACGCTGCGCAGCGACCCGGCGGAGCCGGGGCTGGAGTCGGCGCCGTTCGTGATCGCGCACAGCTCGGGCGACGACGCGTCCGTCTTCGACAACGGTCTGCCGGTGCCGCCGGTGGAGTGGGTGCGCGGCGGCGAGCTGGCGCACCTGACGACCACGCGGCACAGCGCGGCCCTGACGGGGCTGCCGTCGGCGCCGGGCTTCGGGAACCTGATCCTGGACGGGGGCGGGGACGCGTCCCTGGAGGAGATGGTGGCGGCGACCGAGCGCGGGCTGCTGCTGACCTGCCTGTGGTACATCCGCGAGGTCGACCCGGCCACGCTGCTGCTGACGGGCCTGACCCGGGACGGCGTCTACCTGGTGGAGGACGGGCAGGTCGTCGGGGAGGTCAACAACTTCCGCTTCAACGAGTCGCCGGTGGACCTGCTGTCGCGGGCGACGGAGGCCGGGCGGACCGAGAAGACGCTGCCGCGCGAGTGGGGCGACTGGTTCACCCGGGCCGCGATGCCGGCGTTGCGGATCCCCGACTTCAACATGAGCTCGGTCAGCAAGGGCGTGTGAGGCCGGCGGGGCGGGGACACCCGCCCCGCCCCTAGACTGAACGCCGTACCCATCCCTGCGAAGGAGTCGAGAGAACCGTGACGGACATCGTCGACGAACTGAAGTGGCGCGGGCTGTTCGCCCAGTCCACCGACGAAGAAGCGCTGCGCAAGGCGTTCGCGGACGGTCCGGTCACGTTCTATTGCGGCTACGACCCGACGGCGGCCTCGCTGCACGTGGGTCACCTGGTGCAGGTGCTCACCATGCGCCGGCTCCAGCTGGCCGGGAACCGGCCGCTGGCGCTGGTCGGCGGGGCCACCGGTCAGATCGGTGACCCGCGGCCGACCGCGGAACGCACCCTGAACGACCCGGCCGTCATCGCGGAGTGGGTCGGCCGGCTGCGTGCGCAGATCGAGCCGTTCCTGTCCTTCGAGGGCGAGAACGCGGCGGTCCTGGTGAACAACCTGGACTGGACGGCGAGCATGTCCGCCATCGAGTTCCTGCGGGACATCGGCAAGCACTTCCGCGTCAACAAGATGCTGACGAAGGACTCGGTCGCCAAGCGGCTGGAGTCCGACCAGGGCATCAGCTACACCGAGTTCAGCTACCAGCTGCTGCAGGGCATGGACTTCCTGGAGCTGTACCGCCGCCACGGCTGCACCCTCCAGCAGGGCGGGTCGGACCAGTGGGGCAACCTGACGGCCGGCCTGGACCTGATCCACCGCCTGGAGCCGCAGGCCGAGGTGCACGCGCTGGCGACGCCTCTGATGGTCAAGGCCGACGGCACCAAGTTCGGCAAGACCGAGGGCGGGGCCGTGTGGCTCGACCCGGAGATGACCACGCCGTACGCGTTCTACCAGTTCTGGCTGAACGTGGACGACCGGGACATCTCCACCTACATGCGGATCCTGTCCTTCCGGTCCATCGCGGAGCTGGAGGAGCTGGAGGCGCAGACCGCCGAGCGGCCGCAGGCGCGGGCCGCGCAGCGGGCGCTCGCGGAGGAGCTGACGGCGCTGGTGCACGGCGCCGACCAGTGCGCCGCCGTGATCGCCGCGTCCAAGGCGCTGTTCGGCCAGGGCGAGCTCGCGGACCTGGACGAGGCCACGCTGGCCGCGGCGCTGTCCGAGCTGCCGCACGCCGAGGTCGCCGAGCTCGGGCAGGTCGTGGACCTGATGGCCGAGACCGGTCTGGTCGCCAGCAAGTCGGCCGGCCGCCGGACGGTGAAGGAGGGCGGCGCGTACGTGAACAACGTCAAGATCACCGCCGAGGACGCGGTCCCGGCCCGGGAGGACCTGCTGCACGGGCGCTGGCTGGTGCTGCGCCGCGGCAAGAAGAGCCTGGCCGCGGTCGAGGTCACCGGCGCCTGACCGACCCCCGCGGCACCCGGCGGGAACAGCACACGGCGGAGGGGCCGGTACGGACGACACTGTCCGTCCGGCCCCTCCGCCCTGTGCTGCCGCACCGCCGGGTACGTGCACGGCCCGCGGGTCGCCCGCGCGCCGGGTTACGCGGTGCGCCGGCCGCGCAGCGATGTGTAGACCATCTCGCCCAGGGCGACGACGAGGATGGCTCCGGCGAGTTGCAGCAGGTGCCGCGTCCAGTCGATGCCCGCCGTCTCGCCGACACCGAACCAGACGGCGACGGCGTTGCCGAGGACGGCGCCCGCGATGCCGAACAGCGTGGTCAGCCAGAGCGGCTGGTGCTGCTTGCCCGGCAGGACGGCCCGGGCTATGAGCCCCAGCACGAAACCCACGATGATCGCCCACAACCAGCTCATCTCGCCTCCTCGTGACGCGCGGTGCGCATGTGGGGCCAGTCTCGGCCCGTCCGGCCCGCCGCGCATGTCGGGCGGCTCCGTCCGGGGCGTACCCCCTCGTGGGCAGCGCGGGGAGTGGCGCGTACCGTGGAAGGGTGAAGGCGAAGAAGCGGAACAAGGCCGAGGTCTTCCGGATCACCGGGGCCCGGATGGGGCTCGAGGAAGACGTCCGGGGGCGGCAGCGCCGTTACGTCATCTCGATGACGATCAGGACGCTGTCGGTCATCGCGACCGTCGTGCTGTGGAACGTCGAGCGGCACGTGGCGATCGTGACGCTCGTGGCCGGCGCGCTGCTGCCGTACATCGCGGTCGTCATCGCCAACGCCGGGCGCGAATCGACGCCTTCCCTGCCCTCGAACTTCGTCGCCCCACCTGCGCGTCCGGCGCTGGAGACGGGGAACCTCAAGAAAACCTCAGATCAATCATGAAGTTCCAGTGCACCGTACCCGGTCCTGCGTGACATACTGCCTACGCGCTCCGCATCCCCCGTCGGAGCGACGGACCGACGCCGGGCAGCTCCCCCCGTGGCTGCTCGGCGTCGTCATTTCTCCGTCCGGGTCTCTTAGGGTGGGGGCGTGAACCTCTTCGCCGATCAGGACCCCGCCGGGGCCGCCGACTCCCCCATCTGCTCCGCCAAGGGCTGCCGCGAGGCGGCCGTATGGGTGCTGGCCTGGAACAACCCGAAGCTGCACACGCCGGAACGGCGCAAGACGTGGCTGGCGTGCGAGGCGCACCGCGAGCACCTGTCGCAGTTCCTGGGCGTGCGCGGTTTCCTGAAGGACGTGGTGACCCTGGAGGAGTGGTCAGCCGCCGATCGCTGACATCGGGCGGTCGGGCTGGAGGAACGAGGGGTCGTCCAGGCCGGAGCCGGCCTTCTTGCCCCACATGGCGACCTTCCAGAGCCGGGCGATCTCCTCGTCCGGGGCGCCGGAGCGCAGGGCGGACCGCAGGTCGGACTCCTCGGTCGCGAACAGGCACGTACGGACCTGGCCGTCGGCGGTGAGCCGGGTGCGGTCGCAGGCGCGGCAGAACGGGCGGGTGACCGAGGCGATGACGCCCACGGTGGCCGGGCCGCCGTCCACGAGCCAGCGCTCGGCGGGGGCGGCGCCGCGGCGCTCCTCGCCCTCGGGGGTCAGCTCGAAGCGGGTGCGCAGCGATTCCAGGATGTCACCGGCGGTTATCATCCCGTCGCGCTTCCAGCCGTGCTGGGCGTCGAGCGGCATCTGCTCGATGAAGCGCATCTCGTAGCCGTGGTCGACGGCCCAGGCCAGCAGGTCGGGGGCCTCGTCGTCGTTGAGTCCGGGCATCAGGACGGCGTTGACCTTCACCGGGGTGAGGCCGGCTTCCTGGGCCGCGGCCATGCCCTCGACGACGTCCTTGTGGCGGTCGCGGCGGGTGAGGGTCTTGAAGACCTCGGGCCGCAGGGTGTCCAGCGAGACGTTGACGCGGTCCAGGCCGGCGGCCTTCAGGGCGCGCGCCGTGCGCTTGAGGCCGATGCCGTTGGTGGTCAGCGACATCTGGGGGCGCGGATCCAGGGCGGCGCACTGCTCGACGATCCCGACCAGACCGGGGCGCAGCAGCGGCTCGCCGCCGGTGAAGCGGACCTCGGTGACGCCGAGGCTGGTGACGGCGATCCGGATCAGCCGGACGATCTCGTCGTCGGTGAGCAGGTCGGGCTTCGCCAGCCACTGCAGGCCCTCTTCGGGCATGCAGTACGTGCACCGAAGGTTGCACCGGTCGGTGAGCGAGACCCGCAGGTCAGTGGCCACGCGGCCGTAGGTGTCGATGAGCACAGTGGCCCCCCTCCCCTGGTCCGGTTCCGATGAGGTTCACGCAAGTGATGCGCTTGATTCGAGCCTACGCGACGCATGTGTCGCTTTGATGAGCAGGAATGAACGAGACGTGACGCGGCCGCGTCGTAGGGACGTACGACGCGGCCACGGTCCGTGTTCGGATGATCGACGCTGTGCCTCAGTGGGCGCCGGTTCCGGTGAGGGAGCGCACCTCCAGCTCCGCGTACTTCTCGCGGTCGGGGGTCTCCTTGGAGAGGACCGTTCCCAGCCAGCCGAGCAGGAAGCCCAGCGGGATGGAGATGAGGCCGGGGTTCTCCAGCGGGAACCAGTGGAAGTCGACGCCCTTGAACATCGAGGTCTTGGGGTTGCCGGAGACCACGGGCGAGAAGAGCACCAGGACCACGGAGGAGACCAGGCCGCCGTAGATGGACCACAGCGCGCCCTGGGTGGTGAAGCGCTTCCAGAAGAGGCTGTAGAGGATGGTCGGCAGGTTGGCGGAGGCCGCGACCGCGAAGGCGAGGGCCACCAGGCCGGCCACGTTCATGTCGCGGGCGAGGGCGCCCAGGACGATGGCGACGGCGCCGATGACGACGGTGGACCAGCGGGCGGCGCGTACCTCCTCCTGCTCGGTGGCCCTGCCCTTGCGGATCACGTTGACGTAGATGTCGTGGGCGAAGGACGAGGAGGAGGCCAGGGTGAGGCCGGCGACCACCGCGAGGATGGTGGCGAAGGCGACGGCCGAGATCACGGCGAGCAGGATCGCCCCGCCGGTGGAGTCGGCGCCGCCGCCGAGGGCCTGGGCGAGCAGCGGGGCCGCGGTGTTGCCGGCCGGGTTGGAGGCGATGATGTCGGCCCGGTTCAGCAGGGCTGCGGCGCCGAAGCCGAGGGCGATGGTCATCAGGTAGAAGGCGCCGATGATGCCGATGGCCCAGTTCACGGACTTACGGGCGGCCTTGGCGGTGGGGACGGTGTAGAAGCGGATCAGGATGTGCGGCAGGCCGGCGGTGCCGAGGACGAGCGCGAGGCCGAGGGAGATGAAGTCGAGCTTCGAGGTCTCGGTGGCGCCGTACTTGCGGCCGGGCTCGAGGAACTCGGGGGTGCCCGGCGGCAGCTTGAGGACCTCGTTGCTGTTCTTCTCGGCGGCCTTGCCGAGCAGGTCGGAGATGTTGAAGTTGAACTTCCACAGCACCAGGAAGGTCAGCAGCAGGGCGCCCGCGATGAGCAGGACGGCCTTGACCATCTGGACCCAGGTGGTGCCCTTCATGCCGCCGATGGTGACGTAGAGGATCATCAGTACGCCGACCAGGCCGACGATGGCGAGCTTGCCGCCGTCGCTGGTGATGCCGAGCAGCAGGGAGACGAGCACGCCGGCGCCGGCCATCTGGGCGAGCAGGTAGAAGATCGACACCACGATGGTGGAGGTGCCGGCGGCGGTCCGTACGGGCCGCTGGCGCATCCGGTACGCCAGGACGTCGCCCATGGTGTAGCGGCCGGAGTTGCGCAGCGGCTCGGCGACGAGCAGCAGGGCGACCAGCCAGGCGACGAGGAAGCCGATGGAGTAGAGGAAGCCGTCGTAGCCGAAGAGGGCGATGGCGCCGGCGATGCCGAGGAAGGACGCGGCGGACATGTAGTCGCCGGAGATGGCCAGGCCGTTCTGGAAACCGGTGAACTGGCGGCCGCCGGCGTAGAAGTCGGCGGCGCCCTTGGTCTGGCGGCCGGCCCACACGGTGATGGCCAGGGTGGCGACGACGAACAGCCCGAAGAGGGTGATGATCAGCGGGCGGTGCTCGGAGGCGCCGACGGCGAGGGTCGCGGCCAGGGGGGCGCTCATGCTCCGGCCTCCATGCGGGACTTGATGGCCTCGGCCTTGGGGTCGAGCTTCTCGGCGGCGTGCTTGGAGTACCACCAGGCGATGGCGAAGGTGGTGGCGAACTGACCGAGGCCGAGGACGAGGGCGACGTTGATGTTGCCGAAGATCTTGGTCCCCATGAAGCCGGTCGCGTAGTTGGACAGCAGCACGTAGAGCAGGTACCAGGCGATGAAGGCCACGGTGAGGGGGAACGCGAAGGAACGGTAGGACCTGCGCAGTTCGCCGAACTCCGCGCTCTCCTGGACGGCTGCGAACTCTGCTGCCGTGGGACTCGCCGGGTGCGTGTCCGCGCCGCCGGAGGGCGGCGCTGCTTCGGTGGTCACGGGGGGCTCTCCTTGTGGCGCGGATGCGGTGGGGACGACGGACATGAAGACCTCCGGTGGGGGACGGTGGTGCTGATGCCCCCTTGTCAACGGCACGTACCGCGCGTCGGGACGGTTCAACACCCGCTGGATCTTTCGGGCCTGATTTCTCGAACTGATGGCGCGGACGGGAACACCGGCGCTAGCTTCACGTGTCATGAACCCGCCAGCCGTGACCCGCGGCGGGACGGCTTCCTCACGAGGATGTGGAGACCCCATGACTCATCCGGGATCGCGTCGGTCCGGTCGGCGCGGGCGCGCGCTCGCCGTACCGGTCGGCCTGGCGCTCACGGCCTCGCTCGCCCTGCTGCCGGCGGTCTCGGCCTCGGCCGCGCCGCAGGACGCGACGGCGGCCACCGCGCCGGGCGCGACCGCCCCCGCCTCCGGACCGGAGCTCTCGTACGTGGTCAATCTGACCGGTGAGGGCAAGGGCGCGGTCAAGCAGGCGCGCAGGGCGATCGAGCGGGCCGGCGGCCGGGTGGTGACGGCCTATGAGCAGATCGGGGTCGTCGTCGCGCACTCCGGGAACCCGGCCTTCGCCAAGGAGGTGCGGGCGCAGCGCGGGGTCTCCTCGGTGGGCGCCACCCGTACGGCTCCGCTGAAGGCCGTGCAGACCACCCAGGAGGGCACCACCGAGGTGCTGGGCGCGGCGGAGGCCGCCCGGACCGCGGCGGCCGCCGCGCCGGGCCAGGAGCCGCTGGAGCCCAGCCAGTGGGACCTCCGGGCGATCAAGGCCGATCAGGCTCACAAGATCAACGATGGCAGCCCGGACGTCACGGTGGGTGTCATCGACACGGGTGTGGACGACACCCACCCCGATCTGGCGGCGAACTTCTCCCCGGGGCAGTCCGCCAACTGCGTGGGCGGGGTGGCCGACACCACCGAGGGCGCCTGGCGGCCGTACCCGGACGGCAGCGACCACGGCACCCATGTGGCGGGCACGGTCGCGGCGGCCCGCGACGGCGCCGGGATCAGCGGGGTCGCGCCGGGCGTGAAGGTGGCGGCCATCAAGGTGAGCGACCCCGGCAGCGGCCTCTTCTACACCGAGTCGGTGGTCTGCGGCTTCATGTTCGCCGCGGAGAAGGGGATCGAGATCACCAACAACAGCTACTACGTCGACCCCTGGTACTTCAACTGCACCACGGACGACGACCAGAAGGCCCTGGTGGAGGCCATCGGCCGGGCGACCCGGTACGCCGAGCGCAGGGGCACCCTGAACGTCGCCTCGGCGGGCAACGAGAACTGGGACCTGGCCTCCGACGCGATCGTCGACGACACCAGCCCGAACGACACCACTCCGGTGCCGCGGACCATCGACCCGAGCGTCTGCCTGGACCTGCCGACGCAGCTGCCGGGCGTGGTCTCGGTGTCGGCGGTCGGCCCCGAGGGCTTCCGCTCGTACTACTCCAGCTACGGCCTGGGCGTGGTCGACGTCGCCGGTCCCGGCGGCGACAAGTGGCAGAAGGCGGCCACGCCGGACGCCAACGGCCGGGTGCTGTCCACGCTGCCGGGCGGCCGGTACGGCTACAAGCAGGGCACCTCGATGGCCGCCCCGCACGTGGCGGGGGTGGCCGCGCTGATCAAGAGCCGGCACCCGTGGGCCTCGCCGGCGCAGATCCAGCTGCTGCTCAAGGTCCAGGCCGACAACCCGGGCTGCCCGGAGCACATCCTGGACCCGGCCACCGGCAAGCCGATACCGGCGACGACCTGCGAGACCGGGGCGCTGGGCCGCACCGGCTACTACGGGGCGGGCGTGGTGAACGCGCTGAAGGCCGTCACGTGGTGAGCTGACGGCCTCCCGGCGGCAGACGCCCTCAGGGGGTGATGAGCACCTTGAGGGCGCTGCGGTCGTCCATGGCGCGGTAGCCGGCCGGTACGTCGTCCAGGCCCACCGTGCGGTCGAAGACGGGCGCCGGGTCGATCGTGCCGTCCAGGACGTCCGCCAGCAGCTCCGGGATGTACGCGCGCACCGGTGCCACGCCACCGCGCAGGGTGATGTTGCGGTCGAACATCACCCCGAGGTCGAGACCGGTGCCGCTGCCGTGCGGGACGCCGACGTAGCCGATGGCCCCGCCGTCGCGGGTGATGTTCACGGCGGTGCGCATGGACTGCTCGGTGCCGACGGCCTCGATGACGGCGTGGGCGCCCTGACCGCGGGTCAGCTCGCGTACGGCGGCCTCGGCGGCCTCGCCGCGCTCGGCGACCACGTCGGTGGCGCCGAAGAGCTTGGCGATGTCGGTACGGGCGGTGTGGCGCCCCAGGGCGATGATCCGCTCGGCGCCCAGCCGCCTGGCGGCCAGGACGCCGCACAGCCCGACCGCGCCGTCGCCGACCACGGCGACGGTGGACCCGGGGCGCACGCCCGCGCCGAGGGCGGCGTGGTGGCCCGTGCCCATGACGTCGGAGAGCGCGAGGAGCCCGGTCAGCAGGTGGTCGTCGGAGACGGCGTCGGCGGGCAGCTTCACCAGGGTGCCGTCGGCCTGCGGGACGCGGACGGCCTCGCCCTGACCGCCGTCGAAGCCGACCGAGCCCCAGAAGCCGCCGTTCGGGCAGGAGGTGTGCAGGCCCTCGGCGCAGTGGTCGCAGGTGCCGTCGGACCACATGAAGGGGGCGACGACCAGGTCGCCGGCCCGGAAGCCGGAGACGGCGGAGCCGGCCTCCTCGACGACGCCGAGGAACTCGTGGCCGATGCGCTGGCCCGGCTGCCGCTGGGCCTCGCCGCGGTAGGCCCACAGGTCGCTGCCGCAGATGCAGGCGCGCAGCACGCGCACGACCGCGTCGGTGGGCTCCTTGACCGCGGCGTCCGGCACCTCCTCCACGCGGATGTCGTGCGGGGCGTGGATGACGGTGGCGCGCATGGTGCGGGTCCTTCGGGGTCGGGCGGGCGGGACGTCAGGCGGGCGGAACCTCCCTACCGTACGCCTGCCCCCGCGCGAGGGCGCCGCGGGCCAGCAGGTACTGGGCGGCCAGATAGGTGAGCATGATCCAGAAGTCGGGCCGGGGCAGCTGGGGCCACTCGGCGACGCCGGTGGCGATCAGGGTGTCGGAGAGCAGGAACAGCGCGCCGCCGGCCCCCGCGGCGCGGCCCAGGCCGCTGGAGCGCAACGCCATGGCGGTGAGCAGCAGGCTGTAGCCGGCGACGGGGACGCGCAGATCGGCGGGGAGGTCGCCCCAGAGCAGGGCGATCGTGCCGAGGAGGGCGACGGCGTACCCGGCGGCCAGCCGCGGGTCGGCCGGGCGGCGGCCGAAGAGGACGAGATAGCAGACGTGGCCGAGGGCGAAGGAGCCCATGCCGACGAGGAAGGCGGCCTCGGCGTCGAAGAGCAGGGCCACGTCGCCGCCCCAGCCGAAGAGCAGGGCGGCGACCAGCAGCCGCGGGGCGCGCCGCGTCAGGACGTACCCGACGAGCAGGGGCATCAGGAGCGGCTTGGCGACGAGGTGCCCGGGGTGCCAGCCGGCGAGCAGGGAGACCAGGTCGACGGCGGCGGCCACACCGAAGGCGGCCAGCAGCACCCGGCCGGCGGCGGCACGGCGCCCGGCGGCCGCGGGGACGGCCCAGGAAGGCGCGCGCAGCCGGGCGGCGGCGGCCGCCGGATCGGGCGTGGGGGCGGTGCGGGCGCTCATGCGGGGGACTCCGTGGGGGTCGAGGGGGCGGTGGCGGGGGCGGGGGTCCTGACCGCGGTGGCGGGGGCCGGTTGCCAGCCCGGCCCACCGAAGATCCGGCCCGCTCGCTCGCGCCAGCTCGTGGCGGCCCGTACGTCGCGGGCGATGGCGGCGTACTCGTGGGTGGCCACGCGCAGCGGGTTGTACGTGGTGATGTTCTTGGTCAGACCGAAGACCGGGCGCTGCGTCTCCACCGTGAACGTGCCGAACAGCCGGTCCCAGACGATCAGCATCCCGCCGAAGTTGCGGTCCAGGTAGCCGCCCTGGGAGGCGTGGTGGACGCGGTGGTGCGAGGGGGTGTTGAAGACGTACTCGACCGGCCGGGGCAGCTTGCCGATCCGCTCGGTGTGGATCCAGAACTGGTAGAGCAGGTTCACCGAGTAGCAGAAGGCCAGGGCCGCCGGGTGCACGCCGAGCGCGATCATCGGCAGGTAGAAGGGCCAGGAGGTGGCGCCGGTCCAGGTCTGGCGCAGGGCGGTGGAGAGGTTGAACCTGCGGCTGCTGTGGTGCACCACGTGCGAGGCCCACAGGATGCGCACGACGTGGTGGCTGCGGTGCTGCCAGTAGTAGCAGAAGTCCTGCGCGAGCAGCATGAGCGCGAGGGTCCACCACAGGAACGGCACCCGCAGCGGGGTCAGTTCGTACACCACCGTGTACAGCGCGACGAAGGGCATCTTCGAGAAGAAGTCGAGGACCAGGCTGCCGAGGCCCATGGTGAGGCTGGTGGCCGTGTCCTTGGCGGCGTACCCGGCGGCGTCCTCGTCCGGATGGATCCGGTAGCTCACCGCCTCCAGGATCGTGAGCAGCACGAAGGCGGGTACGGACCACAGCACGACGTCGGGCAGGTTCGGCATGCCCGCACCATAGGGCGGGATCCGGGGTGCCGCCAGAGGCTGTTACCGATCGGTATGCATCGGTGTTACCGACGGTTCGCCGACTAGGGTCCGAACCAGGACATCCGGGGAGGGGCGGGGGGAATGGCGGGTATCGAGACGGCCGTCTTACGGACGGCCACCGCGATGGTGGGACGGCTGGTCACGGCGCGGCTCGGGCAGGTGCCCGGCGCGGGCCTGACGGAGCGGCCGGTACGTCCGGCCCCCCGCTGGCAGCGGCCGGCCGGACTGGGCGAGGCCGAGCTGCGCCGCCTGGCCGAGGGACTGGCGGACCGGCTGGGCGGGGCCGCCGCCGGGCTGCCGGAGCACGAACGGCTGGCGGCCCTCGACGCCGCCGCCGACGCCTTCGCCGCGCTGGGGCCGGTGGACGCCGACGCCCTCCTGGCCGCCGACCTCGACCCGGCGGCGCTGGCGGCCCGGCTGCCCGTACCGACCGGCGCGGGCCTGAGCGCGGCCGCCGAGCCGGTGTGCCGGGAGCTGATCCGGCTGACCTGCCTGCACGCCGTGGAGTACCTGACGACGCTGCCCGGCTTCGGGGCCCGCGCCCAGGTGGAACTGGTCCGCAGGACCGGGGAGCTGCGGCGGTCCATGGACCGGCTGGCCGAGCACGCCGACCGCGCGGACGGGACGGCATGGGCCTTCGAGGAGCGGTACGCGCGGTACATCGCCAGGACCCACGGCCGGCTCCAGCTGTTCGGCCTGACCACCGGCCGGCGGCGGGAGGAATGGGCGCTGGACCTCGCGTACATCGGCCTCGCCGTGAGCGGCGAGCAGCACCCGCTGCCGGGCGAGGCGGGGCCGCACCGGATCACCGTCAAGGCCGAGCAGGCCCTGGCGGCGGCGGACCGGGTGCTGCTGCGCGGGCCGGCCGGCTCGGGCAAGAGCACCCTGCTCCAGTGGCTCGCCGTCGACGCGGCCCGCCGGGCGGGCGGGCCGTGGGGCACGTACGTACCGTTCGTGCTGCGCCTGCGCGCCTTCACCACGGCGGAGAGCCTGCCGCTGCCGGAGGATTTCCTCAGAGCGGCGGGCGTGCCGCTGGCGGCCCCGCCCGGTTGGGTGGAGAACCTCATGCTGAGCGGCCGCGCCCTGGTCCTGGTGGACGGCGTCGACGAGGTCCCGCAGCGGCTGCGCGCCCGCACCGAGACCTGGCTGCGCTCGCTGGTCTCCGCGTTCCCGTTGGCCCGGTACGTCGTGACCACCCGGCCCTCGGCGGTGCCGGAGGACTGGCTGGCGGGCCAGCGGTTCACCCCGCACGCCCTGCTGCCGATGGAACGCGAGGACGTGCGGAGCTTCCTCGCCCACTGGCACCGGGCGGCGCGCGCGGAGGACTGCCCGTCCGGAACCGACGGGGAGGACCTGGCCGCGTACGAGGCCTCGCTGCTGGAGGCCGTCTCGGCCCGCCGGGACCTGGGCCGGCTGGCCACCAACCCGCTGATGTGCGCCCTGCTGTGCGCGCTGAACCGGGACCGCCGGATGCAGCTGCCGCGGGCGCGCAAGGAGCTGTACGACGCGGCGCTGGACATGCTGCTGGTGCGGCGGGACACCGAGCGGGAGATCCACGGGGTGGAGGGGGTCCGGCTCACCCGGGACGAGCAGATCCTGCTGCTCCAGCGGTTCGCGTACTGGCTGATCCGCAATGGGCAGGTGCAGGCGGACCGGGACGAGGCCGTCGAGATGATCGGGGAATGGCTGGCCGCGATGCCGCAGGTGCGGGAGCAGGGGGACGCGGAGCAGGTCTTCGCCCACCTGCTGATCCGCAGCGGGCTGCTGCGCGAACCGGTGCCGGGCACGGTGGACTTCGTCCACCGGACCTTCCAGGACTATCTGGGGGCCAAGGCGGCGGTGGAGTCGCGGGACTTCGGCGTGCTGGTGCGCAACGCGCACGACGACACGTGGGACGACGTGGTCCGCATGGCGGTGGGCCACGCCCGCCCGGACGAACGGACCCGGCTCCTGCGCGGCCTGCTGCGACGGGCCGACCGGGCCAAGGGGATCCGCAACCGGCTGGTCCTGCTGGCGGCGGCCAGCCTGGAACACGCCCCGGAACTGGACCCGGCGGTCCGCGCGGACGTCCAGGCCCGGACGGCGGACCTGCTGCCGCCGCGGACGCCGGAGCAGGCGGAGGAGCTGGCCAAGGCCGGCGGGGTGGTCCTGGACCTGCTGCCGGCGTCGGCCGACGGCCTGGGCGAGGCGGAGACGGCGGCGACCGTCCGCACGGCGGCCCTGGTGGGCGGCGACCAGGCGCTGGCGGTGATCCGCCGGTTCCGCGAGGAGGTACGCCCCAAGGTCATCACGGAACTGGACGACGCCTGGGGCAGGTTCAAGGCCGACGAGTACGCCGAGGCCGTGCTCGACGGCGCCTCGCTGGGCAACGGGGTGCTGACCCTGCGGACCCAGCACCAGCTGGACTGCCTGGCGGCGCTCCCGCAGTTCAAGCGCCTGCGGCTGGACGACGTCCGGCGGGTGCCGCCCGAGGTCGCCGCCCACCGCGGCATGGAAGCGCTGTACGTACTCGACTCGCCCGAGTTGTTCGACATCGGGCCCGTGGCCAGGTGCCGGGAGCTGGAGCACGTCAGCCTGACCAGGTGCACGGCGCTGACGGACCTGGGTCCCCTCGCGGAGGTACCCCTGAGGTACCTGTTCACCTTCGGTAGCCACCAAGTCGGTCTGGGCGTCCTGGAGCGACTGCCGGGGCTCGAGTCGCTCGGCCTGGCCACCACGGGTGGCCACCGGTCGGTGGGCGAGCTCCCGGGGCGGTACCAGCTCACCAGTGCGTGGCTCCACGAAGGGACCGAGGACATGTCCTTGGACGGCCTGGAGCGCTGGCCCGACCTGTCGTTCCTGGGCATCGCGGGGAGCCGGCAGGCGCAGGAGCTGCGTTCGATGGCCCGGCCACCGGACCTCACCTCGCTCCAGCTCCTCCACGACGACGCCTACGACCTCGAGGACGTGCTGCGGTTCCCCCGGCTGGACAGCCTCTACTTCGCCGATTGCCGGTTCACCGGCGGGCTCGGGGTCCTGCGAGAGGCGACCGGGCTGAAGACCCTTTCCCTCAGCGCCTGCGGCACGGTGGACCTGGCACCCCTGGCCGGGCTCGCGGACCTCACGGTCCATCTCTACAGCGGCACCGACGTAAGCGGTACGGAAGGGTTCCCGCCGGAGCGGCTCAGGGTCCACTGAGCCCGGCCGCCCCGGCGGGAACCCCCGTCACCAGACCCGGACCGAGCCCCCCGTGGCGAAGGCCGGGCTGGTGGCGCCGTCCGGGACCGTGGTCAACGGGGCCGCGATCTCCGTCACCGTCGGGCCGTGGACGGCGGCCAGCGCGTCCAGGTGGGCCAGGTCGAAGCCGTACACGCGGGCCGCGTTGCCGCCGACCATCGCCGCGACCTCCTCGCGCGGCAGGCCCGCGTACGCGATGCGCAGGCCTTCGCGGGAGAAGGGAGTGGTGCCCTCGTCGTGGGGGTAGTCGCTGCCCCACATGATCTTGTCGAGGCCGATCCGGTCCCGCAGCGGGACCTCGTGGGGGCGCATGAAGCTCGCGCCCACGAAGCAGTTGTCCCGCCAGACCTCGCTCGGGCCCCGTCCCATGGCCTCCGCCAGGCCTGCGCCGAACTTGGACTCCGCCGTGGCCGCCTTCGTCGCGGCGGACACCAGCCGGCCGTGGTAGTAGTCCAGCATCTCCAGCACGCCCGGGATCCAGCCCGAGCCCTGCTCGGTCAGGACCAGTCTCAGGTCCGGATGGCGCCGGAACGCGCCGCCGAAGATCAGGTGCCACAGGGCGCGGTGCGAGAACCAGGTGGTCTCCACCATGAACACGGCGCGGGCCGCCGGTTCGTCACCCAGCGGCGGCGACGCCGAGCCCCCGTGGTGGTTGACGGGGACGCCGAGTTCGGCGCACACCGCCCACAGCGGGTCGTACGCCGTGGAGTACAGCTCCGGTACGGGCGAGCCGGGCGGGACGCCGGGCAGCAGGACGCCGCCCGTCAGGCCCGCCTCGCGGGTGCGGCGGACCTCGGCGACGGCCGCGTCCACGTCGTTGAGGAGGATCTGGACGACGCCCGCCCGCCGTCCCGGCGCGTCCGCGCAGAAGTCGGCGAGCCAGCGGTTGTGGGCCTGCAGGCCCGCCCACCGCTGTTCGTACTCCGCCCGCTCCGGCGGCTGGGCCATCAGCGAGGCCTTGGGGAAGAACGGCGGGATGGTGTTGGGGAAGACCACCTCGGCGACGATGCCGTCGGCCTCCAGTTCCGCCAGCCGGCGGGCGGAGTTCCAGTTGCGGTCGGCGGTGTCGGCGAGCAGGTCCTCGTACGGGTTGACGTAGGTGGCCGCCCACGCGTCGAAGTCGTCGTGGTGCTTCTTCTCCAGGTACGGCTTGTAGTCGAGCAGGTCGGCGCCCGCGTGGCAGTCCGCCGAGATCACCGTGTAGCGGTCGGTCATCGGCCGGCCCCCAGCACGGGGAAGTCGTGCTCGGTCAGCCAGTGCCGGCCCACCTCGCGCGAGCGCGCCCAGGAGGCCTCCACCGCCGCCTGGTCCGCGCTCTGGCCCAGCTCCGCCGGGGTGGGGCCGATCCGGCGGGCGAGCGGGGCCAGCTTCTGCGTGTCGAAGCCGAAGACGTCCGCCGCCGCCAGGCCCAGCATGCGGCGGGTCTCGCCGACCGGGATGTCGTGGAAGGTGTTGCGCAGCCAGCTCCGCGTGTTGGGCCAGGTGCCCTCGGGGTGGGGGAAGTCCGAGCCCCACAGGATGTTGTCGACGCCGATCTCGTAGCGCTGGGCGAGCTCGCGCCGTTTGGTGTTGGTCGCGCAGACGAACACCTGGCGGTCCAGGTACTCGCTCGGGGGGCGTTTCAGCTCCGCGAACGGGGAGAGCTTCTTGCCGCCGTGGGCGCCGAGGTAGAGGCGGTCCATGAACCAGAGCTGGTTGGGCAGCCACCAGCAGCCGGACTCGGCGACCCCGAACCTCAGGCCCGGATGGCGCTCGAAGACACCGGACCAGAGCAGGAACCACAGGGGCCGGGCCGGCCACCAGGTGACCTCGGAGACGTAGATGCCGAGGTGGTCGCCGTACTCGTGGCGGGGCGCGGCCCCGGAGTGGGTGACGACCGGCATGGCCGTCTCGGCGGCCGCCGCCCAGACCGGGTCGTAGCGGCGGTCGTGGTACGGCGCCCGGTCCACCCACATCGAGGGGATCATCAGCGCGCCCAGGCCCGACTCCTTGGCCCGGTGGATCTCGGCGACGACCTTGTCCGGCTCGCCCGTGATGGGCAGCAGGGCCACGCCGCAGTGGCGTTCGGGGTTCTCGGAGACGAACTCCGCCAGCCAGCGGTTGTGCGCCTGCGCGCCGGCCATGCCGAGCTCGGGGTCCTGGTCGCCGGAGAGGCCCAGGCCCACGCCGAAGGGGGCCGCGGTCTGGCTGTCGACGGCGTCCGCGTCGGGGAAGACGACCTCGGCGGCCACGCCGTCGCCGTCGAGTTCCTTCAGGCGCTGGGCCACGTCCCAGCCGCCCCGGAGGCCCTCCTCGTGGTCATGGAACCACTTCTCGGCGAAGGCCTCGTTGCGGACGCCCAGCCGGGTGGCCTCCTCGCGGCGGGCGTCGCGCTGGCCCAGGAACTCGTCGAACCGGGGGTGGAAGCGCGCGTCCAGGTAGGGGCGGTACCGCTCGGTGGGCAGGCCCGCGTGGCAGTCGGAGGAGATGATCAGGTACGGGTCTTCGTACGTCTCGTCGGGCACGTCGGTCCCCTCAGTCGAGGATGAAGCTTTCCAGGTAGGCGGGGTTGGCGCGGTCGAGCATGGACTGCGAGCGGGCGCGGATCTGGCGGTCGCTGTGCTCGCTCGCCGGGAGCATCCAGAAGCGGTCGGCGCGGATGCCGGCCACGACGTGGTCGGCGACCTCCTCGACCGGGGTGAAGTCCACCTCGTGGCCGGCCTGCCTCATCGCGGACTCGTACTGGTCGAGGCTGCGGTACGGGGTCCGGCGCGGGCGCTCCTTGGCGAACCGCTCGGGGCGGTTGCGGTGTGACTCCCACAGGCCGGTGCGCAGCATGTGCGGGCCGGGGAAGAGGACGCTGGCGCCGATGGCCGCGCCCTCGGCCCTCAGGTGGGCGTAGAGCGACTCGGTCATGGTGACCACGGCCGCCTTGGTGACCGCGTACACGGAGGCGGTGGGCAGTGGGGCGATACCGCCGTCGCCGGAGGAGGTGTTGACGACGTGGCCGGGGGCGCCGCCGGCGATCATGCGGGGGACGAAGGCCTGGATGCCGTGGAAGACGCCCCAGACGTTGACGGAGAAGGCCCACTTCCAGTCGTTGGGCTCGTGCTCCCACATCCGGCCCTCGGCGCCGGAGCCGACCCCGGCGTTGTTGCACAGGACGTGGACCGCGCCGAAGGCCTCGTACGCGGCGTCGGCGAGGGCGAGGACCGCGTCGCGGTCGCCGACGTCGACGGGGCGGGCGAGGACCTCGGCGCCGTCGGCGGTGAGCTCGTCGGCGGCCCGCTCGAGGGCCTTCTCCTCGACGTCGGCGAGGACGACCTTGAGGCCCTCGGCCGCGAAGCGGCGGGCCATGGCGAGGCCGATACCGCTCGCGGCGCCGGTGACGACGGCGGTCTGGCCGGGTTCGAGCCGCATGTCACACGCTCCCCGCGGGCGGCCCGTCGAGGATCTGCATCGGGTCGTCGTAGCGCTGGTGGATGTAGGGCAGCAGGGCCTGGGCGCTGACCCGTTCGGCGATCCGGCCCTGCTGGTCGGTGGTCTTCTCGCCGATGGTGATCTCGACGATCCGGCGGACCGGGAGGTCGGCCACGGGATCGAACATGGACTCCCGCAGGACCACGTCACCGGTGATGTTCTCCAGCTTGCGGACCTTCTCGTTGCGGGTGCAGTGCACCAGCACCGGGTCGGCGTCGAAACCGTTGCCGTCCACGGCGGGCAGGAACTTGAAGTAGAAGTCCGTCTTGCGGGTGGGCTCGGGCAGGGGCAGCGCGCGGTCGACCGCGCCGCGCACCTCGACGAAGGCGATGCCGTGCCGGGCGAGCGCGGCCCGTACGACGAGGCCGTCCCGTTCGACGGTGACCTCGCCCAGCTTCTTCGGCTCGCCGAAGACCTCGCGGCCGCCGGTCAGGGCGCGCTCGTGGGTCATCGGCATGACCAGCGGGTACCAGCCCTCGACCCCGCCGTGCCGGGCCGCGACCGCCACGGAGCCGGCGCCGAGCGGGTAGCCGGGCAGGTCGACCTTGCTGATGTTGGCCCGCACGAGCGGACGTTCGGCGGGCTTCAGCGGCGGCGGCAGGACCGCAGCGACCACGTCGGGATCGCTCTCCCACAGCGCCACCACGCCGGTTGACCAGATGTCGGGGAGCTGGGAGCTCTTCTCGCGCGAGGCCGAGATCTCGGCCTCCGTCCGTGCGCCGTACCGTACGCGTGCCATGGGTGGACCACCCTTCGTCGACGGGGCTGCCGGCTTCTGTAACACAGTTACACCGGTGCCGATGAAGGGTAAAGAGGGCTGCACGCACCAGAACTGACGGATCGACAGATGGAGGGGCCGGGTCATGGGCAGAAGAGCGCTGACCCGCGAGGAGGTGCTGGGGGCAGCCGCGCTCCTGGTCAAGCGGCACGGCCCGGCGGCACTGACCATGCGGGGGCTCGCCGCCGAGCTGGGCACCGCGGTGACCTCCATCTACTGGCACGTCGGCAACCGCGAGTCGCTGCTCGACGCGCTCGTGGAGCGCACCGTGCGGGACATGGGCGACCTGCGCCCGACCGGCCGCACCCCCGCCCAGCGGATCGTCTCCGTCGCCCGGATCCTGCGCCGGGAGCTGCGCGAGCGCCCGCACCTGATCGCGATGGTCCACGAACGCGGACTGACCGAGCGGATGTTCCTGCCCGCCCAGCAGGCGCTCGTCCACGAGGTGCACGCGGCGGGCCTGCGCGGGACGCGCGCCGCGGACGCCGTACGGGCGGTGCAGTTCCAGGTGGTCGGCTTCGTCCTGGTCGAGCGCAACCGCGAGCGCTCCCCCGTGCAGTCCCCCGGCGAGGGCGAGCTGTGGGACCCGGCCGCCGCTCCCGGGGACCCGGCGCTGTCCCGGGCGCTGGCCCGGCCGGCCGACCCGGAGCGGCTGTTCCTGCTGTCCGTACGGGCCCTGGTGGCCGCCCTGCTCGACGGCCCGGCCCCCGGATGACGGCGCCGGCCGCCCGATAACGGTTTGGCCGGGCGGACCGCGTGTGGTGGGATCGGGGTGACGGGGGCGGCTCCCCGGCGTGCATCCTTCTCTACTTTCTTCAGGTGAAAACTCGCGCGCCCACTCTCCGCCCCCGTTTTCCGTACCCGGAGGGGAATCCACCACGTGAGCGCCGTCGAAGGCACCGAGTCCGTCGCATCCACCCAGACCCACGGGGCCGACGAGCCCTTCGCCGCCCTGGACGCCGTCCTGCTGCGCCGCCTGGGCGCCGTCCACGTGGACCGGGACACCCCGGCCACCCCGGCCACGAAGCCGGCCGGCCCCGCGCTGCGCCGTCTGGAGAGCGACCTCCTCCAGCGCGGCTGGACCCTCTCGCCCGACCTGTACGCCGCGCTGGCCGCCCTGCCCGCCGACCGGCTGGCCCCGGCCCGCGACCGGCTGGCGGCGCTGACCGGGGCGCTCCTGGGCGCCGACCGCGTCCACGTCCCCCTGCTGCGCCGCTTCCCGTTCAGCACGCCGCGCGACACCGACCGGCTGTACGTCGACCGGGTCTTCGCCCACCTGCTCCAGGCCCCCGAGCAGCCGTGCGTGCTGTGCGGGGAGCAGCGCACCGTCTTCCCCGTCGCGCCCTGCGCGCACCTGGTCTGCCGGCTGTGCTGGGACGGCTCCGACTACGCCGGCTGCCCCCTGTGCCACCGCCGGATCGACCCCGCCGACCCCTTCCTGCGCCAGGCCTCCCGCGCCACCGCGGCCTCCGGCCGGACCCGCAAGGCCCCCACGGGACCGCTGCGGCTGCTGCGCCTGGGCACGGACCGCGCGGCGGACGCGGGCGCGGTGCTCGCCGGTCTGCTGGCCCGGCGTACCCCGCCCGCCCCGCAGGACCTCGACGACCTCGCCACGCTGCTGCCCTGGGCGCCCGCGGACCTGGACTGGCTGCCCGTGGACATCCCGGTGCGCGAGACCAAGGCGCTGGTGCTCGGCTCGCTGCTGCGCGACGCGCGCACGCGCGACGCCGTACGGCTCCTGCTCGCCGCCCGGCTGACGACCGCGACCGACGTGCTGCGGCTGCTGGCCGTGTACGCGGGCGGGGACCCCGGGCTGGACACGCTGCCCCGGTTCGCCGGCCTGCCCCGGCCGCTGCGCCGCGAACTGCTGGGCGCCCTCGACGCGTTGCCGGCCCCCTACCTCGTGGAGGACCTGCTGCGGCACCCGCGTGCCTGGAAGCGGGCCGGGGAGGTCCTGCACCCCTTCGAGCACCACATCCGCTTCCCGCGGGCGGCGCTGGCGTTCGCCGTGCTGCGCGGGAGCACGCCCTCGCCGGTGACCGCGTTCGGCGCCTGGCTGCTGGACCACGCCTCGATGCACCCCGACGCGGTCCGCGTCGAGGGCGACCGGATCCGCCCGGCCACCTGGGCGGGCCGCCTGGAGCAGGCGCTCGCCGAGGGCGACGCGGGCCGGGCGGCGGAGCTGGCCGGGCAGCGGCCGGGCGAACTCGTCCGGCGCCTGGACCACCTGCTGCGGCTGCACACCGGCGAGGCACTCGTCCCCGAGCTGGAGCGGGCGCTGCGGCACGCGCTGCCCGGGGCCGGTCCCGGCCCGCTGCTGTCGGCGCTGGGCGCGCTGCGCCCGCGCGCCGAGGACCGCACCGCGACCCGCCGGGTGTTCTTCCCGGCCGGCCGGGTCGCCCGGGCCCAGGTCGCCCCGGAGGAGCGGGCGCCGCTGCCCGCCGCGCTCGTGGCGGCGGTCACGGCGCTGCTGGAGGCCGAGGTGGTACGCCGCTTCGAGGCCGCCGGCGCGGAGCCGGGCGAGCGGGGGCGGGCGTACGAGCGGGCGGTGCTGGACGCCGGACTCGCGGACCTCACGGTGCCCTTCGGCGCGCGCTCCACGGCGCGCGCCCTGGTGGCCGTGCCGCGCGGCAGCACGCTGACCCTGCCCGCGGGCCAGGTGGTACGGCTGTTCCTGCACTGGACGGAACCGGCGGACCAGCGCACCGACCTGGACCTGTCGGTGGCGTTCCTCGACGCCGGCTGGAACGTCACGGGCCTGTGCGACTACACCTCGCTGCGCCACGGCGACCACGGCGAGGCCGTCCACTCCGGCGACCTCACCTCGGCCCCGGCGCCGGCCGGTGCCACCGAATACGTCGACCTGGACCTGGAGGCCCTCGCCCGGCGCGGTGACGTGTACGCGGTGCCGGTGGTCTTCAGCTACAACAACGTGCCCTTCGACGAGCTGCCCGACGCCTTCGCCGGCTTCATGGCCCTGCCCGCCGGCGCTCCCCGGGACGCGGAGTACGACCCGCGCACGGTCCGCCAGCGCTTCGACCTGGCGGGCGCGTCGCTGGTGAGCCTGCCGATGGTGGTGGACCTGGCCGCGCGCCGGGCCCGCTGGACGGACGTCCACCTGCCGCCGGCCGACGGCTTCCAGAGCGTCGGCTCGCACGACGAGCGGCTCGCCTCCGTCGCCCGCGACCTGTGGGACCACTTCGGGTCGGGGACCCGGGTGACCCTGTGGGACCTGACGGTGTGGCGGGCCGCGGCCCGCTGCCGCGAGGTGGCTGTCGTGCGCGACGGGGAGCTGCTGCGCTACCGGCGCGGGGCCGCCGAGGAGGCCGTCGCGTTCGCCGCGCGGATCGCCCGGCTCGACGTCCCCGAGGAGCGCCTGGCGTGCCCGGACCCGGAGGCGGCGGCCCTCCAGGAGGCCGCCGGGAAGCGGGTGTTCCTCGCCCGGGTGCACGCCGGACCGGCTCCCGAGGGGGCGTCCGGGACGGCGTACCGGCTCTTCGAGGGCGACGGGGAGGTACCGGATTCCTTCGTCCGGGCCGAGGCCGGCGACCTGCTCGCGGAACTCGGCTGAAAGCCGCGTATGTCCGGCCTTCCGGCCACGGCTGTCAGTCGGGGCCCGTATCCTCTGTGACCATGCTCGACGACCGCACGACCGCAGAGACGACCTGGCCGACCGCGTACCCCCAGGGGTACGCGGTCGTCGACGTGGAGACCACCGGGCTCGCGCGCGACGACCGGATCGTGTCGGCCGCCGTCTACCGGCTCGACGCGCGGGGCGAGGTCGAGGACCACTGGTACACGCTGGTCAACCCGCAGCGCGATCCGGGGCCGGTGTGGATCCACGGGCTCACCAGCGACATGCTCGCGGACGCCCCGCTGTTCGAGGACATCGCCGAGGAGTTCGCCGGGCGGCTCGCGGGCCGTGTGCTGGTCGCGCACAACGCCATGTTCGACTGGCAGATGATCGCCCGCGAGTACGCGCGGGCCGAGGGCGCGGCGCCGGTCCGTCAGCGGCTGTGCACCATCGCCCTGTCGAAGGAGCTGAACCTGCCGCTGCCCAACCACAAGCTGGAGTCGCTGGCCGCGCACTTCGGCGTGGTCCAGCAGCGCGCCCACCACGCGCTCGACGACGCGCGGGTGCTGGCCGAGGCCTTCCGGCCCTCGCTGCACGCCGCGGCGCGGGACGGCGTACGCCTGCCGCTGCTGGAGTGCCGGCCGCTGACGGAGTGGTCGGACTCCCCCGCCACCCCGCGCGTGGGCCACCAGGCGTCCTACCGCTCCGTCAGCTGGCGCCCCGCGCGCAAGCGCCCGGCGTGCCCGTACCCGAACCCGGGGCGCTTCGAGGACGGCAAGGGCCTGCGGCAGGGCATGCGGGTCGCCTTCTCGGGTGACACCTCCGTGGAGCGCGAGCTGCTGGAGGACCGCGCCGTCGAGGCGGGCCTGCACATCGCCACGAGTGTGTCGCGGCTCACCTCGCTGCTGGTGACCAACGATCCGGATTCGGCCACGTCCAAGACGGTCAAGGCCAAGGCGTACGGCACTCCGGTCGTCGACGAGGCGGCCTTCACCCAGTTGCTGCGCGACGTGGCCCCGGCCGGGGACTGACGCCCGGGCCGGCCGCGGGGCCCGGCATCCCCGGCGCACCCGGCCGCCGTTGCGCCGGGCGGGTGCGGCACGGACGACTCACCCCGCTGGATCTTGCTCCGCGCGGGCGCGCTCCGGAGCATGCGGCGCATGGCTCGTTGCGAGGTCTGCGGAAACGACTACGGCATGTCCTTCGAGGTGCACGCGCAGGGCGCGGTGCACGTCTTCGACTGCTTCTCCTGCGCCATTCACCGCATGGCGCCCATCTGTGAGCACTGCCGGGTCCAGATCATCGGGCAGGGTGTCGAGGTCGAGGGGCAGTGGTTCTGCGGAGCCCACTGCGCCCGCTCGGAGGGGAAGGTGGGCATCGTCGACCGCGTCTGATCTCCCTCCCCCACCGTCGCCCGTCGCCCCTCCCCCCGTTCCCCCCGGCCCCGGCCGGCCACCCGGCCGCCGGGGCCGCTCGCGCGCGGGGTACCGTCGATGGCGTGTACCGCTTTGTGCTGACCCGGCAGTGGGTGTGCCTCACCCTCGTCGTCCTCGTCCTCATCCCCGTGATGATCAAGCTGGGGTTCTGGCAGTTCCACCGCCACGAGCGCCGGGTGGCGTCCAACGAGCTGATCGCGGCCGCCCTGTCGGCGCAGCCGGTGCCGGTGACCGACCTCACCTCCCCCGGCCACACGGTCCCGCGCTCCGACTACTGGCGCGCGGTCACGGCCACCGGTACGTACGACAGCGCGCACGAGGTCGTGGTGCGGATGCGGACCAACGCGGACGACAAGGTCGGCTTCCACGTGCTGACCCCGCTGGTCCTCACCGACGGCCGGGTGGTCCTGGTCAACCGCGGCTGGGTGCCGGGCGGCGGCGACCCGCGCGCCTACCCCCCGGTGCCCGCGCCGCCCGCGGGCGAGGTGACCGTCACCGGCCGGCTCAAGGCCGACGAGACCAGCGGCGGCAGCGGCATCAAGGACCGCAAGGGCCTGCCGGACCGCCAGGTGATGCTGATCAACAGCGGGCAGCAGGCGCAGGCGCTGGGCAGGCCGGTGCTCGGCGGCTACCTGGAGCTGACCGCGCCGGTCCCGGCCGACCGCAGCCCCGACCCGGTCGGCGCGCCCGACCACGACTCCATCGGCGCGCACATGGCGTACGCCGTGCAGTGGTGGCTGTTCGCGGCCGGGGTCCCGGTGGGCTGGGTGGTCCTCGTCCGGCGCGAGCGGCGCGACCGCGAACAGGCGGCCGCCGTCGGCAGCCCGCCCGCCGAGGAGGCCACGGCCGCGACGGCGTAGCGTGTCGGGCATGGATCTTGGACTGAAGGACCGTGTCTACGTCGTCACCGGCGCCACCCGTGGCCTGGGCCTGGCGACCGCCCGCGAACTGACCGCCGACGGCGCGAAGGTCGTCCTGAGCGGACGGGACGAGCGGCGCGCGCGGGAGGCGGCCGCCGCGCTCGGCCCGAACGCGGTCGGCGTCGCCGCCGACAACGCCGACCCCGACGCCGCCCGCCGGCTCGTCGAGACCGCCCGCGAGCGCTTCGGCCGCTTCGACGGCGTCCTCGTCAGCGTCGGCGGTCCGGCCCCCGGCTCCGCGGCGGACAACACCGACGCGCAGTGGCAGGCGGCCTTCGAGTCCGTCTTCCTGGGCGCCGTACGGATGGCCCGCGCCGCGGCCGCCGAACTCGGCGAGGGCGGGGTCATCGGCTTCGTCCTGTCGGGCTCGGTCCACGAGCCGATCCCGGGGCTGACCATCTCCAACGGGCTGCGCCCGGGGCTGGCGGGCTTCGCGAAGTCGCTCTCCGACGAACTGGGCCCGCGCGGCATCCGGGTGGTCGGGCTGCTGCCGGCCCGGATCGACACCGACCGGGTGCGCGAGCTGGACGCCCTCTCCGGCGACCCGGCGGCGGCCCGGGCGGGCCACGAGTCCCGGATCCCGCTCCGGCGCTACGGCACGCCGGAGGAGTTCGGCCGCACGGCGGCGTTCCTGCTCTCGCCCGCCGCGTCGTACCTGACCGGGATCATGGTGCCGGTGGACGGCGGCGCCCGGCACGGCTTCTGACCACCTCGCATACGGGTGCCCTCGCCCCGGGGCCTTTGTCCCGAGGTCCTCGTCCCGGGGTACCCGCGTCCGGGGTGCTACAGCACCCGCCGTGCCCGGTGCCCGGTGATGGTCAGCCGCGCCTCGGCGGACAGGTCCGGCAGGCCCGCGGAGGCGCGGGCCCGCTCCAGGACGGGCCCCGCGAGCGCAGCCGCCACGTCGGCGGGCACGGCGTACGGCTCCAGGCTGAGGGCGATGCGCAGGACGGGCGCGCCGCGGCGGCCCTGGAGCCGGACGCGGCAGGCCGCGACACCGCCCAGCGCTCCGCACTCCGCCGCCACCGCCTCCTCCAGGGCCCGGCCGCGCAGCGTCGCGTACGCCCCGTCGCCGGTGTCCACCAGGACGGCGCGCAGGCGTGGGCGGCGCAGCTGGGACAGCAGCCACCACAGCGCCAGGACGACACAGAGGGCGAGGGCGGCGAGCAGCACCCACCACCGCCATCCCTCGGCGTGGAAACCGCGTCGGCGGGCCTCGCTGAGCAGCGGCTCGTGCCGGCCCGCGAACGGCCAGGTGCCGATCAGCACGACGGCCCCGGCCGCCAGCAGCGAGGTGCCGATCAGGCCGAGGACGATCCGGTTGACCCGGCGGAGCATGTCCCCTCACCCCTTCCCGGCGGCGCGCCGCACGACCCGCACGCGCAGCGGCAGCTCACGGGCCAGGCCCAGTTCCTCGCGGCCCACGCGGAGCACCGCGTCCAGGTCCGCCCGTACGTCGTCCAGTTCGCGGAAGTGCGAGGCGGCCCGCACCGTGACGCGGCGGCGGCGCACCGCGACCCGGACGGACTGCACGCCGGAGACCTCCATGGCCCGGTCGCGCAGCAGCAGGGCGGCGCCCTTGCGGCCGAGTCCGGCGCGCATCCCGGCGGCCGGTGCCCGCATCGGCAGCACCCCGCGCAGGCCCGGGGTGCAGGCGAGCACCAGCAGCACCAGGCCCACCAGGGCCAGGAGCCCGGCGCCGGTGACGACGGCGGCCTCGGCGAGGGTGTGCCGGTCGAGCTGGCGGGCGAGTTCGCGGCGCCAGCGCATGCCGGGGCGCTCGGTCCGTACGGCGACCAGGTCGTAGAGGAAGAGGCCCGCGGCCCCGAGGACGGCGAGCGCGGTGAGCGCGGCCGGGATCCGGCGGGTGGAGCGGAACCGGCGCGCGCGGCCGGCGGGTGCCGGGCTCCCGGGGACGGCGGCCTCGGTGGGGGCCGCGCTCATCGCAGCCGGCTCCGCCGGTTGCCGGGCCCGGTGTGCGCGGCGTGCAGGTGCTCGATGTCGATGTCCACCTCCGGCACGGTCATGGCGGCGCAGCTCTCGACGCGCTCGGTGACGTGGCGGCGGACTTCGGCGCACTGGGCGGCGAGGTCGCCGGGGTAGCCGAGTTCGAGGCTGATCCGGACGCGGGCGATGTCATGGTGCACGGTGACGGTCGCGTGCGGCGCCGTACCGCCGGGCGGCGGGCCGCCCAGCGCCTCGCGGGCCGCCCTGGCCGCGATCTTGGCGACGACCCGGTCGGCGATCTGTGTGGCCCCGCGCTCGGCCGGCGGCACCCGGGTGGCGCGGGAGGGCGCGGTGGCCCGTGGTGTGGTCATCGGGGGGTCACCGGCGCCGGTCGCCGCGCGGGCGGAAGAAGTCGCCGGGTTCCAGGTCCCCGTCGAGGAACCGGCCGGCGATGAAGCCGACGGCGCCCAGGGCGGCCACCAGCAGGAACGCTCCGAATCCGCCGAAGTACCCGGCGAATCCCAGGGCCATGCCGGCCAGCAGGCCGGCGACCGCCATACTCATGCGGGCTCCTCTCGGCGGATACCGCCGTCTGCGGGATCCGGCGGCTGCGGGATCCGGCGGCTACTGGATCCGGGTGGTGCCGGGCTCCTGCTCCTCGTCTTCCTCGTCGGGGAGTTTGACGTCGATGACGGCGATGTTCACCTCGACGACCTCCAGGCCCGTCATCCGTTCCACCGCCGCGACGACGTTCTCCCGGACCGCGCGGGCGACGTCCCGGATCGCCACGCCGTAGTCCACGACGATCTCCAGGTCGATCGCCGTCTGGACCTCACCGACCTCGGCCTTCACCCCGCGTGTCACGGAGGCCTTGGCCCCGCCGGGCACCCGGTCGCGGACCGCGCCGAAGGTACGGGAGAGGCCACTGCCCATGGCGTGGACGCCGACGACCTCGCGGGCGGCCATGCCGGCGATCTTCTCGACCACTCCGTCGGCGATCGACGTGCGGCCCCGGTCGGCCGGTTCCCGAGGGGGGCCTGCGGATGTGGATTCGCTCATCATCCTGTCCCTTCGCGCGTGCGGACTCCCGACCACCGTAAGCGCCCTGCCCCCGCGCCGCCCGCTCATGCCCGGCCGGTGGGCGCGGCCGTCAGTCCGAGAGACCGGCGAGGTCGCGCAGCCGGCGGGCCTGGGCGGCGCGCTCGGCGACGCGCTGGTCTTCGTACGGACGGGTGACCGCGCCGCGCAGCAGCGCCTTGGTCTCCACGACCGCGTCGCGCGGCGGCGCGGTCAGGGCGGCGGTCAGGTCCGCCACGGCGGCGTCGAGCTCGCCGACGGGCACGACCAGGTTGGCCAGGCCGGTGCGCTCGGCCTCCTCGGCGTGGACGAAGCGGCCGGTGGCGCAGATCTCCAGGGCGCGGGCGTAGCCCACGAGGGAGGTCAGCGGCTGGGTACCACCGAGGTCCGGCACCAGTCCGAGGCTGGTCTCGCGCATGGCGAACTGCACGTCGTCGGCGACCACGCGCAGGTCACAGGCGAGCGCGAGCTGGAAGCCCGCGCCGATCGCATGCCCCTGCACCGCCGCGATCGTGATGATGTCGTTGCGCCTCCACCAGGTGAACGCCTCCTGGTACTCGGCGATGGTGTCGTCGAGCAGCTGGTCGGAGCCGCGCGCCAGGTCGAGGAAGGAGGGCTCGCCCTCGAACCCCTCGGGCGTGAAGGCCTGCCGGTCCAGGCCGGCGGAGAAGGACTTGCCCTCACCGCGCAGCACCACGACCCGGACGGTGCCCGGCAGCGACCGCCCGGCCTCCGCCAACGCCCGCCAGAGCGCGGGGGACTGGGCGTTTCGCTTGGCCGGATTGGTCAGCGTCACCGTGGCGATCGTGTCGTCGACGGTGAGCCGTACGCCGTCCTTGTCGAGCAGAGCCATCAGGGTGCCTCCGGTGCAGTCGGGCCGTAGGGATCGGCCGTCGGCGATAAGTGACTGCACAGTAACCACCCGGCGGGCCGGATGGCCGACCGGGGGTCACCGAAGGAACCGGTTTCGGTGGATCAGGCGGCGGCGCCGGTCAGACCGAGGCCGCCTTCTTGCCGCGGGTCGCGCCGCCGCGACCGCGCAGAATGACTCCGGACTCGCTGAGCATCCGGTGGACGAACCCGTAGGACCGGCCGGTCTCCTCGGCCAGCGCCCGGATACTCGCACCGGAGTCGTACTTCTTCTTCAGGTCTGCCGCGAGCTTGTCGCGCGCGGCGCCGGTCACCCGGCTGCCCTTCTTCAGAGTCTCGGCCACCCGTGCCTCCTCATGGGAAGTGCGCTCTGGACTTCTCATGATCACCCCTCCCGGGCTTCCTGGCCACCCATTCAGCAAGGTCGGTACGACGCCATTTCCCGGCCCGTGGACGCCCGAGCAGAACGGAATCTTCTCTTCCGCAGCAAGGCTTCGATCACGCTCCGCAACCGTCACGGGGAACGTCCAGGTCAGGGGCGGCGGTGGGAATAAATCCGCCCCGGCCGCATCACCACGGAGGGTGCGACCGGGGCCGACGCAGAGCGAGCGGGGGTACGAGACCGTCTCACTCAGATGATGGATCACCGGTGAGCCGAATGATCCAGAAGGGCTTCGATCAACGGGTCAACCTGGGCTGACCCCGGTCGGTCCGGGGCGACCCGGCCGGTCGGGCCGGGGCGCCGAGCCGGTCAGGCCAGGGCGACCAGGTCCCGGTAGTCCGGGCCCCAGAGGTCCTCGACGCCGTCCGGGAGCAGGATGATCCGCTCCGGCTCCAGCGCCTCGACCGCGCCCTCGTCGTGCGTGACGAGGATGACCGCGCCCTTGTACGTGCGCAGCGCGCCGAGGATCTCCTCGCGGCTGGCCGGGTCGAGGTTGTTGGTGGGCTCGTCGAGCAGCAGGACGTTGGCGGAGGAGACCACCAGCGTGGCCAGGGCCAGCCGGGTCTTCTCGCCGCCGGAGAGCACCCCGGCCGGCTTGTCGACGTCGTCGCCGGAGAAGAGGAAGGAGCCCAGCGTCTTGCGCACCTGGACGAGGTCCAGGTCGGGGGCCGCGGAGCGCATGTTCTCCAGGACCGTGCGCTCGGGGTCGAGGGTCTCGTGCTCCTGGGCGTAGTAGCCGAGCTTGAGGCCGTGACCGGGGGTGACCTCGCCGGTGTCCGGCTTCTCGGCGCCCGCCAGCAGCCGCAGCAGGGTGGTCTTGCCGGCGCCGTTGAGGCCGAGGATGACCACGCGGGAGCCCTTGTCGATGGCCAGGTCGACGTCGGTGAAGATCTCCAGCGAGCCGTACGACTTCGACAGGCCCTCGGCGGTCAGCGGCGTCTTGCCGCAGGGCGCGGGGTCGGGGAAGCGCAGCTTGGCGACCTTGTCGGAGACGCGCACGGCCTCCAGGCCGGACAGCAGGCGCTCGGCGCGCTTGGCCATGTTCTGGGCGGCGACGGTCTTGGTGGCCTTGGCGCGCATCTTGTCGGCCTGCGAGTTGAGGGCCGCGGCCTTCTTCTCGGCGTTCTGGCGCTCGCGCTTGCGGCGCTTCTCGTCGGCCTCGCGCTGCTGCTGGTAGAGCTTCCAGCCCATGTTGTAGACGTCGATCACCGAGCGGTTGGCGTCCAGGTAGAACACCTTGTTCACGACCGTCTCGACCAGGTCGACGTCGTGGGAGATGACGATGAAGCCGCCGCGGTAGGTCTTGAGGTAGTCCCGCAGCCACACGATCGAGTCGGCGTCGAGGTGGTTGGTCGGCTCGTCGAGCAGCAGGGTGTCTGCGTCCGAGAAGAGGATCCGGGACAGCTCGACGCGGCGGCGCTGACCACCCGAGAGGGTGTGCAGGGGCTGGCCCAGGACGCGGTCGGGCAGCCCCAGGGCGGCCGAGATGGTGGCGGCCTCGGCCTCGGCGGCGTACCCGCCCTTGGTGAGGAACTCGGTCTCCTGGCGCTCGTACTGCTTGAGCGCCTTCTCGCGGGTGGCGCCGGAGCCGTTGGCGATGCGGTCCTCGTTGGCGCGCATCTTCTTGAGCAGGGTGTCCAGGCCGCGCGCGGAGAGGATGCGGTCGCGGGCGAGGACGTCCAGGTCGCCGGTGCGGGGGTCCTGCGGCAGGTAGCCGACCTCACCCGAGCGGGTGATGCTGCCGGCCGCGGGCTGGCCCTCGCCGGCCAGGCACTTGGTGAGGGTGGTCTTGCCCGCTCCGTTGCGGCCGACGAGGCCGATGCGGTCGCCCTTGGCGACGCGGAAGGATGCGGCCTCGATGAGGATGCGGGCGCCGGCGCGCAACTCGATGCCGGTGGCGGTGATCACGGAAATACTCCAGGGCGGTGGGTACGGCGGAAGGGGGGCGGGACGCGTCGCTTCGACGCCGCTAATCCGCGAGGAGATTTGCCATGGGGTTCATTCTAGCGGGGGTGTGCAAGGAGTTTTCGGGCTGCGGGTGTGGGGTCGAGCACCCTGTGAGCCCCTTACGGCCCACGCCTCCCCCGCCCCCTTCCGGTGCACGGACCCCGCCCGTCGGCCGGGGCGCGTACCGGGATGAATGGGCTGATACTCACCGCAGGAGCGGACGGTGGGCCGCGCCGGCGGACAAGCGGAGACCGAGGCGGTGCGGCATGCAGTTCGACGACGACGCCCAGCTGGACACGTCCGAGGTCCAGGACGTGCGCGGCAGCCGCATCCCGGGCGGCCGGGCCACCATCGGCGGCGGCATCGCGGGCATCATCGCGCTGGTGCTGGGCCTGCTGTTCGGCGTCGGACCGGAGAACCTGGGGCTGTCGTCGGGGGACCAGGAGCCCTCCGTGGGTTCCTCCTCCATCGCCCAGGTGCAGCAGAACTGCCGGACGGGCCGGGACGCGAACGCGCGCGAGGACTGCCGGCTGGTCGCGGTGGTCAACAGCACCCAGGACTTCTGGCGCCAGGAGTTCGCGCGCCGCGGCGGCACCTACCGCCCGGCGCAGACGGTCTTCTTCACCGGCCGGGTGAACACCGCGTGCGGCGCGGCCACCTCGGCGGTCGGCCCCTTCTACTGCCCGGCCGACCAGCGGGTCTACCTGGACCTGGGGTTCTTCAACGAGCTGCGGACGCAGTTCGGGGCCACCGGCGGCCCGTTCGCCCAGGCGTACGTGGTGGCCCACGAGTACGGGCACCACATCCAGAACCTGACCGGCACCCTCCAGCGGGCGCAGGACGGGCGGCAGGGCGCCGGCAGCAACGCCGTCAAGGTGGAACTGCAGGCCGACTGCTACGCCGGGGTGTGGGCGCACCACGCGACGCGGACCCCGGACGAGTCCACCGGGCGGCCACTGATCACCTCGCTGACCGACGAGGACATCCGGGACGGGCTGGACGCGGCGGCGGCGGTCGGCGACGACCGCATCCAGGAGAAGGTCCAGGGCCGGGTGACGCCGGAGTCGTGGACGCACGGCTCGGCCGAGCAGCGTCAGCAGTGGTTCTACCAGGGGTACCGGACGGGTGACATGGCGCAGTGCAACACCTTCCGGTGAGCCGGCGCCGGTGGGACCTCCCGCCACCACCGCCTGCCAGACTGTGTCGTGGGTCACATTCACGAAAGGGAGTGATCGTCATGACAGGCAACCCGTCCATCAGTCCGGCGCTGGTCTACAGCGACGCGCAGGCGGCGATCAAGCTGCTGACGGAGGCCTTCGGGTTCACCCGGGTCGCGGTGTACGAGGGGGAGAACGGCTCGGTGGTCCACGCGGAGCTGGCGTACGGCAACGGCGTGGTGATGCTGGGCAGCAAGGGCACCGGCGGCGTCTTCGACAAGGCGATGACCGGCGCGGGCCCCTCGGGGGTGTACGTGGTGGTGGAGGACGTGGACGCCCACCACCGGCGGGCGGTGGAGCACGGGGTGGAGATCCTGATGGAGCCGACCGACCAGGACTACGGGTCGCGGGACTACATGGCGCGCGACGGCGAGGGCAACATCTGGAGCTTCGGGACGTACGCCCCGGCGACCACCTCGGAGTGAGGGTGCCGCCGGGGTGAGGCCCCGGCCGCGCGGCCCGGCGCCGGGATCAGGCGCCGCCGGTGTGGACCTGGAAGGCGGCCCGGCGCACGGCCTTGGCCAGGGCCGGGTCGGGGTGGGCGGCGGCGAGGGCGACCAGGACCTGCACGGTGCGGGGGTGGCCGACCGCGCGGACCTCGTCGAGCAGCCGGGGGACGGTGGTGCGCACGGCCGAGTCCAGGTGCCGGGCGAGCAGTTCGGCCTCGCCGTGGTCGGCGATGGCGGCGGCGGTGTCCACCCACAGCCAGGTCGACTCCTCCGCGGTGAGCACGTCGTGGGCGTCGTCGGGGTCCAGTCCGTCGTGCTCCGCGAGCCAGAGCAGGGCGTACGGGCGCAGCCCGGCCTCACGGGCGGCGGCGCGGACCTCGGGCTCGGCGGGCGCGCCGACGACGCGCAGCGCTTCGAAGGCGAGCCCGCGCAGCAGGGCGTCCTCGCCGCGGGCGGCGTGCAGCAGCTCGCTGACGGCGTGTCCGACGGGCCGGGCGGCGAGCCAGGCCCGGTACTCGGCGCGGGCCGGGCCGGGGGTGAGCCGGGCGCAGCCGTGCAGCATGGCGGCGGCGGACTGCTCGATGTTGCCGGCGGGGCTCTGCGCGGCCACGCAGATCTGCTCCAGCTTGACCCAGACCGCCCAACTACCCAGCGGGGTCAGGGTGGCCTGTGCCGGACCGAGGGTGACGGCGTCGACGGCGGCGAGCCCGCCGAGCGCCCAGCGCAGCAGCCGGGCCAGCGGCACGGGCCGGTCGGCGGCGTCGGGGGCGGGCGCCGGGTCCTGGAGGTCGTAGGGCACCTCGCAGCGCTCGTCGCGCAGTTCGGCGACGCGCTGGCCGAGGAGGTCGAGCAGGACGGGGACGGTGACGGGCCCGGCGGACAGCTGGAGCAGGGAGAGCACCTGAGGCATGGCCTCGACGACCTCGGCGACGGCCGCGGGGGCGATGTCGGCCGGGGCGGGGTGGACCAGCGACCAGGCGTCGAACAGGGCGACCCAGCCGCGCAGTACGGCCGTGTCGTCGCGGTCCCAGGCGCTCAGCCGCCAGCCGGGGCGGGCGGCTCCGCCGTGCACCTCGACGAGGCCGGCGAGCCGGGCGCGGTCCCAGCCGGCCCGGATCTGGCCGTGCGTCAGGGCCAGCTCCCCGGCGGCCCGTTCGACGTCCTGGGCGGGCAGCGCCCCGGCGGGCGCGGGGCGGGAGCCGTCCGCCGTGCCGAGGTGGCGCTCGGCCCAACGGGCGAGGCGTACCGCGTCGTCGAGTGAGGCCCGGGCCCGGTTCGCGAGGTCGGCCGGGGCGGGGGTCCCCGCGGGCGGCCGGGGCGCGGGCCGGGTGCGCCGGTCGGTGACCGCCTTGCGGGCGGTGGCGACCGAACGCGCGGAGACGAGTCGGAGTCTGGAGTCGCGAGCCAACTGCTCATCAGGCTTTCGGGACGTCACGGAAGCAGTCTCGCCCGTCACCGGCCGAAAGCCCAAACGGAATGGGCCGTTACCGCTGGTGAACAGGGGTTGATATCGCCACAAAATGCCCCGTTCGCCGTGCGGTGCCCGGCACCGGCGGCCTCGGCCGGACATCCCCTGCAGGGCGCCGGCGGGCGCCGGCTGCGGTGTTCACACCAGGGAGGTGAGGAAGCGGCGCAGCGCCTCCTCGTACCCGGCGGGGTCGGCGTTCCACATCGCCCCATGGGGTGCGTCCCGGACGGTGCGCAGGGTGACGAGGTCGGGGCGGGCGGCGGCCAGTGCCCGGGAGGGCTCCCAGGGGGCGATGGTGTCGTCGGGTCCGTGGAAGATCAGGACGGGGATCCGCAGCGCGGCGGGGTCGGCGCCCGGCGGCCGGTGGTCGGCCCGCAGTCCCGCACGGCTCTCGGCGGCGCGGACGGCCAGCGGCAGCAGCGGGGCCGGAGTGCGGCGGGCGACGAGCAGCGCCCGCAGGGTGGCGTGCCAGTCGAGCACCGGGGAGTCCAGGACGAGCCCGGCGATCCGGTCGGCCACCCCCGAGCGCTCCAGGGTGCGCAGGGCCATGGCGGCGCCGGTGGACCAGCCGTGCAGGACGACGCGGCGGGCGCCGAAGCGCAGCGCGTAGCGGATGGCGGCGTCGACGTCGCGCCACTCCGACTCGCCGAGGTGGCCGAGGCCGTCCGGGGAGGCGGGGGCGCCGAGGTCGCCGCGGTAGGCGAGGTCGAGGACCGGCAGCTGGTGGCGGTGGAGGAAGGGCATCACCACCATCGGGTGCTCGCGGCTCGCGCCCAGCCCGTGCACGGTGATCACCCAGGTGTCGCGGGCGGCGGGCACGAACCAGGCGGGCAGGCCGCCCAGCTCCCCCGGGACGTCCACGTCGGCGTGGTCCAGGCCGAGCGCGGTGCGCGGGTTGCCGAGGTGGACCTGGGGGGTGAGGTCGACCCGTACGCCGGGTTCGAGGCTGCCGTGGGTGACCCCGACCAGGCGCCGCACGACGGTGTCGGGGTGGTGCGGGGCGTCGGCCAGGACGGGGCCGGCGATCGCGTGCACGCCGGGGGCGTCCAGTCCGTACGTACCGGGGCGCAGCGAGGCCAGCGAGCGGGTCAGGGCGACCCGGCCGGCGGCGGTGGAGTGGACGCTGAGGCGGGGTCCGCCGGGCAGCGGGCGGCCGGGGGCGTGCCGCAGGGCCGCGTCGGCGGCGAACCGGCCGGCCGTGACGGCGGCCGCCGCGGCCCCGACGAAGGTGGCGGTGACGGTGGCTGCCGTCGCGGTAGCGGTGCGCACCGCTCCAGTGTCGGACGGTACGGGCGGCACGGCCAGTGGAGGACGGGCGGCGCGGCCGGGCGGGGGACACGCGACGCGGGATTCCGCTTGCGCGTGATCTGAGTCTCTTCGGGACCCCGGGAGAACCGGCCGGGGCGGCCGGAAACGGGTGCGTTCGCCCGTGTTCACCCGCCTCTGACGTGCATAAATCGACGTAACCACGACAGAATCGGGACCAGTGGCCCGAACCCATGCCTGGCCGATACACCACCACGCCCGAGTCAGTTCACTTTCCGTTCACCCAGGTTGCCTACGGTCGTCGAGCCACTGACGTCCCACAGAAGCCTGGGTAAATGGAGCACATAACGCTTCTCCTCGGGATCGTGATCATCACCGCTCTCGTGTTCGACTTCACGAACGGTTTCCACGACACAGCCAACGCGATGGCGACCACCATCTCGACCGGCGCCCTCAAGCCCAAGACGGCGGTGGCCATGTCCGCCGTGCTCAACCTCGTCGGCGCGTTCATGTCCGTGGAGGTCGCCAAGACGATCTCCAAGGGCCTGGTCAACGAAGAGGGCATCCAGCCAGAAGTGATCTACGCCGCCCTGGTCGGCGCGATCCTCTGGAACCTCGTGACCTGGCTGGTCGGGCTCCCCTCGAGCTCCTCCCACGCCCTCATGGGCGGTCTGGTCGGCGCCGCGGTCGCCTCCGCCGGTCTCGGCGCGGTCAACGGCGGCACGCTCGTCACCAAGGTGCTCCTGCCGGCCATCGCGGCCCCGATCGTCGCCGGTGTCGCCGCGATGCTCGCCACGAAGGTCACGTACAAGCTCGGCAAGAACGTCGGCGAGAAGACCTCCGCCAAGGGCTACCGGGCAGGTCAGATCGCCTCCGCCGGTCTGGTCTCCCTCGCGCACGGCACCAACGACGCCCAGAAGACGATGGGCATCATCACCCTGGCCCTGGTCGCCGGCGGCGCCCTGCCCGCCAGCGCCAACCCGCCGGTGTGGGTCATCGTCTCCGCCGGTGTGGCCATCGCGCTCGGCACCTACCTGGGCGGCTGGCGCATCATCCGCACCATGGGCAAGGGCCTGACCGACCTCCAGCCGCAGCAGGGCTTCGCCGCCCAGACCTCGGCCGCGTCCGTCATCCTCGCCTCCTCCAACCTCGGCTTCTCGCTGTCCACCACCCACTCGTGCTCCGGCGCGGTCATGGGTGCGGGTCTGGGCCGCAAGGGCGGTGTGGTCCGTTGGTCCACCGCGACCCGCATGTTCGTGGCCTGGGGCCTGACCCTGCCGGCCGCCGCGCTGGTCTCCGCCGCCGCCGAGTACGTCATGCGCACCGGTGACATCGGCATCGCCGCCGTCACCGTGTTCCTGGTGGGCTCCTGCCTCGCCATCTGGCTGATCTCGCGCCGCCAGGTCGTCGACCACCACAACGTCAACGACCTCGAGCCGGCCGCCGAGACGCCCGGCGTGGTCACCACCGCCATCGCGGCCGTCGCCGTGCCGCCGGTGGGCACCACCGCCGCCGTCACCGACGAGGACCTCAAGGCCACCATCCCGGCCCCGGCGCACGCGTCCGGCGAGACCCCGGCCGCTCCGGCGCCCGCGGTCTGACGAGCGAATACCACAGAGGATTCAGCAGTATGAAGATCGACTGGGCAGCACTCGGCACCGTCTTCGGCGTCAGTCTCTCCGCGACCGTCGCCCTCGTGACCCTGTTCGTCCTGGGCATCGTCGGCCTCTCCAGGCACGAGGCCGCCACCGCCCGCGGCGGCGCCGCCACCCTGGCGCGCAGCGGCGCGTACGTCTGCTTCGCGCTGTGCGCGGCGGCCGTCTCGTACGGGATCTACCTGATCGTCGCCTGAGCCGGCACGCGCCGCACGCACCACCGAGGACTCCCCCGGGCCACGCCCCGGGGGAGTTCTTCGTTTGGGCAGGTCAACGGCGAGTTGACGGGCGTTCGCGGTGCGTGGTGGACTGCCCGGGCCAGCACGGCGGCATGGAGAGGAAGTCCGGTGCGAATCCGGCGCGGTCCCGCCACTGTCACCGGCGCGCGGACGTGGTCGTCGAGCGGTACGAGCGAGACGGACGTCAGCCGCCGGGAGCCAGGAACTCTCGCCGCCGGACACGTCAACCAGGGCGCGGACCCTGAGTGAGGACCTACCTGTCCCATGCGTGCCGATCGCGTCTTCGCGTACGGCGCCGCGGCGGGCCTGATCGGCGACCGGATCCTCGGTGATCCACGCCGCGGGCACCCCGTGGCCGCCTTCGGACGGGCCGCCGCCGCCGTCGAGCGCGCCCTGTGGCGCGACAGCCGGCGCCGCGGCGCCCTGCACACCGCCGTCTGCGTGGGCGGCGCCGCCGCGCTCGGCGCCCTCGCCGCGCGCACCGTGCGCACCCGCCCCGCCGCCGTACGGATCGCCCTGACCGCGGCCGCCACCTGGACCGTGGTGGGCGGGACCTCCCTGGGCCGGGAGGCGCGCGCCATCGGCGGCGCGCTCGCGGCCGGGGACACCGAGGTGGCCCGGGAGCGGCTCCCGCACCTGTGCGGCCGCGACCCGCAGGCCCTGGACGACCAGCAGATCGCGCGGGCGGTGGTCGAATCGGTCGCCGAGAACACCTCCGACGCCGTGGTGGGCGCCCTGGTGTGGGGGGCCGTGGCCGGGGTGCCGGGGCTGGTGGCGTTCCGCGCGGTGAACACCCTGGACGCGATGGTCGGCCACAAGTCGCCGCGCCATCTGCGCTACGGCTGGGCCTCCGCCCGCCTCGACGACGTCGCCGGCTGGCCCGGCGCCCGGCTGACGGCGCTCGCCGCGGTCCTGGCCGGCCCGGACCGGCGCGGCGCGCTGCGGGCCTGGCGCGCCGACGCCGCCGCCCACCCGAGCCCCAACGCGGGCCCGGTGGAGGCCGCCTTCGCGGGGGCGATGGGCGTCAGGCTCGGCGGCACCCTGGCCTACGGCGGCCGGGTCGAGCACCGGGCCGTGCTGAACGGGGAACGGGGGCGGCCGGTGGCGGTCGGCGACATCGAGCGGGCGGTGCGGCTGTCGCGGCAGGTGACATGGCTGGCACTGGGGTCATGCGTGGCGTTGCGGTACGCCATGTCACGCGCGGGCATCGGAAGGGGTGGGCGCGGATGAGCGGTCCGGGCAGGGGGCCGGGCGGCGGCCCGGGCGGCGGTCTGCTGGTCGCGGGAACGACCTCGGACGCCGGCAAGAGCGTGGTCACGGCGGGCATCTGCCGGTGGCTGGCCCGGCAGGGCGTGAAGGTGGCGCCGTTCAAGGCGCAGAACATGTCCCTGAACTCCTTCGTCACCCGCGAGGGCGCCGAGATCGGCCGCGCCCAGGCCATGCAGGCCCAGGCGGCGCGCGTCGAGCCGACGGCCCTGATGAACCCGGTGCTCCTCAAGCCCGGCAGCGACCGCAGCAGCCAGGTGGTCCTGCTGGGCAGGCCGGTCGGCGAGATGAGCGCGCGCGGCTACCACGGCGGCCGGCAGGAACAGCTGCTGGGCGTGGTCACGGACTGCCTGGAGCAGCTGCGGGGCACGTATGACGCCGTGATCTGCGAGGGGGCGGGCAGTCCGGCCGAGATCAACCTGCGCCGGACCGACATCGTGAACATGGGCATCGCGCGCGCCGCGCGGTTCCCCGTCGTCGTGGTCGGCGACATCGACCGGGGCGGGGTCTTCGCGTCCTTCTTCGGTACGACGGCGCTGCTGAGCCCCGAGGACCAGTCCCTGATCGCCGGCTATCTGGTCAACAAGTTCCGCGGCGACGTCTCGCTGCTGGAGCCGGGCATGGAGATGCTGCGCTCGATCACCGGCCGGGCGACGTACGGGGTGCTGCCCTTCCAGCACGGGCTGGGCATCGACGAGGAGGACGGCCTGCGGGTCTCGCTGCGCGGCGCGGTCCGCGAGTCGGTGGTGGCGCCCCCGGTGGGCGAGGACGTGCTGCGGGTCGCGGTGTGCGCGGTGCCGCTGATGTCCAACTTCACGGACGTCGACGCGCTGGCGGCGGAGCCGGGCGTGGTGGTGCGGTTCGTGGACCGGGCCGAGGAACTGGCCGACGCGGACCTGGTCGTCGTACCCGGCACCCGCGGCACGGTGAACGCCCTCGCGTGGCTGCGGGAGCGGGGGCTGGCGGACGCGCTGGCGCGGCGGGCGGCGGAGGGCCGTCCGGTGCTGGGCATCTGCGGCGGCTTCCAGGCGCTGGGCGAGCGGATCGAGGACGAGGTCGAGTCGCGGGCGGGGGTGGTGGACGGCCTCGGGCTGCTGCCGGTACGCGTCCGCTTCGCGCGCGAGAAGACCCTGGCGCGGCCGGCCGGCACGGCGCTGGGCGAACCGGTCACGGGGTACGAGATCCACCACGGCGTGGCCGAGGTGCTGGGCGGTGAGCCGTTCCTCGACGGGTGCCGGGTGGGTGCGGTGTGGGGCACGCACTGGCACGGCTCGCTGGAGTCGGACGCCTTCCGCCGGGCGTTCCTCCGTGAGGTGGCCGCGGCCTCGGGCCGCCGCTTCGTCCCGTCCCCGGACACCTCGTTCGGCGCACTGCGCGAGGAGCAGCTGGACCTGCTGGGCGACCTGATCGAGGAACACGCGGACACGAACGCCCTGCTGCGCCTGATCGAAGGCGGCGCCCCCGCGGGCCTGCCGTTCCTGCCCCCGGGCGCGCCATGACGGGCCGGGCCGCGTCGTGCGCTGACGGGCCGGCGGGTGCGGGCGCCCGGCCCCCGTGCCCGCCGTCGGCTACCGCAGTGCGTGCCCGCGGCGCCTCCCACGTCGACGAGGCCGGGTGTGCGGGGGCCCGCCCCGGACCCGCGCCTCGGTCGTCGGCGCGGCTCAAGGACCGGGGGGGCCGCCCCCCAGCCCCCCCCCCCCCAGCGCCCGGGGGGGGGGGGGGGGGGGGCCGGGCCCCCCCCCGGGGGGCCCCGGGGGCCCCCCCCCCCCCCCCGGCG
>NZ_JBVJDL010000002.1:65679-360898 GCF_055582305.1 Streptomyces sp. NPDC042102
GGTGGCCGGGCGCCCTGCGGGCGGCTCTTTCCCCACCCCGCCCCTTCCCGGAACCCGGGGGGGGCCCCCGCCCCCCCCCCCGGGGGGGGGCCCCCCCCCCCCCCCCCCCCCCCCCCCCGCGGGGGGGGGGGGGGGGGGGGGCCGGGGGCCCCCGGGGGGGGCCCCCCCGCCCGCCACTCCAGCCCGCGCGGCGTTCGAGCGCACCGGGCGCGCCGCGCCCCATCGCTACCCACCACCACGTCCGTCCAGAAGGAGACCGATGAGCACGCCCTACCCGTTCACCGCGGTGGTCGGCCAGACCGACCTCCGGCTGGCGCTGCTGCTCAACGCCGTGAGCCCCGCGGTCGGCGGCGTGCTCGTGCGCGGCGAGAAGGGGACCGCCAAGTCCACCGCCGTGCGCGCGCTGTCCGCGCTGCTGCCGGCCGTGGACGTCATCCCCGGCTGCCGGTTCTCGTGCGCGCCCGCCACGCCCGACCCGGTCTGCCCCGACGGCCCGCACGAGCCGGGCCCCGGCGCCGACCGGCCCGCCCGCATGGTCGAACTGCCCGTCGGAGCCTCCGAGGACCGGCTCGTCGGTGCCCTGGACATCGAACGGGCCCTCGCCGAAGGCGTGAAGGCCTTCGAGCCCGGCCTGCTGGCCGACGCCCACCGCGGCATCCTCTACGTCGACGAGGTGAACCTCCTCCACGACCACCTGGTGGACGTGCTCCTCGACGCCGCCGCGATGGGTGCCTCGTACGTCGAGCGCGAGGGCGTCTCCGTCCGGCACGCCGCCCGGTTCCTCCTCGTCGGCACCATGAACCCCGAAGAGGGCGAGCTGCGCCCGCAGTTGCTCGACCGGTTCGGGCTCACCGTCGAGGTCGCCGCCTCGCGCGAGCCGGAGCAGCGCGTCGAGGTGGTGCGCCGCCGGCTCGCGTACGAGGACGACTCCGCCGCCTTCGCCGCCCGCTGGGCCCGTGACGAGGCCGACGTCCGCGCCCGGGTCGTCGCCGCGCGCGCCCTGCTGCCCCAGGTCGTGCTCGGCGACGTCGCGCTGCTCCAGATCGCCGCGACCTGCGCCGGGTTCGAGGTCGACGGGATGCGGGCCGACATCGTGATGGCCCGCACCGCGACGGCGCTGGCCGCGTGGGCCGGCCGTACCGACGTACGCAAGGAGGACGTGCGCCGGGCCGCGCTGCTGGCCCTCCCCCACCGCCGCCGCCGCAACCCCTTCGACGCGCCCGGCCTGGACGAGGACCGGCTCGACGAGATCCTGGACCGGTTCCCGGACGACGAGCCGGAACCGGAGCCCGACCCCGAGCCCGAACCCGACCCCGGGCCCGAGGGTGACGGCCCCGACGGCGGTGGCGTGCCCCCGCAGGGCGACGGGCCGCGGCAGCCCGACGGACAGCGGGAGACACCGCCGGACCCCGCGCCCGAGGGCGGCCCCCAGGAGGCGCCCGGCGCGGGCGAACCCGCTCCGGCCGCCGGCTCCGACGCCCCCGAACAGGCCGCCGTCGCCGCCGCCGACCCCTTCCGCACCAAGACGCTCAGCGTGCCCGGCCTCGGCGAGGGCGCGAGCGGCCGCCGCTCGCGCGCCCGTACCGCCCACGGCCGGACCACCGCCGCCCAGCGCCCCCGCGGGCACCTGACCAAGCTGCACCTCGCGGCGACGGTCGGGGCGGCCGCCCCGCACCAGAAGGCGCGCGGGCGCACGGGGCGCGGGCTGGTGATCCGCAAGGACGACCTGCGCCAGGCGGTCCGGGAGGGCCGCGAGGGCAATCTGGTCCTCTTCGTCGTCGACGCGTCCGGGTCGATGGCGGCGCGCCGCCGCATGAGCGCCGTCAAGGGCGCCGTGCTGTCCCTGCTGCTGGACGCCTACCAGCGGCGCGACAAGGTCGGGCTGATCACCTTCCGCGGCGCCGCCGCCGACCTCGCGCTGCCCCCGACCTCGTCGGTGGACACCGCCGCCGCCCGGCTGGAGCAGTTGCCGACCGGCGGACGCACGCCACTGGCCGCCGGCCTGCTCAGGGCCCACGAGGTGCTGCGCGTCGAACGGCTGCGGGACCCCTCGCGGCGGCCGCTGCTGGTCGTGGTCACCGACGGCCGGGCCACCTCGGCGGGCACCGGCGGCCGGGCCGCCCCGGCCGGCAGCGACGGCGGGGACCCGCGCGCCCTGGCGGCGCGCGCCGCCCGGCTGCTGCGCGGCGAGGGCATCGCCTCGGTGGTCGTGGACTGCGAGTCGGGCCACGTCCGCCTGGGCCTGGCGGCCGCGCTCGCCGCCGACCTCGGCGCGCCCGCCGTGACGCTCGACGGGCTGCGGGCCGACTCGCTGGCCGGGCTCGTGAAGGACGTACGTACCGCGGCGACGGCTTCCCCGTCGCACCACACCCACAGGAGGGTCGCGTAATGCCTCAGGGACAGCCGTCCGTCGTTCCGGACGACGGACTCACCACCCGCCAGCGCCGCAACCGCCCGCTGGTCTTCGTCCACACCGGCCCCGGCAAGGGCAAGTCGACCGCCGCCTTCGGCCTGGCGCTGCGCGCCTGGAACCAGGGCTGGTCGATCGGGGTGTTCCAGTTCGTGAAGTCGGCGAAGTGGAAGGTCGGCGAGGAGAACGCGCTCAAGGTGCTCGGCGCCTCGGGCGAGGGCGGCCCGGTCGCCTGGCACAAGATGGGCGAGGGCTGGTCCTGGGTCCAGCGCGACGCGCAGCTCGACAACGAGCAGGCCGCCAAGGAAGGCTGGGAGCAGGTCAAGCGGGACCTCGCGGCGCAGACCCACCGGCTGTACGTGCTGGACGAGTTCGCGTACCCGATGCACTGGGGCTGGATCGACGTGGACGAGGTGATCGAGGTGCTGCGGGAGCGCCCCGGCACCCAGCACGTGGTGATCACCGGTCGCAACGCGCCGGAGAAGCTGATCGAGTTCGCGGACCTGGTCACCGAGATGACCAAGGTCAAGCACCCCATGGACAGTGGCCAGAAGGGCCAGAAGGGCATCGAGTGGTGACATCCGTGCGCATCCCGCGCCTGGTCGTCGCGGCGCCGTCGTCGGGCAGTGGCAAGACCACGGTCGCGACCGGCCTGATGGCGGCCTTCGCCGGGCGCGGGCTGGCCGTGTCCCCGCACAAGGCCGGGCCCGACTACATCGACCCCGGCTACCACGCGCTGGCGACCGGCCGGCCGGGCCGGAACCTGGACGCGTTCCTGTGCGGGCCGGAGCTGGTGGCCCCGCTGTTCGCGCACGGGTCCGCCGGGTGCGACCTGGCCGTGGTCGAGGGCGTGATGGGCCTGTACGACGGCGCGGCCGGACGCGGCGAGCTGGCCTCGACGGCGCACGTGGCGAAGCTGCTGCGGGCGCCGGTGGTGCTGGTCGTGGACGCGTCCTCGCAGTCGCGGTCGGTGGCGGCGCTGGTGCACGGCTTCGCGTCGTTCGATCCGCAGGTGCGCCTCGGTGGCGTGATCCTGAACAAGGTCGGCTCGGACCGGCACGAGGCGATGCTGCGGGAGGCGCTGGAGGAGGCCGGGATGCCGGTCCTCGGCGTACTGCGGCGGGTGCCGCAGGTGTCGGCGCCGTCGCGGCACCTGGGGCTGGTGCCGGTGGCCGAGCGGCGCGCGGACGCGGTCGAGGCCGTGGCCGCGCTGGCCGAGCAGGTCCGGGCCGGCTGCGACCTGGACGGGCTGCTGGCCCTCGCGCGGACCGCCCCGGCGCTGGACTGCGAACCGTGGTCGGCGCCGGCCGCCCTGGCGGGCGCGGGCGGCTCCGCCCCGTACCCCGGCGCCCGGACGCCGGGCGGGCCGGCGGGGCCCGGCCGACGGCCGGTGGTCGCCGTCGCCGGCGGGCCCGCGTTCACCTTCTCCTACGCCGAGCACGCCGAGCTGCTGACCGCGGCCGGCGCGGACGTCGTTCCCTTCGACCCGCTGCACGACGAGGCGCTCCCCGACGGGACCGCCGGGCTCGTCATCGGCGGCGGGTTCCCCGAGGTGTACGCCCCCGAGCTGGCCGCCAACGAACCGCTGCGCAAGGCCGTCGCCGGGCTCGCGGCGGCGGGGGCGCCGGTCGCCGCCGAGTGCGCCGGGCTGCTCTACCTGGCCCGGTCCCTCGACGGCCGGCCCATGTGCGGGGTGCTGGACGCCGACGCGCGGATGTCGGAGCGGCTCACGCTCGGCTACCGCGAGGCGGTCGCCGTGTCGGACAGTGCGCTCGCGGCCGCCGGCACGCGGCTGCGCGGGCACGAGTTCCACCGCACGGTGGTCGAGCCCGGCGCCGGGGCGAGCCCCGCCTGGGGGTTCACGCATCCCGAGCGGCGCGTCGAGGGGTTCGTACGGGGCGGTGTGCACGCCAGTTACCTGCACACGCACTGGGCGGCGCAGCCGTCCGTCGCCGCCCGCTTCACCGCGGCGGCCCGGGGGTACGAGAGCGCCCCATGAGCTCACCGCGCGCGGCTCGCCGTATCGTCGGCAGCCGTTCCACCCCGTGCGCGGGGCGGACCGGTGGCACAGGTTGACGACTGAGAGAGGCTCCCGGATGGGCGAGTACGAGCAGGTGGTGGTCGGCGTCGGCGCCCGCGCGGGCGTGTCCGCGGCGGAGGTCCGCGCGCTGGTCGAGGAGACGCTGGCCCTGGCCGGGCTGGTGCCGGGGGCGGTGACGGCGCTGGCCACGGTGGAGTCGAAGGCCGGGGAGGCGGGGATCGCGGAGGTGGCGGAACGTTTCGGCGTACCCGTGCGCACCTACACCGCCGAGCAGTTGGCGCGGGTTCCCGTCCCGCATCCCCGCGAGGCGGTACGGGAGGCGGCCGGCACCCCGTCGGTGGCCGAGGCGGCGGCGCTGGCGGGGGTGGCCGAGGCGGCGGCGCCGGCCGGCGGCGGCACCCTCCTCGTCCCCAAGCGGAAGTCGGCGGCGGCGACCTGCGCGGTGGCCGTGACGGCGGCGTGCGAGCACGATCTGCGCCACCACGGGGACGCCGAGGTGGCCGGTGCCGGGGCCGGCCTGGTGGACCTCGCCGTCAACGTCCGCTCCGGCACCCCGCCGGCCTGGCTCAAGGAGCGGATCGCGGCCAGTCTGGACTCCCTGGCCGCCTATCCGGACGGGCGCGCGGCCCGGACGGCGGTCGCCGCGCGGCACGGCCTGCCGGTGGAGCGGGTGCTGCTGACGGCCGGTGCCGCGGAGGCGTTCGTCCTGATCGCGCGGGCGCTGGGCGCCGTACGGCCGGTGGTGGTGCACCCGCAGTTCACCGAGCCGGAGGCGGCGCTGCGCGATGCCGGGCACCGGGTGGAGCGGGTGCTGCTGCGGGCGGCGGACGGCTTCCGGCTGGACCCGGCGGCCGTACCGCACGACGCCGACCTGGTGATCGTCGGCAATCCGACCAACCCGACCTCCGTGCTGCACCCGGCGGCGGCGCTGGCCGCACTGGCCCGGCCGGGGCGGACGCTGGTGGTGGACGAGGCCTTCATGGACGCGGTGCCGGGCGAGCGCGAGGCGCTGGCCGGGCGGACGGACGTGCCGGGGCTCGTGGTGCTGCGCAGCCTGACCAAGACGTGGGGGCTGGCGGGGCTGCGGATCGGGTACGTGCTGGCGGAGCCGGAGGTGATCGCGAAGCTGGCGGCGGCGCAGCCGCTGTGGCCGGTGTCGGCGCCGGCGCTGGCGGCGGCCGAGGCGTGCGTGGCGCCGGCCGCGCTGGCGGAGGCGGAGGCGGCGGCCCGGCAGATCGCGGTGGACCGGGCCCATCTGCTGGCCGGGCTGGCCGAGTTCGAGGAGATCTCGGTGGCCGGGGTGGCGGAGGGGCCGTTCGTGCTGATCCGGGTGGAGGGCGCGGCGGAGGTACGCACCCGGCTGCGCGCGCTGGGCTTCGCGGTGCGGCGCGGGGACACCTTCCCGGGTCTGGACCGCTCCTGGCTGCGGCTGGCGGTACGGGACCGGGCGACGACGGGACGGCTGCTCCAGGCCCTGGACCACGCGCTGGCCCTGACCGCCCGCTGACCGCCGACCGGTGTCGCTGACCGCCGGCCGGTGTCATGGACCGGCGCCGGGCGGCGGTCCGTGAAACCGGCGGGCCCCGGCTCCGCGTCCCCCAGGTGGACCGCCGACCGCCGCACGGCTGTGACGTGCGAAAGTATCCCGGCGTCAACAATTCAAGAACATACGAGGTCAGGGGGGACCGGCATGAGGACACCGGCCAGGATAGGTGTGGCCGTGGCGGTGCTGGCGGTGGTCGCGGGCGGCGTCTACGCGGCGCCACGGCTGCTGGACAACGGCAGCCGGGCCGGCGAGCAGCGGCTCGGGGGCGACTCCTCGGCCACGCCCGGCGGGGCGACGGCGCCCGCCGACGCCCGTCCGTTCACCCTGGTCGCGACCGGCGACATCATCCCGTACCCGTCGATCATCCAGCGGGCGGCGGACGACGCGGGCGGCAAGGGCCACGACTTCCGCAAGATACTCGCGGGCGTCAAGCCCATCGTCTCCGCGGCCGACGTGGCGATCTGCCACCACGAGATACCGTACGGCCCCGCCGGTGGCCCCTACACGGGCTACCCGACCTTCAAGGCCCCGCACCAACTGGCCGACGCCCTGAAGGACGCCGGGTACGACGGCTGCTCGACGGCGTCGAACCACACGCTGGACGCCGGGTACGACGGCCTCGTCCGCACCCTCGAACACCTCGACCGCGTCGGCATCAAGCACGTGGGCTCGGCCCGCAGCGCCGAGGAGGCCAAGGCCCCGGCGCTGCTGGCGGCCGGTGGCGCGAAGATCGCGCAGCTGTCGTACACGTACGGCACGAACGGGATACCGCTGCCCCAGGACAAGCCCTGGTCGGTCAACCTCACCGACCGGGACCGGATCATCGCCGACGCCCGCGCCGCCCGGAAGGCGGGCGCGCACGTCGTCGTCCTCAGCGTCCACTGGGGCACCGAGTGGCAGACCGCGCCCGACCAGCAGCAGCTCGAGCTGGCACGGGCGCTGACCGCGTCGAAGACCGACGGGCTGCCCGACATCGACCTGATCATCGGCACCCACAACCACGTGCCGCAGCCCTACGAGAAGATCAACGGCACCTGGGTGGTCTTCGGGATGGGCGACCAGGTCGCCAGCTTCGTGCCCGCGGACAAGAAGCGCGGCAACATGTCCTCCGTCCCCCGCTTCACCTTCGGCCCGTCGGCCGCGCGGCCGGGCCGCTGGGAGGTGGTGAAGGCGGAGTACTTCACGCAGTACTCCGACATGGGACCGCCGTTCCGCGTGGTGTGCGCGTCGTGCGCCGCCTCGGACGGCTCCCTGCCGGCCGGCAAGAAGAGCGAGTACGCCGCCGTCGACAAGCAGATCAGCGAGGCCGTCCTGACGCGGAAGGCGGGCGAGCAGGGGCTGGTGAAGGCCACCGCGCCCTGACCGCGGGGGCCGGGCCCCGGCGGCTTCCGGTGCCGGATTCAGGCCTTCCGGTGCCGGATTCAGGCCTTCCGGTGCCGGATTCAGGCCTTCCGGTGCCGGATTCAGGCCCGGCCGCGGCCGCGGCCGAGGTAGAGCGCGCACCCGCCGATGCCGAGCAGCAGCAGCCCGCCGCCCGCGACGTACGGGGTCGTCGAGCTGCCGCCGGTCTCGGCCAGGCCGCCCTGCGTCGAACTCGCCCTGGTGGCGGTGGTGTTCGTGCCCGCGCCCGTGCCCGTGCCGTTGTTCGTGGTGATCGCGGCGCCGCCGGACTGCGGCTTGACGTCCGGCTTGGGCGCCGGCGCGGCGGAGGGTGTCGCGGGTGACGTGCACCGCGACTCGGCCAGGACCACCTCGCCCTCGACCTGGGCGACGTTCAGGTCGAGCGGGTTCACCGTCACCTTCAGGCGGAGGGCGGCCGCGGCGGCGGTGGTCGAGGTGGCCTCCGTACCGGAGAGCTCCAGGTTCACCTCGCCGACGCCCGGGACGGCGACGCGGGTGGGGCCGCCGGGCGTCAGGGTGACCTTCTTGCCCAGGACGGTCACCGCGCCCAGCACGCTGGCGTCGGCCACGGGCTTCCGGCCGGCCTCGCAGACGGCCTTGGAGGTGACGTTCTCGACCTGGATCAGCGAGAGCAGCGGCAGTCCGGGGACGTGGACCTTCGCGTTGACCAGCTTGGCCTCCGCCTGCGCACGCGCCGCGTCGGCCGTCGCCTTCGAGGTGGCCACGTCGGCGCGCAGGACGCTGACCGGCCTGCCCTGGTCCACGCCGTCCAGGGTGACGGTCAGGGCCGTCTTCGCGGCGTCGGCGGGGGCGCTGACCTCGTTCAGGGTGGCCTTGAGCGGGACGTGGACGGCCTTGTTGAGCAGGCCGACGTCCAGGCCCGTGCGCAGGACGACCGCGCTCGCCCGGCCGTCGGTGCCGCCGGCGCCGCCGCCCGGACCCGGGGTGGCGTGGACGGGCGGCGCGCTGAGCAGGGCCACCGCTCCCGTGGCGAGCAGGGCGGCCGCGGGCATGCGGAAGGTGTTGCTGTTCAAGGTGGTGGAACCCCCAGGGAGAAGGGTGACCGCCGCGCCGCCCATGGGGGGACATGGCGCGCGCCGACGGCCTCGACCCCGGAATCTTTACGCACTGAGAGTGAACGGGTGGCAACCCGGCGTGAGTTCACCCCAAAGAGGGATTTCCGCGCACCTATTCGAATCGTCTCGCCCCACAGGGAACGGGAGTTGCCCCACACCCCACCCGGGACGCCCGCAGGGCGGGACTTCGACGACAGGGCCCAGAACAACGAGCGGCCGGGCGCCGATGTCACGGGGCGTCAATCCCGCGCCGCGTCAATCCCGCGCCGCGTCAGGCGAGGACCCGGCCGCGCAGCACCACCCGGAGCGGATCGGCCAGCGCGCGGACGTCCGCGCGCGGGTCCTCGGCGTAGACCACGAGGTCCGCCGGGGCCCCCTCCTCCAGGCCCGGCCGGCCCAGCCACCGGCGCGCGCCCCACGCCGTCGCGGACAGCGCGTCGAGCACCGGGATGCCGGCCTTCACCAGTTCCGCGACCTCCTGCGCGACCAGCCCGTGCGGCAGCGAGCCGCCGGCATCCGTGCCGACGTACACGGGCACGCCCGCGTCGTAGGCCGAGCGGACCGTGTCGTAGCGCCGCTCGTACAGCCGCCGCATATGCGCCGACCAGCGCGGGAACTTGGCCTCGCCGCCCGCCGCGAGCCGGGGGAAGGTGGCGATGTTCACGAGCGTCGGCACGATCGCCACGCCCCGCTCGGCGAAGAGCGGAATGGTGTCCTCGGTCAGGCCGGTCGCGTGCTCGATGCAGTCGATCCCGGCCTCGACGAGGTCGCGCAGCGAGTCCTCGGCGAAGCAGTGGGCGGTGACGCGGGCACCGAGCCGGTGGGCCTCGGCGATGGCGGCTTCGACCGCCTCGCGCGGCCAGCAGGGGGTGAGGTCGCCCGCCCCGCGCTCGATCCAGTCGCCGACCAGCTTCACCCAGCCGTCGCCGCGGCGCGCCTCGCGGCCGACGTACGCGACGAGTTCGTCGGGCTCGATCTCGTGGGCGTAGTTGCGGATGTAGCGCCGCGTGCGGGCGATGTGCCGCCCGGCCCGGATGATCTTCGGGAGGTCCTCGCGGTCGTCGATCCAGCGGGTGTCGGACGGCGAACCGGCGTCCCGGATCAGCAGCGTGCCGGCGTCGCGGTCGGTGAGCGCCTGCTTCTCACTGGTGGCGGCGTCGACCGGGCCGTGGGCGTCGAGTCCCACGTGACAGTGCGCGTCGACGAGGCCGGGCAGCGCCCAGCCGGACACGGTGGTGACGTCCCCGGCGGTGCGCGGGCGCTCGTACGAGACCCGGCCGCCGACCACCCACAGCTCGTCGCGGACGTCGTCCGGGCCGACCAGGATGCGGCCCCTCACATGCAGCACATCGCTCATGCCCGCACTGTACTGACGTGATCGGTAGGCTCTGCCCCCTACCTCCGGAACGAAGAGAGCACGACCGTGACCCAGCCCGCGCCCCACCCGCTGCTCGACCTGCCGCCGCTCACGGCGGAGCGGTTCGCGTCGATCGAACGGGGAGTCGCGGAGCTGCTCGGCACCCGGCACGACGTGGTGATCACGCAGGGCGAGGCGTTGCTGCCGCTGGAGGGCTGCATCCGCTCGGGGGCGCGGCCCGGCTCGACGGCGCTGAACATCGTGACGGGCCCGTACGGGACCACGTTCGGCGACTGGCTGCGGGACTGCGGCGCGCGGGTGGTCGACCTGGCGGTGCCCTTCGACACGGCGGTCACCGCCGGCGCGGTCGCCGACGCGCTGGCCCGCCACCCGGAGATCGACTTCGTCTCGCTGGTGCACGCGGAGGCGGCGACGGGCAACACCAACCCGGTGGCGGAGATCGGCGAGGTCGTCCGGGCGCACGGCGCGCTGTTCATGCTCGACGCGGTGGCGTCGGTGGGCGCGGAGCCGCTGCTGCCGGACGCGTGGGGCGTGGACCTGTGCGTGATCGGGGCGCAGAAGGCGATGGGCGGCCCGGCGGGGGTCTCGGCGGTGTCGGTGTCGGGGCGGGCGTGGGACCGCTTCGCCGCGAACCCGGCCGCACCGAGGCGCTCGTACCTCTCCCTCCTGGACTGGAAGGAACGCTGGATCGACGGCGGGCGCGCGGCGCTGCCGCACGCCCCGGCCCAGTTGGAGATGCTGGCGCTCGAGGCCTGCCTGGACCGGATCGCGGCCGAGGGGCCGGCGGCGGTCATGGCACGGCACGCGGCGGCCGCGGCCGCCAGCCGGGCGGGCGCGGCGGTGCTGGGTGCCGCCGCGTACGTGCCGCGCGCGGCGGAGGCGGCCCCCGTGGCGACCACCCTGCGCGTCGCGGACGCCTCCCTGGTCGTCGCCAAGGCGCTCGCCGCCGACCCGGCGGCCGTACTGGCGGCGGGCGGCGGCGCACTGGCCCGCGAGATGGTCCGCGTCAACCACTACGGACCGGCGGCCTCGCCGGCCGCGGTCACCGCGGCCCTGTCGGCCCTGGCCGCGGCCCTGGACACGGACGCCGACACCACGGCCGCCGCCCTGGCGGCGGCGGACGCGGCATGGGCGGCCTCCGGTGGCCAGGGCCGCGAAGGGGCGGACGCTAGGCGGTGAGGGCGTCGAGGAGGCGGTCGACGTCGGCCTCGGTGTTGTACAGGTGGAACGAGGCCCGCAGGGAGCCCGCGCGGGCGGCGGTGTGGACGCCGGCCGCCGCGAGGGCCGGCTGGCGGTGGGCGAGGCCGGGGACGGAGACGATGGGGGCCGTGCCCGGGACGGGGTCGAGGCCGAGGCGGGCCAGGCCCGCGCGGTAGCGGGCGGCGAGCGCGGTGTCGTGGGCGTGGACGGCGTCGATGCCGGCCCGTTCCAGCAGGCCGAGGGAGAACTCGGCGGCATGGTAGGCGACGAAGGCCGGCGACTCGTCGAACCGGCGGGCGTCGTGGGCCAGTTGCGGCATCGGGCCGTACGTGGCGTCCCACATCGACTCGGCGGCCACCCAGCCGGCGTGCAGCGGGACCAGGTGCTCCTGGGCTTCCTCGGACACCGTCAGGAACGAGACCCCGCGCAGGGCGAGCAGCCACTTGTAGCCCGCGGTGACCGTGTAGTCGTAGGGCGCCGCGTCGAAGGGGAGCCAGCCGGCGGCCTGGGTCGCGTCGACCAGCATCCGGGCCCCGGCCGAGGACGCCGCCGCGCGCACCGCCGCCAGGTCCACGGCCCGGCCGTCGGCGGACTGGACGGCCGAGACGGCCACCAGCGCGGTGGCCGGGCCGACCGCCTCGGCCAGGGCCTCCAGCGGGGCGAACCGCACCTTCAGGTCGCCGCGGACCACGAAGGGGTTGATCACGGAGGCGAACTCGCCTTCGGCGCACAGGACTTCCGCGCCGGCGGGCAGGCCGGCGGCGATCAGCCCGACGTGGGTGGCCACCGCGGAACCGACCGCCACCCGCGCCGGCGCCACCGACACCAGGCGGGCGAAGCGCTCGCGCACGTGCTCGACCCGCGCGAAGTCGCCGAAACCGGCCGGGGCTCCGGCCCCGGCCGCGTCGATCAGTTCCCGTACGGCGGCCGCCGCGCCGCGCGGGAGGATGCCGCAGGTGGCGGTGTTGGCGTAGGTGGTGGTGTGGGTGAACTCGGCACGCGCGATATCGGCAAGAAGATCCATGCCGTCCACTCTGACTCAGCGAGGACCCCAAGTCCATTGAGTAGTTTTACATGCCAAATCCAAGGATGCCTTATACCTGGGGGCCGTAGCCGCTCCCCGGGCTACGCCTGGGGAACCGCACACGTCCCGTCGGGCTCGCACGCGTCCGCCGCGGGCACCGGCCGGTCGGCCTCGCGACCGGCCCACGCCTGCTCCAGCGCCTGCGTGAACACCTCGGCGGGCTGGCCGCCGGAGATGCCGTAGCGGCGGTCGAGAACGAAGAACGGCACGGCGTTGACGCCCAGTTCGGACGCCGCGCGCTCGTCGGCCCGTACGGCCTCGGCGTAGGCGGTGCCGTCGGCGACGACCTCGCGGGCCTCGGCCTCGTCCAGCCCGGCCTCGACGGCGAGCGCGACCAGCGTCGCGGGGTCGAAGACGGACCGGTCCTCGGCGAAGTTGGCGCGGAAGGCGAGGTCGAGCAGCTCCTCCTGGCGCCCGCGCACGGCGGCCAGGTGCAGCAGCCGGTGGATGTCGAAGGTGTTGCCGTGCAGCCGTCCCTCGGTGCGGTACGCGAGGCCCTCGGAGCGGGCGTTGACCGCGACGTGCGCCTCCATGCCGCGCGCTTCCTCGAGCGTGCGGCCGTACTTCCTGGCCAGCATCTCCACGACCGGCACCGCATCGCCCTTGGCGCTGTGGGGGTCGAGCTCGAACGACCGGAAGACGACCTCGACCTCGTCGCGGTGCGCGAAGGCGGCCAGTCCCTTGGTGAAGCGGGCCTTGCCGATGTAGCACCACGGACAGGCTATGTCGCTCCAGATCTCTACGCGCATGATCCTTCTTTCTCAGCGGGTTCGGGGGAGGTTCGGGGACGGTTCCGTGGACAACACCGGGCCGGAGTGTGTCATTCCCCCGACGTGCGGGGCGGCGAGGGCGCCGAGATCGGCGGGGAGCGCGGTCCGGATCACGGGAAGGCAAACGCGCCGGGCCCCGTGCGGGGTTCCCGGCGCGTCGGCGGTGCGGGCGCGGCTGGGGGCGGCTACTTCTTCTTCAGCCACGCCTCCATCATCTTCTGGGCGACCGGCGCGGCCAGCTTGCCGCCGCCGATCTCGGAGCGGTCGGTGTCCGAGTTCTCGATCACGACGGCCACCACGATCTGCTTGCCCTTCACCTGGCCGTAGGAGGTGAACCAGGCGAGCGGCGGCAGGCTGTTGTTGACGCCGCGCTGCGCGGTACCGGTCTTGCCGCCCACCTCCGCGCCGCTGACCTGGGCGGGCTTGCCGCCGCCCTCGGTGGCCACCGTCCGCATCGCGTCGCGCAGCATCGAGGCGGTGCGCTCGCTGACGACCTGCTTGGAGCCGGGGTTGCGCATGCTCTCCAGCACGTTGCCGGCCGAGTCGGTGACGTCGGAGACCATGTGCGGGGCGACGAGCTTGCCGCCGTTCTGGATGGCGGCGGAGACCATGGCCATCTGGAGCGGGGTGGCCTGGACGTCGAACTGGCCGATACCCGTCTGCGCGACCTGGTCGATCGACATCTTCTTGGACGGGTAGCGGCTCGGCGGGTCGGTGCGGACCGGGGTGTCGATCTTCATGTTGAAGCCGAACTTCTCGGCCATCGCCCGCATCTTGTCCTGGCCCAGCCGGTAGGCGAGGTCCGCGAACACGTTGTTGCACGACAGCCGCAGCGCGGTGCGCAGCGAGACGTTGTCGCAGGCCGGCGTCGGCGCCTCGCTCCTCAGCGGGGTCGTGGTGCCGGGGATGATGTACGGATCCTTGACGCCGGTGGGGGTGTCGATGGACGAGAACAGCCCGTTCTCCAGCGCCGCCGCCATGGTGACCAGCTTGAACGTGGAGCCCGGTGCCTGCGGCTTGCGCAGTGCCACGTTGTCCATGGCCTTGCCCTGGTCGGCGGAGAGCTCCTGCCAGGCGTCCTTGTCGTTGGCGCCGGTGATGCGGCCCGGGTCGAAGGACGGGTTGTTGACGAGGGCGAGGATCTCCCCGGTGGCCGGGTCGAGGGCGGCGGCCGCGCCCTGCTTGCCCTGGAGCGCGTCGTAACCGGCCTTCTGGACGTCCTTGTCGATCGTGGTCAGCACGTTGCCGGGCTCGGCCCGCTTGTCCGTGACCATGTCCATGAACGTCTTCAGCCGGCTGTCGCTGCCGTTGAGGATGTCCTCGTAGACACCCTCCAGTCCCTTCGCGCCGAAGGCCTGCGAGCTGTACCCGGTGACCGGCGCGTACAGCGGCCCGTCGGTGTACGTCCGCTTGTACGCGAAGTCCTTGCCGCCGGTCGCGACCGAGCCGGTGATGGCCTGACCGCCCACGATGATGTTCCCGAGCGGGTTCGCGTACTTGGCGATCGTGTTCCGTCGGTTGTTCTTGTCGTCTGCGAGGGCCTGGCCTTGGTATGCCTGCACCCAGGTGACCCGCACCAGCAGGGCCAGCACCAGAAGCAGACAGAAGACCGACGCACGCCTGATCGTTTTGTTCATCCCCCTGGAGGACGTCCCAGGTGCCTCTTCCGTTCCTTTCTGACCGGATTGTGGCCGGGTTCTCAGCTTTTCTTCATGAGAAAGCCTCCCTCGTACGCGGCGATCACCGCCTGGGTGCGGTCGCGCGAACCGGTCTTGGCGAGCACGCCGGCCACATGGGTCTTGACGGTCTGCGGCCCGACGCCCAGGCGCTCGCTCATCTCCTGGTTGGACAGTCCGGTGGCCATCAGCCGCAGGACGTCCGCCTCCCGCTCGGTGAGCCGGGCCACCCAGGGCGCGGCGGCGGGCGCGGCGGTGGCGGCATGGGCGGTCGCCAGGGTGCGCACGGCGGCCGGGAAGAGCAGGCAGTCGCCGCGGGCCACCAGCCGGACCGCGCCGATCAGCTCCTCGGGGTCGGCCCGCTTGAGCAGGAAGCCGGCGGCTCCGGCGCGCAGCGCGTCGTAGACGTAGGAGTCGTTGTCGAAGGTGGTGACCACCAGGATCCGGGGCGCCCGGGCCATCGTCGCCAGGATCTGCTCGGTGGCGCGGATCCCGTCGATCTCGGGCATCCGGACGTCCATGAGGACGATGTCGGGCGCCAGCGAGCGGACCAGGGAGACGGCCTCGGCGCCGGTGGCGGCCTCGCCGACGACTTCCAGATCCGGTTCGGCGGCGAGGATGACGCGCAGGGCGGTGCGCACCATCCGCTCGTCGTCGGCGACGACGATCCGCAGCGGCGGGCGGCTCACCGGGCACCTCCGCCGACCGGCAGGACGGCCCGCAGCCGCCACCGGCCCGCTTCCGGGCCGCCCTCCGGGGCGTCCTCCGGGCCCGCTTCCACGCTGCCGCCGAGCAGGGCGGCCCGCTCGGCGGTGCCGCGCAGCCCGCGCCCGCCGGTGGTGCGTGCGGGCCGGGTTCCCTCCGGGGACCGGGGGTTGGTCATGTCGATCTCCAGTTCGTGTGTCTTCTCCTCGCCCGGCCGGGAGTCCTCCCGGACGGCGATCCGCAGCTCCACCGGGCCCACCCCGTGGCGCAGCGCGTTGCTCAGCCCTTCCTGGACGATCCGGTACGCCTCGCGGGAGACGATCGCCGGGAGCCGGTCCCAGCCGCCGGCGGGCCCCGGCCGCTGCCGCACGGTGAGCACCGTCCCGGCGGCCCGGGTCCGGGCGAGCAGCCCCTCCAGGTCGGCGGCCAGTGTCGGAGCGGGCGCCGCGTCCGGCCGGGCGGCGTCCCCGTCCCGCAGCAGGCCCAGCACGGCGTCCAGCTCGCCCACCGTCCGCCGCGTGGTGTCCTCGATCGCGGCGAGCGCCTCCCGGACGAATCCGGGATCGTGGTCCAGCACCCGCCGGGCGGCCGCCGCCTGGAGGGTGACGGCGCTCAGCGCGTGCCCCACGGCGTCGTGCAGCTCCCGCGCCAGCCGGTTGCGCACCGCCAGGTCGGCGGCCCGCTCCTCGGCCGCCGCCAGCCGGTCGGCGGTGCTGGGCCCGAGCAACACGGGCGCCGCCCGGGCCAGCAGCGCCCCGGCCCCAACCGCGCACAGTGCGAGCAGGGCCAGCAGCGCGAGGCCGGCGAGGACGGCCGCGTAGACCCCGGCTCCGCGCGCGAACCACTCCATCCCCAGCCAGGCCCGCCGCCGCTCGCCGAGGAACGGCACCGCCATCAGCACCAGGGCCATGGGTGGCACCGCCAGGCTCAGCCCGCTGAGCACCGCCCCGGCCCCCAGGTGCAGGGTCCACCAGGCCGCGGCCCGCCCTCGCGTGGCCCAGGTCCGGGCCGGTCCCCGTGCCAGCCGCTCCCCCGGCACCCCGCACAGGGCCCGGACGGCCGCCGCCGACAGCGGCCGGGCCAGCGGGAACAGCAGCGCGCTGACGGCCGCCATCGGCAGGGCGATGGCGTAGGCCAGGAGCAGCAGCCGCAGGGAGGAGAAGGAGTTGCCCCCCTGCCCCAGCATCCCGACCAGGACCGAGGCGAGCAGGAAGTACGGCATCAGCAGGGCCCCGCCGAGGATCAGGTGCACCCAGCGCAGCCCGGCCCGGCGCACCGGGAACCGGCTCACCCCGGGCGGCGGGCGGTCAGGAACCGCGTGACGACGACGGCGACGAGCAGTCCGGTGATCATCTGGCCAGCGTAGGCGAGCTGCAGCACCCCGGTGGGGGCCTTTTCCGGATCGCCGCCCGGCGGGGGCGCCAGCACGGCCAGGGACAGCCATGCGCCCCAGCTCGCCGCCGCCGCGCCGCCCACCCAGGCCAGGGCGAGCGGTCCCCGGGCGGGCCGGCTGCCACCGCCACCGTCCTGACCGCCGCCGAAGGCCAGCAGCAGCGCTCCGGCCCCGCCCGCGAGGGCGCACGCCGCGTGCACGGCCCCGATCATCACGGTGTCCGCCGAACGCTGCGCGAGCATCGCCGCGGTCAGCCCGACCGTGCCGCCGAAGGCCCAGTACGCCTGTATCGCGGCGAACGCCAGCGCTGCGGCCGCCGCCGGCACCGCCACCGCCCGCGCCCCGCGGACCGGTCCGGCCCCCTGCCGCCACAGGTGCCCCCAGCGCTGCCGCGCATACGGCACGAACAGCGCGGCGAGCGCCAGCGCCTGTATGGAGAAGCCGGTGTAGACGACGTTGAACACCCAGGAGTCGAGGAACGGTTCGCTCACGGCCCGCTCGGCGGCGTCCGGTGCGGCGCCGAAGAGCCGCAGGAGCTGCTGGAGCGGGAACGCGGTGAGGATCGGGGTCAGCAGGCCCATGGCGACGAACGCCGGCACGGCCATCAGCCAGGACGGTATGCGCAGGCCCCAGGGCTGGGTCAGCGCCAGGACGAGCACGACGAGGAAGGCGTCCATGAGGAGGGTGGCGCCGTTGGCCACGGCGAAGAAGAGGGTGCCCTCGCGCAGGATGCTCCCCTCGGGTATGCCGACGTGGCTCCCCGCCACCCACATCGCCTTCAGTGCGAGGTAGGGCAGGGTGGCGGCGACGGCGACGATGCGCAGGGCCCGTCGGACGGGTCCCGGCGACGAGGGCGACGAGGGCGCCGGGTGCGGCGAGTGGGGCGGGTGGGTCGAGTGCGGCAGGTTCACGTGTCCCGTGGTCATGGGACAACGGTCCCGCCCCGGCCCGGCCGCCGCCTCCCCCGTGACGGTGAACCGCCTCCCCCGTCCGGGGGAGGGGTCCTCCCCCGTCCAGGGGTGAACCGCCTCCCCCTCACATGCGCCGCGTCACCACGGCCAGCCGGTCGCGCGCCTCGAACAGCGCCGCCTTGATCGTCTGGGCGTGTCCCGGCGTCAGCCGGGCCACCGGCACCGAACAGCTCACCGCGTCCCGCGCCGGCGTCCGGTACGGCAGGGCCACCCCGAAGCAGCGCAGGCCCAGGGTGTTCTCCTCGCGGTCCACCGCGTACCCCTGCTCCCGCACCAGCGCCAGCTCCTCGATCAGCGCCTCGCGGTCGGTGACCGTGTGCTGGGTGACCGCCTCCAGCCGCTGCGGCAGCAGCCGCCGTACCTCGTCGTCGGTGTGGGTGGCCAGCAGCGCCTTGCCGAGCGCCGTCGAATGCACCGGCAGCCGCCGCCCGACCCGGGTGAAGGGGCGCAGATAGTGCTGGGACTGACGGGTCGCCAGGTAGACCACGCTGGTGCCGTCGAGCCGGGCGAGGTGGATGGTCTCGGTGGTCGTGTCGGAGAGCAGGTCCAGGGTGGGCCGGGCGGCGGCCACGACCTCGTCGCCGTCGATGTACGAACTGCCGACGAGCAGCGCCCGGACGCCGATCCCGTAGCGGGTGCCGGTGGCGTCCGTCTCCACCCAGCCCAGGCTCACCAGGGTGCGCAGCAGCATGTAGAGGCTGGACTTGGGCAGGCCCAGGTCGCCCTGGATGTCGGCCAGGCTGTGCAGGCCGGGCCGGGCCGCGAAGTGCTCCAGCAGGAGTACGGTGCGCACCGCCGACTTGACCGGCGCCACCGCCTGTCCCGCGGCCGCGTCCACCGGACCGCCCCGCCCCGCGTCCGCGTCCGCGCCCGCGCCCGCCATCGGCTCGGCTGTCGTCATCGCCGCTTCCCCTCTGATCGCCTCTTGTCACGCGGTGGACCCGGAAATAGAGTCCGCAGCAGAACTGATCATTCATCCACCGGAACGGCGTTCAGAATACTGAACGATCCAGGAGGCAGCGGGTCATGGCAGCGACACCAGTCTGGAGTGTGGACCCCCGCACCGGGAAGCAGCGCGAACAGGTTGCGGTCGAGGCCACACCCCAGGAGGTGGACCGTGCCGTACGGGCGGCCCACGCCACCCGCGAGGCCCTCGCCGACCGCGGCGCCCGCATCGCCTTCCTGCGCACCGCCGCCGCCCTCCTCGACGAGGCCGCCGGCGCCGTGGTCGAGACCGCCGACGCCGAGACCGCGCTCGGACCGGGCCGGCTGACCGGCGAGCTGGCCCGCACCGGCTACCAGCTGCGCGCCTTCGCCGACGCCGTCGAGGAGGGCACCTACCTCGACATCCGCATCGACCGCGCCGACCCGGCCCTCACCCCGCCGCGCCCCGAACTGCGCCGCTACAAGATCCCGCTGGGCGTGGTCGCGGTCTACGCCGCCTCCAACTTCCCGCTCGCCTTCTCCGTCCCCGGCGGCGACACCGCCAGTGCCCTGGCCGCAGGCTGCCCGGTCGTCGTCAAGGCCCACCCCGACCACCCGGCCACCTCCGAGCTGTGCGCGTCGCTGCTGCGCCGGGCCGCCGAGCGGTCCGGGCTCCCGGCCGACGTGGTCGCCGTCGTCCACGGGTTCGACGCGGGCCTGGAGCTGATCCGCCACCCCCTGGTGAGCGCCGCCGGATTCACCGGTTCGATCCGCGGCGGGCGGGCCCTGTTCGACGCGGCCGCCGCCCGGCCCGTCCCGATCCCCTTCCACGGCGAACTCGGCTCCCTCAACCCCGTCGTGGTCACCGAGGCCGCCGCCGCCGAGCGTGCCGAGGAGATCGGCGCGGGGCTGGCGGGCTCGGTCGCGCTCGGCGTCGGCCAGTTCTGCGTCAAGCCCGGCCTGGTCCTCGTACCCGAGGGCGCCGGCGGCGACCGGCTGACCGGCGCGCTCGCCAAGGGGCTCGGCGAGACCGAGCCGGGGGTGCTGCTCGACCACCGGATGCGCGAGAACTTCGTCGCCGGCGTGCGCGAGCGCACGGCCCTGCCCGGGGTCGCCGCGCCCGTCACGCCCGGAGCCGGCGGGGAGCACACCGTCGGCGCGGGCTTCCTGACCGTCTCCGCGCGCAGCCTGGTCGAGGAGCCGGAGCGGTACGAGGTGCTGCTGGAGGAGTGCTTCGGTCCGGTGACGGTCGTCGCGCGGTACGCGGACCCGCGGGAGGCGGGCGCCGTGCTGGAGCGGCTGCCCGGCAACCTGAGCGCGACCCTCCAGGTGTCCGCCGCCGAGGGCGAGGGTGCCCCGGGGCCGGCGGCGGAGCTGATCGGCACGGTCACGGCGCTGGCGGGCCGGGTCGTGGTCAACGGCTGGCCGACCGGGGTGGCGGTGGCCCCGGCCCAGCACCACGGCGGCCCGTACCCGGCCGCGACCTCGCACTCCACCTCCGTCGGCGGGACGGCGATCGAGCGCTGGCTGCGGCCGGTGGCCTACCAGTCGGTGCCGGAGGCGCTGCTCCCGCCCGAGCTGCGCGAGGCCAACCCGCTGGGCCTGCCGCGCCGGGTCACGCCGTAGCAGCCCGTCGGGCCCGGCGCGCTCCGGGCCCGCCGGCGCCACTCCGGGCCGTGTGCCACTCCGGGCCGTGTGCCACTCCGGGCCAGGAGCCCGGTGGACCCGTCGCCGTCGCCCGGCGGCCGGCCCGTAAATCCGTTGCCCGCCCGGTCCCGTGCCGGGCAGGCTGCGGCCCATGCCGAGACCCCATGGATTCAGCTACGAACGGCGTGCCGACGGCAGCGTCGTCCTCACCCACCACGGCCGGGCGGCCGGCACCCTGCGGGGCGGCCGGGCGGAGGCGTTCCTGGCCGAAGTGGAATCCGGTGATGCCCAGCTGGTGATGGCGCGCTGGACCGGTTCGTACAAGTTCGGGAACGAGCGCACCGCGAAGAACCACCCCCGCAACGCCCGCCGCCGCTGACCGGTACCGGCCGACCCGGAATGTAAGGGAACGGCAAAGGCACCTCGGTCGTTGACCTGGCATGACCGCTATGACCCCAGGTTCGAACCTGCCGCTCAACACCGCGCGCGTGACGGTGGACGTGGCCGCTCCGGTACGGCTCGACGTATCGGGACTGCTGCTCACTGCGAACGGCAAGGTGCGTTCGGACGACGACTTCATCTTCTACAACCAGCCGTCCGGCCCCGGTGTCAGCTACCGGTCCGGCGGCGGCACGGCACCCGACTCCATCACGGTGGACACCGCCGCGCTGCCCCCGGGCATCGAGCGGATCGTCGTCACGGCCAGCCCCGACGCCGCCGGGCAGACCTTCCAGGGCATCGAGCCCACCGCCACCGTGCGCGACGCGGACGGCGGGGCGGTCATCGCCACCTTCACCCCGCCCCAGCTGGGCACCGAGACCGCGCTCGTCGTCGTCGAGGTCTACCAGCGCGGCGGCGCGTGGAAGGTCCGCGCCGTCGGCCAGGGCTACGCCAACGGGCTGGCCGGCATCGCGACCGACTTCGGCGTCAGCGTGGAGGAGGAGCCGGTCCCCGCGCCGGCCCCCGCGCCCGTCGCCCAGGCTCCGGTCACCCCGGCTCCGGTCGCCGCCGCGCCGGTCGCCGCCCCGGCCGCCCCCGCCCCCGCCCCGGGGAAGATCAACCTGGACAAGGGCCGGGTCAGCCTCCAGAAGAACCAGACCGTGTCCCTGGTCAAGGGCGGCCGCCCGCTGCTGTCCCAGGTCAAGATGGGTCTGGGCTGGGAGCCCGCGTTCCGCGGCGCGGACATCGACCTCGACGCGTCCGTCATCGCGTACGGCCCGCAACGCAACCACATCGACAGCTGCTACTTCGGCAAGCTGTCCATCCTGAACGGTGCCGTCAAGCACTCGGGCGACAACCTGACCGGCGAGGGCGCCGGGGACGACGAGGTCATCGTCGTGGACCTGGGGCGGCTGCCCGCCGAGGCCACCGGCCTGGTCTTCACGGTCAACTCGTTCTCGGGCCAGAAGTTCACCGAGGTCGCCAAGGCCTACTGCCGTCTGATCGACGCGGCCAGCGGCGAGGAGCTGGTCCGCTTCGACCTCACCGGTGCCGAGCCGCAGACGGGCGTCATGATGGCGAAGCTGATCAAGCAGTTCTCGGGCGAATGGGAGATGACGGCCATGGGCGAGTTTGTGAAGTCCCGCACAGTGCGCGGCATGGTCAAGCCCGCGTCCCAGGCTCTCTGAGCAGGTGGGCGGGCCGGGACAGCCCTGCGGTTCCTATCCGGGTGATCCAGGCCACCCTTGAAATCGAAGGAGGCTGTCCGTGCCCGCCCGTAGCCTTGTACCTATGTCCGAGACACTTCCGCTCGCGGGTCCCGCCCGCCCCTCCGCCGCCGAGGCGAACGAGGCGATACGGCGTCTCGTCGAGACCCGCGTGGACGGCGAGTGGCCCGCCGAGGCGTACGAGTTCCTGCTCGGGCAGTGGGCCGCGGCGACCCAGGAGGAAGAACTCCGCGCCGCCGCCCACTCGTAGGCTCCGCTCCCAGGGCTCGGTCCCTGCCCTGGGAGCCGTCCCGCACGCTCATCAGCGTGCGTCGACGCGTATCAGCCCACGTATCAGCCGTGCTTGCGGCGCCACGGGCCCTTGATCGCCAGCATGATGCCCGGGTTCTGGATGCAGGCGAACAGCGTGCGCCCGTCCGGGGAGAAGCAGACACCCGTGAACTCCGAGTACTCCGGCTCCTCGGCGCTGCCGATGTTCAGCTCGTTGCGCGCCAGCGGGTAGGTGCGGCCCGACTCGGTCGCGCCGAACAGGTGCTGGAGCCCCGAACCGTCCTCGGCGATGATCAGGCCGCCGTACGGGGAGACCGTGATGTTGTCCGGGCCGTCGTAGCCGCCCTCCGCCGACGGGTCGGCGTTCACCCCGATGAGCACGGTCAGCCGCATCGTGCGCCGCTTGGGGTCGTAGAACCAGACGGCGCCGTCGTGCGGGGCGCCCGGGCTCTCCTCGCGTGCGTAGGAGGAGACGAAGTACGCGCCCCCGTCGGCCCACCACATGCCCTCCAGCTTGCGGCCGCGCGTGACGCCGCCCTCGGCGAACTGCTTGCGCGTGGGCACCGTACGGGCGTCGCGGTCGCTCACCTCGACCCAGTCGACCCCGTACACCGTGCCGATCTTCGTCGCGCGCGAGAGGTCGTCCACGAACCGGCCGGCCTTGTCGAAGCACTTGGCGGCGTGCAGCGCGCCGGCGGTGTCGGACAGGGTGCGCAACTTGCCGCGCCCGTGCCGGAAGCCCTGCGGCGGCGTCCAGCGGTAGAGCAGGCCGTTGGGGCCGGAAGCGTCCTCCGTCAGGTAGGCGTGGCCCTGCTTGGGGTCGATGACGACGGCCTCGTGGTCGTAGCGGCCGAACGCCTTGAGCGGCTTGGGGTCGCGGTTGGCCCGGCGGTCGTGCGGGTCCACCTCGAAGACGTAGCCGTGGTCCTTGGTCATGCCGTTCTTGCCGGCGAGGTCGGAGTTCTCCTCGCAGGTCAGCCAGGTGCCCCAGGCGGTGGCGCCGCCGGCGCAGTTGGTCGACGTACCGGCGATGCCGACCCACTCGGCGATCTCGCCGCCGCGGCGGACCTCGACGACCGTGCAGCCGCCGGCCGCGGCCGGGTCGTAGACCAGGCCCTCGGCGAGCGGAACCGGGTGCTTCCACTTGGTCCGGGCGCCCTTGAGCTCGTGGTTGTTGACCAGCAGGGTGACGCCGCGGTGGCCCTCGAAGGCGGCCGTCCCGTCGTGGTTGGAGGGGGTGAACTCGCCCGAGTCCAGCTTCGTGACACCGCTGTGGGTGATGACGCGGTACGTGAACCCGGCCGGGAGGGCGAGGATCCCGTCGGGGTCCGGGACCAGCGCGCCGTAGCCGGGCTCGCAGGGCCGGCCGTGCTCGTCGCGCCGCGTGGTGTCCTCCGCCGCGAGCGCCCCCGGCGCGGTGGCGAGGGCGCCGACCGTCCCGGTGAGCGCGACGCCCGCTCCGGCCAGGACGGAGCGGGCGGTGAAGTCTCTACGGCTGAGCGGCATCTGTTCTCCAGGGTGGGGAGGTTTCGCCTGAGTGGGGTCGGCCGACAGGTTCCCGGCCCCACGTGAACGGCGGCTGAATTCCCCCCGACCGCCTTCTGACCGCTTGCGTCCGGCCGGAATGGCCAACTCCTGTCCGTAAACGGCGCGTTAGGAATGCCGGGACCGGGCCTTGAACGCCGCCTTGCGCGCCTCCTTGGCGGCCTTCCTGTCCGGGTGCAGCCGGCCCATGGCCTCCAGCACATAGGCCGTCGCCGGGTGCTCCACCCGCCAGGCCGTGTCGAAGAAGCCGGTGTGGTGGGCGGTCAGGCTCTCCATCAGCGCGGGCAGTTCCTCGGTCTCGCCGTCGGCGGCGAGCTGCGCCGCGATGGTGTCCACGGTCAGCCAGAACACCAGCGCCTCGCCGGGCGGCGGCACGTCCGCCGCGCCGTGCTCGGCCAGCCAGACCCGGGCCAGGCCGCCCAGCTCGGCGTCGTCCAGCACGTCGCGGACCACGGGTTCGGCCGCCGGGCCGGCCAGTGCGAGGGCCTGCTGGCAGCGCAGCCGGCGCAGCGGGCCGCCCTCGTCGCCGCCGCGCGCCGCGGCCAGCAGCTCCGCGACCGCCGCGGACAGGTCGCGGGCGGCCAGCCACTGCTCGATCTCGCCCTGCGCGGCGGCCTCCGGGTAGCCGGAGACGACGTCGAGCAGCATCTCCGCGCCCTTGTCCGCCAGGTCGCCGACGGCCGGGGCCTCGACGCCCGCCTCCAGCATCCGGGCCCGGATCCCGTACAGGCCGAGCGGGGTCAGCCGGACCAGCCCGTACCGGGAGACGTCCTCGTCGTCGGCGACGGCCGCCCCGGTGAACTCCTCGTCGTCCGTCTCCGCCATGAGTTCCTCGTCGAGCGGACGGAACTCCACCAGCCCGATCGGCTCCAGCTGCCGGAACTGGTCGTCCAGCCGCATCATCGCGTCCGAGACCCGCTCCAGCACCTCGTCGGTCGGGTCGCCCATGTCGTCGGGCACCACCATCGAGGCGGCCAGCACCGGCAGCGGCACCTGACCCCCGCCCGCCCCGCCCTCGGCGACGGTCAGCAGGTAGAGGTTGGCGAGCACGCCGTCGAGGAAGTCCGCCTCGCGCTGCGGGTCCCAGTCCAGCTGGTCGAAGTCGATCTCGCCGCCCGCGTCGAGGGCATCGACGAGGTCGTCGAGGTCGGGCACGGTCGCGTCCGCGAGGACGGTGTCCAGCGCCGCCAGCCACAGGTCCAGTACGTCGCCGGGCGCGCCGCCGGTGACCAGCGCGAGGTCGGCGCCCGGCGTGGCGGTGCCGTACTCCTCGCCGTCGGCGTCATCCGACGCACCCGACGCCGCACCCGCCGAGCCCGACGCCGCGCCTGCCGCCGTGCCCGCCTCCGACCCGTCCTCGTCCGGCTCCGTCACATCCACCAGGCCGGTGTCCAGCGCCACCCGCCAGGCCTCGCTCGCGCTCGCCTCCCCCTCCGCGCCGGCGGGCAGCCCCAGCAGCGCGGCGGCCTCCGGCAGCTGCTCGGCGGCCAGTTCACCGCCCGCTCCGACCCGGGTCCGCGGCCCGGCCCAGCGCGCCAGCCGGACGGCCCGCGCGAACAGCGGGGCGGCGAGCGCGTCGCGGGCCAGTTCCGCATCGGAGTGCAGCCGTACCGGCGGCAGCGTGGGGCGCGGCTCAGGCGACATGGGGTGGTTCTCCTCGCGGACTTGAGCGGACGGCGGGGCCCAGCGTAGACGCAATCGGGCGGCCCCCGAGGAGCCGATGTCTTTGGTTCATCCCACAGACACTCACCGTATTCCCTGGAGACCTTGACAACTTCGCTGACAAAGAAGGAGATTGACGCGCGTAGATCTTCCTGACCCTCACCACCACACCGGAGTCCTGCCCATGCGCTCCTCGCTTCCCCGCTCCGCCGCCGTCGCGGCCGTCGTGGCCACCGCCCTGGCCGGCGGCCTCCTCGCGGGTTCGGCCGGCGCGGCCGAGAACGACGCGGCCGCCGCCGAGCCGGTACGCATTCACGACATCCAGGGAACCACCCGGATATCGCCCCTGGTCGGCAAGCAGGTCGCCGACGTCGCGGGCATCGTGACCGGCGTCCGTACCTACGGCTCGCGCGGCTTCTGGATCCAGGACCCCGACGCCGACGACAACGCCGCGACCAGCGAGGGCGTCTTCGTCTTCACCGGCTCCGCCCCCACCGTCGCCGTGGGCGACGCGGTCAAGGTCTCGGGCCTGGTCGGCGAGTACGTGCCCGGCGGGCTGAACTCGGGCAACCAGTCGGCCACCCAGATCTCCAAGCCGACCGTCACCGTGGTCTCCTCGGGCAACGCGCTGCCCGAGGCGGCCGCCGTCAACGAGTACACGGTGCCCGCCGCGTACGCGCCCGCCGGCGACCCGGCCGCGGGCGGCAGCATCAACGGCCTCACCCTGGACCCCTCCCGCTACGCCCTGGACTACTACGAGTCCCTGGAGGGCATGAACGTCGCGATCGGCACCTCGCGGGTGGTCGGCGCCACGGACCCGTACTCGGAGCTGTGGGTCACGGTGAAGGGCTGGGAGAACAACACCCGGCGCGGCGGCACGCTCTACGGCTCCTACGAGTCCCAGAACACCGGCCGGCTCCAGATCCAGCAGCTGGCCCCGATCGCCGAGAAGCCGTTCCCCGTGGCCAACGTCGGCGACCGTCTGACCGGCACCACCGAGGGCCCGCTGGACTTCAACCAGTTCGGCGGCTACACGCTGGTGGCCCGCACGCTGGGCACCGTCGAGTCCAAGGGACTGGCGCGCGAGAAGACCAAGCCGCAGGCGGCCCAGGAGCTCGCGGTCGCGACGTACAACGTCGAGAACCTCGACCCGACCGACTCGCAGGAGAAGTTCGACGCGCTCGCCAAGGCGGTCGTCGAGAACCTGGCCGCCCCCGACATCCTCGCCCTGGAGGAGATCCAGGACGACAACGGCGCCAAGAACGACGGCACCGTCTCGGCCGAGCAGACGCTGACGAAGTTCACCGCCGCCATCGCCGCCGCGGGCGGCCCGGCCTACCAGTGGCGCACCATCAACCCGGTGAACAACAAGGACGGCGGTGAGCCCGGCGGCAACATCCGCCAGGTCTTCCTCTTCAACCCGGCCCGGGTCTCCTTCACCGACCGCGCCGCCGGCGACGCCGCCACCGCGACCGGCGTGAGCGCGGAGGCCGGCAAGGCCGCCCTCACCCACTCCCCCGGCCGCATCGACCCGGCGAACCCGGCGTGGAACGACAGCCGCAAGCCGCTGGCGGGCGAGTTCGTCTTCCGTGGCAAGACGGTCTTCGTCATCGCCAACCACTTCGGTTCCAAGGGCGGCGACGAGGGCCTCACCTCGCACCACCAGCCGCCGGTGCGCTCCTCCGAGGCCAAGCGACTGCTCCAGGCGCAGTCGGTGAATGGTTTCGTCAAGCAGATCCTGGCCGCCCAGAACAACGCGAACGTCATCGTCCTCGGTGACATCAACGACTTCGAGTTCTCGGCGACGACGAAGGCGCTGGCCGACGGCGGGGCCCTCTTCCCGGCGATCACCTCGCTGCCGAAGTCGGAGCGCTACTCGTACGTCTTCCAGGGCAACTCGCAGGTGCTGGACCAGATCCTGACCAGCCCGGCGATCAAGAACTTCACGTACGACAGCGTGCACATCAACGCGGAGTTCGCCGACCAGAACAGCGACCACGACCCGCAGGTCCTGCGCTTCCGCCCGTAGTCACGACGGGTGGAACACCAGGGGGCCCGACCGCCGTCCCGGCCGGGCCCCCTGCCATGCTCCCGGCCCACGAGCGGCTGACCGCGGACGCCTCCGGGCCGGGTCAGGGGCCCTTTACCCCCAAGAAGGGGACTTTCGGCCCTGGCGGGACCTTGCGTGATCCTCACCACATCTGCGCGCAAACCCCCCGATGTGGTGCTTCAGTATCTGCACGCCCGCGCCCGCATCGCCCGTACTCGCGCTTGGAGGACCCGCGTGTTCCCCTCCATCTCCCTCGCCCAGGAGATCGGCCTCGCCGTGCTGGTGGCCGTCGCTCTCGTCTGGTTCGTCGGCCTCGGCCACATGATGCGGGGCAACCGCTCCCACCGCCCGGAGCCCAGCGCCTACGAGCAGGGCCTCAAGGCCATCCCGGCCCAGCGCGGCGCCGCCTCCCACCCGATGGAGACGGTGGAACTGACGGAGGCCGAGGAACGCGCCTTCGCGGGCCTCATCCGCACGATCGCCCCGCACTGACGCCGGGCACGCACGGCAGCCGACAGCACACGCACGCGAAGACCCCGCACACGTACGCGAAGGCCCCCGCCCGGGATCCCGGGCGGGGGCCTTCGCGTACGTCAGCCCGGCGGGCGTCAGTTGTGGCTGTGCAGGACCTCGTTCAGGCCGCCCCAGACCGCGTTGTTCGGGCGGGCCTCGACGGCGCCGGTGACCGAGTTGCGGCGGAAGAGGATGTTGCTGGCGCCCGAGAGCTCCAGTGCCTTGACGACCTGGCCGTCCGGCAGGGTGACCCGGGTGCCCGCGGTCACGTACAGGCCCGCCTCGACGATGCACTCGTCGCCGAGCGCGATGCCGACGCCCGCCTCGGCGCCCACCAGGCAGCGCTCGCCGATCGAGATGATCTGCTTGCCGCCGCCGGACAGGGTGCCCATGGTGGAGGCGCCGCCGCCGATGTCGGAGCCGTCGCCCACGACGACGCCCGCGGAGATGCGGCCCTCGACCATGGAGACGCCGAGGGTGCCGGCGTTGAAGTTGACGAAGCCCTCGTGCATGACCGTGGTGCCCTCGGCGAGGTGCGCGCCGAGGCGGACGCGGTCGGCGTCGGCGATGCGCACGCCCTTGGGGGCGACGTAGTCGGTCATCCGCGGGAACTTGTCGATCGAGGTGACCTGGAGGTGCAGGCCCTCGGCGCGGGCGTTCAGCCGGACGGTCTCGACCTGGTCGACGGCGACCGGGCCCAGCGAGGTCCAGGCGACGTTGGTCAGGAGGCCGAAGACGCCGTCCAGGTTCTGGCCGTGCGGCTTGACCAGGCGGGTGCTCAGCAGGTGCAGGCGCAGGTACGCGTCGTGGGCGTCCAGCGGCTTGTCCTCGAGGGAGGAGATCACCGTACGGACGGCCACGACCTCGACGCCGCGGACCGCGTCCGTGCGCAGGGCCTTGGCGGCGGCCGGGCCGAGGAGCTCCACGGCCTGCTCGGCGGTCAGGCGCTCGGTGCCGGCCGGGCCGGGCTCGTCGGCCAGCGCGGGGGCCGGGAACCAGGTGTCGAGGACGGTGCCGTCGGGGGTGAGGGTGGCAAGGCCGGCGGCGACGGCGCCGGTGGTACGCGTAGCAGTCATGCCTGAAACCTAACCAACGACGGCGGGTGCGGGCGAACCGGTCTCATGTGCCGGTCGCCCGTGTTCCCGGGCCGCCCGCGCGCCCATCGCCAGCACGGTCGCCCCGGCCGCCGCGCCGAGGCCCGCGCACACCGGCCACAGCAGGCCGGGCGCCGCCGCGTACAGGGCCCCGCCCAGCGGCGCGGCGAGGACCACACCGGTGACGGAGACGCCCGCGTACAGGCTCTGGAAGCGGCCCACCGCGTGCTCGGGGGCCTCGTCGGCGACGTACGCGGTGGCGGTGGTCTTGTAGAGGATCTCCCCGAGACTGACCAGGACCATCATCACGACGGCGGTGGCGATGCCGGCGCCCAGCAGCAGCGCCGCGTAGCCGGTCCCGACCAGCAGCAGCCCGGAACCGATGACGCGCAGCGGGGAGCGCCGGCGCAGGGCGAGGGCGACGGGCAGCTCCAGCAGCAGGATGACACCGCCGTTGATGGCGATGAGCAGGCCGTACGCGCGGGTGTCCAGGCCCTGGTCGGCGAGGTACACGGGGAAGGTGGAGTACTGCTGCCGGTAGACGATGTCGATGACGACGATCGCGGCCAGCAGCACCAGGACGGCGGGCCGCGCGCGCAGCTCGCGCCAGACCCCGCCGCGGTCCCGTCCCCCGTCCGGGACCGCGGCGCGTCCGGCACCGCGGGCCGGTACGGCCCGGGCGGTCCAGAAGGCGAGGAAGAGGGTGCCGACGCCGTCCGCGACGAAGAGCCAGTCGTACGAGAGCCAGGTCGCGACCAGCGCCCCGAGCGGCGGGCCCACGGTGAACCCGCCGTTGGCCAGGCAGCGGATGACGGCGAACGCCTGGCGCCGGGAGCCCTCGGGGACGGTGACGGCGACCAGCGCGGAGTTGGCGGCGCGGATCACCCCGGAGGCGTACTGGGCCAGTGGCAGGGCGACGTACAGCAGGGCGGTCGGCAGGACGGGCAGGCAGAGCAGGACCGCGCCGCCGAGTGCGGAGGCGGTGAGCAGCACGCGCCGGTGGCCGAAGCGGTCGCCGTACCAGCCGCCGGTGAAGTTCCCGGCGACCAGGCCGACGCCGCCGATGCCGACGACCAGGCCCGCCTCCGCGACGCCCAGGCCGCGCGGCCCGGTCAGGTACACGAAGACGAAAACGAAGGTGAAGCTGACGACGGCGTTGACGAAGCCGCCGCCGGCCAGCAGCCAGACCGCTCTGGGTACGTCCTTGAACGCTTGCAGCACCGCGCCCCCTGCGCTCACGAGTCAGTTCCTTTTGGGAACTGACTATGTCAGCATGGCAGCCTCGGGTCAACGGACGTAAGGACGGTTCCCATGGCCCAGCGCACGCAACTCGGTGACGCCGACTGCGCCATCGCCCAGGCACTCGACGTGGTCGGCGACTGGTGGACGCTGCTGATCGTGCGCGACGCGGCGCGCGGCCTGCACCGGTTCGACGAGTTCCAGCGGGAGCTGGGGGTCTCCCGCAAGGTGCTGGCGGAGCGGCTGCGACTGCTCGTCGAGGCGGGAGTGCTCACGCGCGAGCCGTACCAGGAACGACCGGTGCGGCACGCGTACCGGCTGACCCCGCGCGGGCGGGCACTGCTCCCGGTCCTGGTGGCCCTCCAGGACTGGGGTGACACCTGGATCCTGGGAGAGGGAGAGATGACGGCGACCACGACGGAGGCCTCGCGCGAGGCGGAACGGGTACACGCGCTGAAGGGGACGCGGCTGCCGGAGCTCGGGCTCGCGGCCGCCGACGGCACGGTCCGCGACCCGGTCGCGGACACCGCGTCCACCGTCCTGTACTGCTTCCCCGGCGCCTACGCCCGGGCCGAGTCCTACCCGCCGGGGTGGGCCCGGATCCCGGGCGCGCGCGGCTGCACGCTCGAGTCGTGCACGTACCGCGACCAGCTCGCCGCCTTCACGGCGGCGGGCGCGACCGTGCACGGCGTCTCCACCCAGCGCCCGGACGAACAGCGCGAGTTCGCCGAGCGGGAGGGCCTGCGCTTCCCCCTCCTCTCGGACGCCGACCTCGCCCTGACGGCGGCCCTGCGGCTGCCGACGTTCCGCGCGTCCGGCACGAGCCGGCTCAAGCGGCTGACGCTGGTGATCGGGCGGGACCGTACGGTGCGCGAGGTGATCTACCCGGTCCAGGACATCGAGGCGAGCGTGGCCACCGCCCTGGCCGCGGCCCGCGCCACGACGGCCGGCGACGCGTAGGGCCTACGCGGCCCTGAGCACGCGGGCGAGGATCTCCCGCGCGTAGGCCTCGTCGTACGGTGCGTCGGTGAGCAGGACCTGGAGGCAGATGCCGTCCATGACCGCCACCAGGGCGCGGGCGGTGACCGGGTCCGTGCGGCCGGCCAGGGCCAGGACCATGGCCTCGCACCACTCGGCCGCGACGGGGCGCAGGGCCGGGCGGCGCAGGGCGGCCAGGTACAGCTCGTACTCCAGCTCCGCCCGCCCCCGGTCGGCCTCGAACACCTCGCCCAGCAGCCGGGCCAGCGCGCCCGCGAGGTCGCCGGCCGCGTCCGCGAGGGCGGGCGAGGCGGCGACGGTCTCGGCGAAGGCGGCGTTCGCCTGCCGCAGGGCGGCGACCAGCAGCTCGTCGAGGGTCGTGAAGTGGTACGTGGTCGAGCCCAGCGGTACGTCGGCCTCCGCGGCCACGGTGCGGTGACTGAGCCCCGCGATCCCCTTGGCGCCGACCACCCGGATCGCCGCGTCGATGATGCGCTGGCGCCGGTCGGGGTCGTAGCGCCGCACCGCACGGGAGGCCATCAGTGCGCCCCGCCGAGGTTGAGCAGCACCACCCCGGCGATCACCAGCACGATCCCGGCGATCTTGGCGGCGGTGGCCGCCTCACCGAGGAAGACCATCCCGATCGCGGCGATGGCGGCGGTGCCGACCCCGGCCCAGATCGCGTAGGCGGTGCCGACCGACATCGACTTCAGCGTCTGGGCGAGGAGGGTGAAGGCGACGACGTAGCCGAGCAGCGTCCCCAGCGAGGGCCACAGCTTGGTGAACCCGTCGCTGTACTTCATCGCGGTCGTCCCGGCGACCTCGGCGGCTATGGCGGCGGCAAGGAGTGCGTAGGGCATGTGTACGAGCGTACACAACGATGCGTACACCTGTACACAGAACAGATGTGCGCACCGCACGCGAAGGGGCCCGGCACCCACAGGTGCCGGGCCCCTTCGGGGTGTCCGTCGGGCTCAGACGTTGAAGCCCAGGGCGCGCAGCTGCTCGCGGCCGTCGTCCGTGATCTTGTCCGGGCCCCACGGGGGCATCCAGACCCAGTTGATGCGGAGCTCGTTGACGATGCCCTCCGTCGCCGACTTCGCCTGGTCCTCGATGACGTCCGTCAGCGGGCAGGCCGCCGACGTGAGGGTCATGTCCAGGGTGGCGATGTTGGCGTCGTCGATGTGGATGCCGTAGATCAGCCCCAGGTTGACGACGTCGATCCCCAGCTCGGGGTCGACCACGTCGTAGAGGGCCTCGCGGACCTCCTCCTCGGTGGCCGGCTTGAGGGCCACCGCCGCCGTCTCCGGCTCCCCGGCCGCTGCGGGCGTCGCGTTCTCGGTCATGCCGTCTTCCTCTCCGCGTCGCCCAGTGCCTGGGCGGTCGCGTCCTTCCACGCCATCCAGCTCAGCAGAGCACACTTCACACGGGCCGGGTACTTGGAGACGCCGGCGAACGCGACCGCGTCCTCCAGCACCTCCTCCATGGCCTCGTCCGGCTCGATCTTGCCCTTGGACTGCATCAGCTCCAGGAACACAGCCTGGATCTTCTGCGCCTCGGACAGTTCCTTGCCGACCAGCAGCTCGTTCAGCACGGACGCGCTGGCCTGGCTGATCGAGCAGCCCTGGCCCTCGTAGCTGACGTCCGTCAGCGTCTGGCCGTCGTACTTCACGCGCAGCGTGATCTCGTCACCACACGTCGGGTTGACGTGGTGCACCTCGGCGTCGCCGTCGCGCAGGCCTCGCCCGTGCGGGTGCTTGTAGTGGTCCAGGATCAGTTCCTGGTACATCGAATCCAGCTTCACAGCGGCCTCGTCGCCTCGTCGCCCTCGTTATCCGAAGAAGTTCCGTACGTGCTCCAGCCCGTCGATCAGCGCGTCGACATCGGCCGGAGAGGAGTACAGGTAGAACGACGCTCGCGTGGTCGCGGGAATTCCGTACCGCAGGCAGACCGGGCGGGCGCAGTGGTGGCCCACGCGGACCGCGATGCCCTGCTCGTCCAGGACCTGGCCGACGTCGTGCGGGTGGATGTCACCGAGCACGAAGGAGATCGCGGCGCCGCGGTCCTCGGCCGTGGTGGGGCCGATGATCCGCAGGTCGGGAACCTCCTGCAGGCGCCTGACCGCGTACTCGGTGATCGCGTGCTCGTGCGCGGCGATCTTGTCCATGCCGATCGCGGTCAGGTAGTCCACGGCCGCGCCGAGGCCGACGGCCTGGGCGATCGGGGGCGTACCCGCCTCGAACTTGTGGGGCGCCGGGGCGTACGTCGAGGCGTGCATCGACACGGTCTCGATCATCTCGCCGCCGCCGAGGAACGGAGGCAGGTCCTCCAGGAGCTCCTGGCGGCCCCAGAGCACGCCGATGCCGGTCGGGCCGCACATCTTGTGGCCGGTGAAGGCCACGAAGTCGGCGCCGAGCTCCTGCACGTCCAGCGGCATGTGCGGAGCGGCCTGCGAGGCGTCGATCAGCACCAGCGCGCCGACCTCCTGCGCGCGCCGGACGATCGCCTCGACCGGGTTGATCGTGCCCATGATGTTGGAGACCAGCGTGAAGGAGACGATCTTCGTCTTCTCCGTGATGACCTCTTCGATGTTGGACAGGTCGAGGCGGCCGTCGTCGGTGAGGCCGAACCACTTCAGCTTCGCGCCGGTGCGCTGCGAGAGCAGCTGCCACGGGACGATGTTGGAGTGGTGCTCCATCTCCGTGATGGCGATCTCGGTCTCGCGGTCGACCCGGTAGGGGTCGTCCGCCCAGCCGAGCATGTTCGCGACCAGGTTGAGCGACTCCGAGGCGTTCTTGGTGAAGATCACCTCGTCGCGGCTCGGCGCGTTGATGAAGGCGGCGACCTTGTCGCGGGCGCCCTCGTACAGCGCCGTGGCCTCCTCGGCGAGCACGTGCACGCCGCGGTGGACGTTGGCGTTGTGCCGCTCGTAGTACTCGTTCAGCGCGTCGAGCACCTGGCGCGGCTTCTGGGAGGTCGCCGCGTTGTCCAGGTAAACGATCTTCTTCCCGTCGTGGACCACACGATCCAGCAGGGGGAAGTCCTTGCGGATCGCCTCGATGTCGAGGAGGCCAGGCAGCTGTGTCACGCGGTCGCGCCACCCTTCACGTACTTGTCGTAGCCCTCGGCCTCCAGCTGGTCGGCGAGCTCGGCGCCGCCGGACTCGGCGATGCGGCCGTTCGCGAACACGTGCACGAAGTCGGGCTTGATGTAGCGCAGGATGCGCGTGTAGTGGGTGATCAGCAGGGTGCCGACCTCACCGGTCTCGCGGACGCGGTTGACGCCCTCGGAGACGATGCGCAGGGCGTCGACGTCCAGGCCGGAGTCGGTCTCGTCGAGGATCGCGATCTTCGGCTTGAGGAGCTCCAGCTGGAGGATCTCGTGGCGCTTCTTCTCACCGCCGGAGAAGCCCTCGTTGACGTTGCGCTCGGCGAAGGCCGGGTCCATCTGGAGACGCGCCATGGCCTCCTTGACCTCCTTCACCCAGGTGCGCAGCTTGGGGGCCTCGCCGCGGATCGCCGTGGCGGAGGTGCGCAGGAAGTTGGAGACCGAGACACCGGGGACCTCGACCGGGTACTGCATGGCGAGGAAGACACCGGCGCGGGCGCGCTCGTCGACGGACATCTCCAGGACGTCCTCGCCGTCGAGGGTCACGGTGCCACCGGTGATGGTGTACTTCGGGTGACCGGCCAGCGAGTACGCCAGGGTGGACTTGCCCGAGCCGTTGGGGCCCATGATGGCGTGCGTCTCACCCTGCTTGACGGTGAGGTCGACGCCCTTGAGGATCTCGCGGGCTCCGTTCTCGGCCTCGACGGAGACGTGCAGGTCGTGGATTTCAAGCGTTGCCATGGGTGCCTCAGGACTCCTGGGTGAGGGAGACGAGCACATCGTCCCCTTCGATCTTTACGGGGTATACGGGTACGGGGCGCGTCGCGGGGAGCCCGGACGGCTTGCCGGTACGCAGGTCGAACGCCGAGCCGTGCAGCCAGCACTCGATCGCACAGTCGTCGACCTCGCCCTCCGAGAGCGACACGTTCGCGTGCGAGCAGATGTCGTTGATCGCGAACACCTCGCCCTCGGTGTGGACGATGGACACCGGCGTGCCGTCGATCTCCACCCGCTTGGGGGTGTTCTCCTCCAGCTCGCTCAGCGCGCAGGCCTTGACGTAGGACATCAGACGGACGCCTCGAGCTCGGACTCGATCCTGGAGATCAGCCGCTCCTCGATGTCCTCGACGCCGATCTGCTGGACGAGCTCGGCGAAGAAGCCGCGCACGACCAGACGGCGGGCCTCGTCGGCCGGGATACCACGGGCCTGCAGGTAGAAGAGCTGCTCGTCGTCGAAGCGGCCGGTCGCCGAGGCGTGGCCGGCGCCGACGATCTCGCCGGTCTCGATCTCCAGGTTCGGCACCGAGTCGACCCGGGCGCCGTCCGTCAGGACGAGGTTGCGGTTCATCTCGTACGTGTCGGTGCCCTCGGCGGACTTCTCGATCAGGACGTCGCCGATCCAGACCGCGTGCGCGCCCTCGCCCTGCAGCGCGCCCTTGTAGACCACGTGGGACTTGCAGTGCGGTGCGTCGTGGGTGACCAGGAGGCGGTGCTCCTGGTGCTGGCCCGCGTCGGTGAAGTACAGGCCGAGCATCTCGGCCTCGCCGCCGGGGCCGGCGTAGCGCACGCGCGGGTGGATGCGTACGACGTCGCCGCCGAAGGTGACCACGACGGACTTGAAGCTGGCGTCGCGGCCGAGCAGCGCGTTGTGCTGGGAGGTGTGGACGGCGGTGTCGTCCCAGTCCTGCACGGACACGAAGGTGACCTTGGCGCCGTCGCCGACGAGGACGTCGACGTTGGCGGCGCGCACGCCGTCACCGGTGTGGTCGATCACGATGATCGCCTCGGCGAACGGCTTGATGTCGAAGACGGTGTGACCGAAGGTCGTGCCGCCCTCGCCGTGCAGGGCGACGCGGATCGGCTCGGCGAGCACGGTCTCCTTGGGCACCGTGACGACCGTGGCCTTGGCGAACGACGAGAACGCCTGCGCGGAGACCCGGTCGACCGGGGTGCCCGCCTTGCCGACGCGCTCGTCGCCGCGGTCGACGGACTCGACCGTGACGCCGTCCGGCGCGTCGATCTGGGCCTTCATCGTGCCGTTGGCGACCGCGGTGCCGTCGGCGAGGCCGCGCAGCCGCTCCAGCGGGGTGAAACGCCACTCCTCCTCGCGGCCGTGCGGCACGGGGAAGTCCGCCACGTCGAAGGACGGGGGCGCGCTCATCCGGGTGGCGACGGTGGACTCCGCGGCCACCGCGATCGAGCCGGCGGTGGTGGAACCCGTCGGGATGTTCTGAGCCTCAGCCATGGCTGTCGTCTTGCTCGCTCTCTTAAAAGAACACGTCTACGTCAAGGAATGCGCTGCGGAACGGGGCGGCGGCCGGACTAGCCGACCGAGCCCTCCATCTGCAGCTCGATCAGCCGGTTGAGCTCCAGCGCGTACTCCATGGGCAGCTCCTTCGCGATCGGCTCGACGAAGCCGCGCACGATCATGGCCATGGCCTCGAACTCCGAGAGGCCGCGGGCCATCAGGTAGAAGAGCTGGTCGTCGGAGACCTTGGAGACGGTCGCCTCGTGGCCCATCGTCACATCGTCCTCGCGGACGTCGACGTAGGGGTAGGTGTCCGAGCGGGAGATGGTGTCGACGAGCAGGGCGTCGCACAGCACGTTGCTCTTCGAGCCCGCGGCACCCTCGCCGATCTCGACCAGACCGCGGTACGAGGTGCGGCCGCCGCCCCGCGCCACCGACTTGGAGACGATGTTCGAGGAGGTGTTCGGCGCCATGTGGACCATCTTGGAGCCGGCGTCCTGGTGCTGGCCCTCGCCCGCGAAGGCGATGGACAGGGTCTCGCCCTTGGCGTGCTCGCCCATCAGGTAGACGGCCGGGTACTTCATGGTGACCTTGGAACCGATGTTGCCGTCGATCCACTCCATGGTCGCGCCCTCGTACGCCACGGCGCGCTTGGTGACCAGGTTGTAGACGTTGTTCGACCAGTTCTGGATCGTCGTGTAGCGGCAGCGGCCGCCCTTCTTGACGATGATCTCGACCACCGCGGAGTGCAGCGAGTCCGAGGAGTAGATCGGGGCGGTGCAGCCCTCGACGTAGTGGACGTAGGCGTCCTCGTCGACGATGATCAGCGTCCGCTCGAACTGGCCCATGTTCTCCGTGTTGATACGGAAGTAGGCCTGGAGCGGGATGTCCACCTGGACGCCCTTGGGGACGTAGATGAAGGAGCCGCCCGACCACACGGCGCTGTTCAGCGAGGCGAACTTGTTGTCGCCGACCGGGATGACCGTGCCGAAGTACTCCTGGAACAGCTCCGGGTGCTCCTTGAGCGCGGTGTCGGTGTCCAGGAAGATGACGCCCTGCTGCTCCAGGTCCTCGCGGATCTGGTGGTAGACGACCTCGGACTCGTACTGGGCCGCGACACCGGCGACGAGGCGCTGCTTCTCCGCCTCCGGGATGCCGAGCTTGTCGTACGTGTTCTTGATGTCCTCCGGCAGGTCCTCCCAGGACTCGGCCTGCTTCTCGGTGGACCGCACGAAGTACTTGATGTTGTCGAAGTCGATGCCCGAGAGGTCGGAGCCCCAGGTGGGCATGGGCTTCTTGTCGAAGAGCTTCAGGCCCTTGAGGCGGAGCTTCAGCATCCACTCGGGCTCGTTCTTCTTCGCGGAGATGTCGCGGACGACGTCCTCGCTCAGACCGCGCTTGGCAGCGGCACCGGCCGCGTCGGAGTCGGCCCAGCCGTACTCGTAGTTGCCCAGACCCTCGAGCTCAGGGTGAGCAGTCTCCGTGGTCATGCGGGGTTCCTCCCGGCCGTGCTTGCAGATGCTGATGTGTTGGTCTGTGGTGCGGCGCTTCGCGGGATGAAGGTGGTGCACACCCCGTCGCCGTGGGCGATCGTGGCGAGACGCTGCACATGGGTCCCGAGCAGGCGGGAGAAGACCTCGGTCTCCGCCTCGCAGAGCTGCGGGAACTGCTCGGCGACATGCGCGACCGGGCAGTGGTGCTGGCAGAGCTGTTCACCGCTGTGCGGACCGGGAGCGCTCTTCGCCGTAGCAGCGTACCCGTCCACGGTCAACGCCTTGGCAAGGGCCTCGGTGCGCTGCGCGGGGTCCGCGGCCTCGACCGCTTCCCGGTAGGTCTCGGCCGGTGCCGCCAGTCGCGCCCGGGCGAACGCGGCCACCGCGGCCTCGCCCCGCTCCCCGCCGCCCGCGGCCTGCGCGATCCAGCGCAGGGCGTCGGCGGCGAGCGTGTCGTACGACTGGTCGAAGGCGTCACGGCCGCAGTCGGTCAGCGCGAACACCTTGGCGGGCCGGCCCCGGGTACGCGCTCCGTACACGCGCTGCTCACGGGGTGCGACCACGTCGTCGGCGACGAGCGTGTCGAGATGGCGGCGGACGGCGGCCTGGGTGAGGCCGAGACGCTGGGCGAGGTCGGCGACGGTGGACGGACCGTGGTCCAGGATGGAGCGCGCGACCCGGTTGCGGGTGGACCGCTCCCCGGGTGCGAGCTCCCCCTGAGGGGTCTCGGTCTGCCGTTCGCCGTTTTTCACAACACCATTGTTGCGTAATTACGCGAGGCCCGACAAGCCGTGACCGAGGCCACTCCTGGTGTCATCCATCACTAAGGGTTACCTAATCTGTCGACGCAGAGTGACGGTGCGGGAGGGGTGCCGACTCGTCGGAGGGGCCTCGCGCGGCACCGGCGGAGCCCCTCCGACGAGCGGGTACGCCCTCCCCCGCCGGCCGGCGGGGGCCCGCGGGACGTGCCGGAACGGTCACCTTCCGTTCCGGAGAAAGATCTCCGCGAAAGAACTACGGCGTACGGGGGACGGACAGGGGCTCCGCCCCGGGCCCCGGAGGCCCTGCTACCGCTCCGTAGACTCACCCGCATGAGCAACGACCCCGCCGTGGTGATCCGCGGACTGGTGAAGCGGTACGGCGCCAAGACCGCGGTGGACGGCCTGGACCTCGACGTACCGGGGTCCTCGGTCACGGCGGTCCTCGGCCCCAACGGCGCGGGCAAGACGACCACGGTGGAGACCTGCGAGGGCTACCGCCGCCCCGACGCCGGCACCGTCCGCGTCCTCGGCCTCGACCCCGTCGCCGACGCCGCCGCCCTGCGGCCGCGGGTCGGTGTGATGCTCCAGTCCGGCGGGGTCCACTCCGGCGCCCGCGCCGTCGAGATGCTGCGCCACATGGCCTCCCTGTACGCCGACCCGCTCGACGTGGACCCCCTGGTGGAGCGGCTCGGGCTGGGCGACTGCGGCCGCACCCCCTACCGCCGGCTCTCCGGCGGCCAGCAGCAGCGGCTCTCCCTGGCCATGGCCGTGGTCGGCCGCCCCGAGCTGGTCTTCCTGGACGAGCCGACCGCCGGACTGGACCCGCAGGCCCGCCGGGCCACCTGGGAGCTGGTGCGGGAGCTGCGCGCGGACGGCGTCACCGTCGTGCTCACCACGCACCACATGGACGAGGCCGAGCAGCTCGCCGACCGGGTCGCCATTGTGGACGCGGGCCGGGTCGTCGCCCACGGCAGCCCCGAGCAGCTGTGCCGCGGCGGCGCCGAGAACACCCTGCGCTTCACCGGCCGCCCCGCCCTCGACCTCGCCTCCCTGCTCAAGGCGCTGCCCGACGGCACCCAGGCCGCCGAGCCGACCCCGGGCGTCTACCGGGTCACCGGCGACGTCGACCCTCAGATGCTGGCCACCGTCGCCTCCTGGTGCGCCCAGAACGGCGTCCTGCCGGACAGCCTCTCCGTGGCGCGGCACACCCTGGAGGACGTCTTCCTGGAGCTCACCGGTAAGGAGCTGCGCGCATGAGCGCCGGTACGTTCACCCCCCGCCCGGGGGCCGCGCCCGTGTCCCGGATGATCGCCGCGCAGACGGCGCTGGAGACCCGGATGCTGCTGCGCAACGGGGAACAGCTGCTGCTGACGGTGATCATCCCGGCGCTGCTGCTGACGCTGTTCTCCGCCGTCGACATCGTCGACACCGGCGCGGGCGAGCCGGTGGACTTCCTGGCCCCCGGCGTCCTCGCGCTCGCGGTGATGTCCACGGCCTTCACCGGCCAGGCCATCGCCACCGGTTTCGACCGCCGCTACGGCGTACTGAAGCGGCTGGGCGCCTCCCCGCTGCCGCGCTGGGCGCTGCTGACCGCCAAGACGCTGTCGGTGCTGGTCACGGAGGTGCTCCAGGTCGCGCTGCTGACGGCGATCGCCCTGGGGCTGGGCTGGTCGCCGCAGGGGTCCCCGCTCGCCGTGGCCGTCCTGCTGCTGCTGGGGACGGCGGCCTTCTCGGGACTCGGACTGCTGATGGCCGGGACCCTGAAGGCCGAGGTGACCCTGGCCGCGGCGAACCTCGTCTTCCTGCTGCTGCTGGTCGGCGGCGGGGTGATCGTTCCGCTGGAGAAGTTCCCCTCGGCGGTGCAGTCCGTCCTCGGCCTGCTGCCGATCTCGGCGCTGTCCGAGGGGCTGCGCGAGGTGCTCCAGCACGGGGCCGCCCTGCCGTGGGGCGATGTCGCGGTGCTCGCCGGGTGGGCGGCGCTGGGCCTGGGCGCGGCCGCGCGCTTCTTCCGCTGGGAGTGAATCCCTTCCGCCGGGGCCACCCGGCCGGGAGGATGTACGCCTGACCACATGACGTGACGCCGGGGGGCGGGCATGGCGCAGCGAGAGGCCGCTCTGCGGCTGGACGAACGGTGGGCGAGGATCCGGTCGGGGGACGAGGAGGCCGGTCCGGCGGAGCGCGAGAAGCTCCTGGACGAGCTGATCGCCTCCTTGCGGGATCCCGCCCGGACCGACCCGGAGTGCGCCGCCCGCCTGGGCCTGCGCCTGGGCGATCTCGCGGCCCGGCGCTTCGCGGCCGGGGACCGGGCGGGCGCCCTCTCCGCGATCGAGGAGGGCCTGCGCCACGCCCAGCAGGCCGCCGGCCACCACCCCGAGTACGCCCGCTGGTACGCCCGCGGCCTGATCAACCAGGGGGTCTGGCTGGCCTGGCCGCTCAGCGACGAGCTGCGGCTGCCCCGGTACCCGCTGGGCGCGGCCGCCGCCGAGGGCCCGGACCCCATGGAACGCGCGTCCGGCGAACGGGCCCGCGACCTGACCCGCGCGGCCGTGGACGTCTGGGCGGGCCTGGACCAGCACGACCCGGTCAACCACCGGGGACTCGCGCAGGCCAAGGTCTTCCTCGGCGACCGGCTCGCGGAGCTGGGCAGCGTGGCCGAGGCCGTGGCGTGGGCGGTGCACGCCGAGGGCGACTTCCGCCGGCTGCTGGTGACCGGCGAGGACCCCCAGGCCCGGCAGGAGGCCGAGGAGGCGCTGGAGCACCTCGGCCGGCAGCTGCAACTGCGGCTGCGCTTCCTCGGCTTCGAGGCCCTGGTCTCCCTGCGCACCCAGGGCCTGCTGCCCGAACCGCTGCTGCCCCAGGCCGTGGTGGCCGCGCGGATCCAGGGCGTGGAGCCCGGGGCGATGGCCACCCGGCTGGGGCTGGACCCCGAGAACGTGGAGACCATGCTGGACGTCACACCGTGGCTGGCGGTGTGGCGCTTCGAGGTCCGCGGCCCCGACGGCACCTGGTCCGCGCTCCCCGCGCCCTGGCACAGCGCCGCGGAGGTACGAAACAGGACAGCGGCGGACGTAGCGGACGAACTCATGGCCGGTTTCCTGGAGTCCGCCGACTACCCCGGATCCCACGGCTATTGGCGCGTCCATGTCTGGTGGCAGGAGGAGGGCGACCCGGCCGGGGCCAGGTTCCGGCTGGCCGTCGGGCCGGAAGCGACGACGGCGGGGCCACTGGACACCCCCTCGTGAAACTTTGCACAAGGGGCCGCCTACGATAGGGGGCGTGTTTAACCCCTTCGCCTACCTCGCCGCGCGCTGGACCCCGTCACCCCGGATCGTCCAGCGGGCCGCACTCGCCGCCCTCGTCATGACCGTCGTCATCGTCATCACCGGCGGGGCGGTCCGGCTGACCGGTTCCGGCCTCGGCTGCGACACGTGGCCCAAGTGCACCGAAGACAGCCTGATCACGACTCAGGACCAGGGCATCCACGGCGCCATCGAGTTCGGCAACCGCATGCTGACGTACGTCGTCAGCGCGGCCGTGGGCTGGTGCATCCTCGCGTCCCGCTGCGCCAAGCCGTGGCGCCGCTCGCTGACCCGGCTCGGCTGGGTGCAGTTCTGGATCGTCTGCGCCAACGCGGTGCTGGGCGGCATCACCGTCCACACCAAGCTCAACCCGTGGAGCGTGGCCGGACACTTCCTGCTCGCCACCGCGCTCATCACGGTGACCACGCTCACCTGGCAGCGCAGCCGCGAGGGCGACGCCGCCCCCCGGCCCCGGGTGCCGGGACCGGTGCGCAAGCTGTCCTGGGCGCTGGTGGCCACCACGCTGGTGCTGATCGCCGCCGGCACGGCGGTGACCGGTTCGGGTCCGCACGCCGGTGACAGCAGCGAGGTGCCCCGGATGCCGTTCGACTGGGAGACCACCGCACACGTGCACGCCGTCGCGGCGTGGGTCGTGTGCGCGCTGGCCGTGGCCATGTGGCTGGTGCTGCGGGTGGTGGACGCGCCGGACGACACCCGGGCCCGCGCCCGCGACCTGCTGATCGTGCTGCTGGCGCAGGGCGCCATCGGCTACGTGCAGTTCTTCACCGCGCTGCCCGAGGTCCTGGTCGGCGCCCACATGTTCGGCTCCTGCCTGGTGTGGATCGCGGTGCTGCGCGTCGCACTGAGCCTGCGCGAGCGGCCGCGGGAGCAGGCGGAGATCCCGGCCCAGGCCGACCCGGCCCTCTCGGCCGCCTAGCCAGGGCCTGTCCGCCCCCCGCCACCCGCTCACCGCTCCCCGCTCACCCGAGCGGAACCGGCTGGACCGCACGCGCCGCCGCGCGCCGGTCCAGCCGGTAGACGCGCCGGGCGTTGCCCGCCGCGATCATGGCGGCCACCCGGTCGGCGTCCCGCAGCGACCAGGCGCCCTCGCCGACCCAGCCGCCCAGCACCCGGCCCAGCGCCTCCCGGAACACCCGGGCGCCCACCACGTGCAGTTCGGGCAGGTGCCGCCCGCCGCTGGAGAAGAGCAGCTTGCCGAACGGCGCGAGCTCCAGCAGCTCCGCCAGTACCTCGGCGGCCCGCACCCCGGTGTGCGCGAGCGCCGGACCGAGGTCGGCGTACACGTGCGGGAAGGCCGCCGCCAGGTGCGCCGCGTGCCGGTGGTACGGGTATCCGTGCAGCAGGACCAGGTCCGTGCCCAGGCCGGCGGTCGCCCGTACGAAGTCCGTCAGCAGCAGCGGATCGGTACGGTCGATGCGCTCGACCGGATCCCCCGCGCCGGCGTGCAGTTGCAGCGGCAGCCCGGAGGCCACCGCGCTCCACAGCAGGTGCCGCAGGAGCACCGGATCCCGTACGGCGTCCCCCTTGGCCCGCCGCGCCAGCCACCGGCCGGCCGCGCCGCGCACCTCGCCGGGGCCGGGCGGCTCGGGGGCGAGGGCGAGCGCGGCGCCGTACCCGGCGTCCGCTCCGCAGGTGAAGGCCACCGCCTCGGTGGCCGCGTGGTGCAGGGCCTCGGCGAGGTTGGTGAGGAAGGCCCCGGCCGTGCCGGAGGTGTCGGCCACCTGTTCGGCCAGGAGCTCCAGCCGCACGATCTCGTGCGCCTCGGCGTCCCCGGCCAGCGCCAGCTCGCGCGGCCCGGTGAGGTCGCCCGGCGGGCCGGTGTCGACCAGATAGGTGGAGATGCCGGAGCCGCGCAGCAGCCGGCGACCGGTCTCGGCGACCCCGAGTTCGCGGCGCCGGGCCAGGTAGTGGGCGGGCGGGCAGTGCGGCTCCAGGCCCAGCAGCGGCGGGCACCAGCGGCGCACGGCGAAGCCGGTCTGGGTGTCGAAGAAGGTGGTGCCGGCGGCGGCCGGCCGGCCCGAACGGCTCAGCTGGGCCTCGAACGTGCCGAGACCCAGCTCCGTGCGGAGCACTCCATGGCAGTACTGGTCCACCAGGGGCGGCGTTTCGATCATCCGGTCATCCCGTTGCGGACGTGAGGCGTGATGCCCTTCCACACGTCCTAACGGGTGACGGGGGTGTCAGGTGTTGCTCGTGCTGTTGACCGAGCCGTCCCCGGGCGCGGGGTCGGTCTTCTCCGCGTCACCCTTCGCCTCGGCCTTGGCCTCAGGCTCGACCTTGGCCTCGGGCTCGGCCTTGGTCTCGGGCTCGGCTTCCGCCGCGGGCTCGTCCTTGGCCTCCGGCTTGGCCTCAGCCTTGGCCTTGATCTCCGGCTCGGCCTTGACCTCAGGCTCGGGCTTGATCTCCGGCTCGGGCTTGATCTCCGGCTCGGCGTTGGCCGCGGGCTCAGCCTTGGCCTCCGGCTTCACCTCGGGTGCGGGCTTGGCCTCGGCCTTGACCTCAGGCGCGGGCTTGGCCTCGGCCTTGACCTCAGGCGCGGGCTTGGCCTCGGCCTTGACCTCGGGCTTCGGCTCCGGCGTGACCTCGGCAGCGGGCTCCGGCTCCGGCTCCGGCTCGGGCTCCGGCTCGGCCACGGCGACCGGCGGGTTGGCCGGGCCGCCGATCTGGATGCCGGCCATGCGCGTCCACTCGTACGGGCCGGTGCGGACCCGGGCGGCCAGCTCCCCGTCGAAGTCCTCCTGGAGGGTCAGCCCCGCCTTGCGCGCCGCCAGCTCCGCCACCTCGTGGGTGGGGGCGACCAGGTCGCCCCAGCCGCCGTCCGCGCCGACGAGCACGATCCGGGTGCCGGCCTGGCCGATGTACGCGAGCTGCCCCTCGGCGCCGCCGTGCTGCTGGGAGAAGGCGCCGATCTGCTTCGCGAGCTTCGCCGCGGTGCGCTCCTGCTTGGTTTCTGCCATACCGCAGATGCTACCGGCGAGTAATCAACGGAGGAAGGGATCCACGGCCACCGCCACGAACAGCAGCGAGACGTAGGTGATCGACCAGTGGAACAGCCGCATCTCCTTGAGCTTCGCGCCCGTCACGCCCGCCTTGGCCCGCGCCTGGAGCGCGTGCGCCTCCCACAGCCACCAGCCGCCGGAGACCAGCGCGACCGCGGTGTAGAACCAGCCGGTGTAGCCGAGCGGCTGCAGCAGCAGCGAGACGGCGACCATCACCCAGCTGTAGAGGACGATCTGCTTGGCCACGGCCCGGTTGCCGGCCACGACAGGGAGCATCGGGACGCCGACCCGGGCGTAGTCGTCCTTGACCTTCATCGACAGCGGCCAGTAGTGCGGCGGCGTCCAGAAGAAGATGACGAGGAAGAGGATGACGGCGGCCCAGGAGACCTCGTTCTTGACCGAGGACCAGCCGATGAGCACCGGCATGCAGCCCGCGATGCCGCCCCAGACGATGTTCTGGGTGGTGCGCCGCTTCAGCAGCATCGTGTAGACGACGACGTAGAAGAGGAGCGCGCCGAGGGCGAGGGCGGCCGACAGCCAGTTGACGAGCAGTCCGAACCAGACGGTGGAGACCACACCGAGGGTGATGCCGAACGCCAGGCACTCGCGCGGGCTGACCATGCCGGTGACCAGCGGGCGCTGGGAGGTCCGGTCCATCAGGGCGTCGATGTCGCGGTCGATGTACATGTTCAGCGCGTTGGCGCCGCCCGCCGACAGGTAACCGCCGATGCAGGTCGCGAGGACCAGCCACATCGAGGGCACACCCTGCTCCGCGAGGAACATCACCGGGACTGTGGTGATCAGCAGAAGTTCGATGATTCGCGGCTTGGTCAATGCCACGAAAGCCATGACCCGGGCCCCGAACGGCCGGTGACCGGGGCTCGTCCCGAGCACCCCCGCTGGACGGGATTCGACGGCCGTCACGCACACCCCTGACAGAGAATCCAGCAAGCGCCGGACGGCATGAAGGCCCGGTAAACACTTGCGCTTACCACGCCACTGTAGACGTTGCTCTTCGGTCGCCCTGCGCGGGGGTCGGCTCGTGTTGGGCCGACCGAAGCAACACCGGCGGGAACGCCACGAGCGGACAAACCCGACGTGGCAAGGTGGTGACAGGCTGCTGGCACTCGAATAGCTGCATGCCGTTGCGAGGGTAGGCTCGGAATCGCGCCGGGGACACCGTTCGTCACCGGGACATCAGACATGTGGAGAGGAGCCCTGACCAACGGTGAGCACCAAGCCGACCAGCACAGAGCTCGAGTGGACCGAACTGGACCAGCGGGCCGTCGACACCGCCCGCATCCTGGCCGCGGACGCAGTACAGAAGGTCGGGAACGGCCACCCCGGCACGGCCATGAGCCTGGCCCCCGCGGCCTACACCCTCTTCCAGAAGGTGATGCGCCACGACCCGGCGGACCCGGAGTGGGTCGGCCGTGACCGTTTCGTGCTCTCCGCGGGACACTCCTCCCTGACCCTCTACACGCAGCTGTACCTGGGCGGCTTCGGGCTGGAGCTGGACGACCTCAAGGCCTTCCGCACCTGGGGCTCGAAGACCCCCGGCCACCCGGAGTACGGCCACACGGCCGGCGTCGAGACCACCACCGGCCCGCTGGGCCAGGGCATCGCCAACGCGGTGGGCATGGCCATGGCCGCCCGCTACGAGCGCGGTCTGTTCGACCCGGAGGCCGCCCCGGGCACCTCGCCCTTCGACCACATGATCTACGCGATCGCCGGTGACGGCTGCCTCCAGGAGGGCATCTCCCACGAGGCGTCCGCGACGGCCGGTCACCAGAAGCTCGGCAACCTGGTGCTGCTGTGGGACGACAACCACATCTCCATCGAGGGCGACACCGAGACGGCCGTCTCCGAGGACACCCTCAAGCGGTACGAGGCGTACGGCTGGCACGTGCAGCGCGTCGCGCAGCAGCCCAACGGCGACCTCGACCCCAAGGCGCTGTACGCGGCGCTGGCGGCCGCCAAGGCCGAGACCGAGCGCCCCTCCTTCATCGCGATGCGCTCGATCATCGCCTGGCCGGCCCCGCACGCCCAGAACACCGAGGCCGCGCACGGCTCGGCGCTCGGCAACGACGAGGTCGCGGCCACCAAGCGCGTCCTCGGCTTCGACCCGGAGCAGACCTTCGAGGTCACCGACGAGGTCATCGCGCACACCCGCAAGGCGCTGGACCGGGGCCGCGAGGCCAAGGCCGCGTGGGAGAAGGACTTCTCCGCCTGGCGCACCGCGAACTCCGCGCGCGCCGCGGAGTTCGACCGCATCCAGGCCGGCGAGCTGCCCGCGGGCTGGGAGGACAAGCTCCCCGTCTTCGAGCCGGGCAAGGGCGTCGCCACCCGCGCCGCCTCCGGCAAGGTGCTCCAGGCGCTCGGCGCGGTCATCCCGGAGCTGTGGGGCGGTTCGGCCGACCTCGCCGGCTCCAACAACACCACCATCGACAAGAACTCCTCGTTCCTGCCGAAGGGCAACCCGCTGCCGGAGGCCGACCCGTACGGCCGCACCATCCACTTCGGTATCCGCGAGCACGCCATGGCCGCGGAGATGAACGGCATCGCGCTGCACGGCCACACCCGTATCTACGGCGGCACCTTCCTGGTGTTCTCCGACTACATGCGCAACGCCGTCCGCCTCTCCGCGCTGATGCACGTGCCGGTCACCTACGTGTGGACGCACGACTCCATCGGCCTCGGCGAGGACGGCCCGACCCACCAGCCGGTCGAGCACATCGCCTCGCTGCGCGCCATCCCGGGCCTGAGCGTGGTCCGCCCGGCCGACGCGAACGAGACCGCGATCGCCTGGCGCGAGATCCTCAAGCGTCACACCAAGGTGTTCGGCAAGGGCACCCCGCACGGCCTGGCCCTCACCCGTCAGGGCGTGCCGACGTACGAGCGCAACGAGAACGCCGCCAAGGGCGGCTACGTGCTCTTCGAGGCCGAAGGCGGCGACGCCCAGGTCGTCCTCATCGGCACCGGCTCCGAGGTCCAGCTCGCCGTCGCCGCGCGCGAGGCGCTGCAGGCCGAGGGCATCCCGGCCCGCGTGGTCTCGATGCCGTCGGTCGAGTGGTTCGAGGAGCAGGACCAGGAGTACAAGGACAGCGTGCTGCCGCCGTCCGTCACGGCGCGAGTGGCGGTCGAGGCGGGCATCGGCCTGACCTGGCACCGTTATGTCGGCGACGCGGGCCGGATCGTGTCGCTGGAGCACTTCGGCGCCTCCGCCGACGGCAACGTGCTGTTCCGCGAGTTCGGCCTGACCGCCGAGGCCGTGACCGCGGCAGCCAAGGAATCGATCACCGCCGCCGCGCGCTGACGCCGGTACGAACCAAGTAGGAGATGTAATCCCATGACAGACGCACTCAAGCGCCTTTCCGACGAGGGCGTGGCGATCTGGCTGGACGACCTGTCCCGCAAGCGCATCACGTCCGGCAACCTGGCGGAGCTCCTCGACCAGTCGCACGTGGTCGGTGTCACCACCAACCCGGCCATCTTCCAGAAGGCCATCAGCGGCGGCGAGGGCTACGAGCAGCAGCTCACCGAGCTCGCCACCCGCAAGGTCACGGTCGACGAGGCCATCCGCATGATCACCACGGCGGACGTCCGCGACGCCGCCGACATCCTGCGCCCCGTCTTCGACGCGACCGACGGCCAGGACGGCCGGGTCTCCATCGAGGTCGACCCCCGGCTGGCCCACGACACCGCGGCGACCATCGCCGAGGCCAAGCAGCTGGCCTGGCTGGTGGACCGGCCGAACACGCTCATCAAGATCCCGGCGACCAAGGCCGGCCTGCCGGCGATCACCGAGGTCATCGGCATGGGCATCAGCGTCAACGTCACGCTGATCTTCTCGCTGGAGCGCTACCGCGAGGTCATGGACGCGTACGTGGCGGGCCTGGAGAAGGCCAAGGCCGCGGGCCTGGACCTGTCCCTGATCCACTCGGTCGCCTCCTTCTTCGTGTCCCGCGTGGACAGCGAGATCGACAAGCGTCTGGACGCGGTGGGCACCGACGAGGCCAAGGCCCTCAAGGGCAAGGCGGCGCTCGCCAACGCCCGGCTGGCCTACGAGGCCTTCGAGCAGGTCTTCGCGGGTGAGCGCTGGGCGGCCCTGGACAAGGCGCAGGCCAACAAGCAGCGCCCGCTGTGGGCCTCGACCGGCGTGAAGGACCCGGCGTACAAGGACACCATGTACGTGGTGGACCTGGTCGCCCCGGGCACCGTGAACACCATGCCCGAGGCCACCCTGGAGGCCACCGCCGACCACGGCGTGATCTCCGGTGACACCGTGCGTGCGACCTACGACCAGTCCCGCGAGGAGCTGGCCGCGGTCGCGAAGCTGGGCATCTCGTACGACGATGTCGTGCAGCTGCTCGAGGACGAGGGCGTCGAGAAGTTCGAGGCGTCCTGGAACGACCTGCTGAAGTCGACCGAGGCGGAGCTCCAGCGCCTCGCCCCTGCGGAGGACTGAGCATTTTGTCTGTGAACGGAGCGAACCCGCTTCGTGACGCACAGGACCGGCGGCTCCCGCGTATCGCGGGGCCGTCGGGCCTGGTCATTTTCGGCGTTACGGGTGACCTGTCGCGCAAGAAGTTGATGCCCGCCGTCTACGACCTGGCGAACCGCGGCCTGCTGCCTCCGGGCTTCTCGCTGATCGGTTTCGCCCGCCGTGAGTGGGAGCACGAGGACTTCGCCAGAGAGGTGCACGACGCGGTCAAGGAGCACTCGCGCACGCCCTTCCGCGAAGAGGTCTGGCAGCAGCTCGTCCAGGGCTGCCGGTTCGTGCAGGGCGACTTCGACGACGACGCGGCCTTCGAGACGCTGAAGGCGACGATGGAGGAGCTCGACAAGGCACAGGGGACGGGCGGCAACTTCGCCTTCTACCTGTCCGTGCCGCCGAAGTTCTTCCCCAAGGTGGTCCAGCAGCTCAAGGACCACGGGCTGGCCCAGAAGGAGGGCTCCTGGCGGCGCGCTGTCATCGAGAAGCCCTTCGGCCACGACCTCAAGAGCGCCGAGGAGCTCAACAAGGTCGTCCACGAGGTCTTCCCCCGGGACGAGGTCTTCCGGATCGACCACTACCTCGGCAAGGAGACCGTCCAGAACATCCTGGCGCTCCGCTTCGCCAACACGATGTTCGAGCCGATCTGGAACCGGTCGTACGTCGACCACGTGCAGATCACCATGGCCGAGGACATCGGCATCGGCGGCCGCGCCGGCTACTACGACGGCATCGGCGCCGCGCGCGACGTCATCCAGAACCACCTGCTCCAGCTGCTCGCGCTGACCGCGATGGAGGAGCCCGGCTCCTTCCACCCCAAGGCGCTGGTGGCCGAGAAGCTGAAGGTGCTCAGCGCGGTCCAGATCCCCGAGGACCTGGGCAAGCACACGGTGCGCGCGCAGTACACCTCGGCGTGGCAGGGCGGCGAGAAGGTCGTCGGCTACCTCGAAGAGGACGGCATCGACCCCAAGTCGAAGACCGACACGTACGCCGCCATCCGGCTGGAGATCAACAACCGCCGCTGGGCGGGCGTCCCCTTCTACCTGCGGACGGGCAAGCGCCTGGGCCGCCGGGTGACGGAGATCGCGGTGGTCTTCAAGCGGGCGCCGTACCTGCCGTTCGAGTCGGGTGCGACCGAGGAGCTGGGGCAGAACGCCCTGGTCATCCGGGTCCAGCCGGACGAGGGCGTCACGGTGCGGTTCGGCTCCAAGGTGCCGGGCACCTCCATGGAGGTCCGGGACGTCACGATGGACTTCGCGTACGGCGAGTCCTTCACGGAGTCCAGCCCCGAGGCGTACGAGCGGCTGATCCTGGACGTCCTGCTGGGCGACGCGAACCTCTTCCCGCGCCACCAGGAGGTCGAACTGTCCTGGAACATCCTCGACCCGATCGAGGAGTACTGGGACAAGCACGGCAAGCCCGCGCAGTACGCGGCGGGCACCTGGGGTCCGGTCGAGGCGGACGAGATGCTCGCACGAGACGGACGGAGCTGGCGCCGGCCATGAAGATCGACCTCACGGAGACCACCTCCAGCAAGATCAACTCTGCGCTGGTGCAGGCGCGCCGGGACATCGGCACGCCCGCCATCGGCATGGTGCTGACGCTGGTCATCGTGACCGACGAGGAGAACGCGTACGACGCGCTCAAGTCGGCCAAGGACGCCTCCCACGAGCACCCCTCGCGGATCATCGTCGTCATCAAGCGAGTCAGCCGCTCGCCGCGCAGCCGGCGCGACGCGCGGCTGGACGCGGAGGTCCGGGTCGGTGCCGACTCGGGCACCGGCGAGACGGTCGTGCTGCGTCTGCACGGTGAACTCGTCGACCACGCCCAGTCGGTCGTCCTCCCCCTCCTGCTGCCCGACGCCCCCGTGGTGGTCTGGTGGCCGGAGGGCGCCCCCGCGGACCTGGCGGGCGACCCGCTCGGCGCGCTCGGTCAGCGGCGGATCTCGGACACCTACGCGTCGGAGGACCCCGTCAAGGGCCTGGCCGCGCGGGCCGGGGCGTACGCCCCGGGCGACACCGACCTGTCCTGGACCCGGATCACGCCGTGGCGCTCCATGCTGGCGGCGGCCCTGGACCAGCAGCACGTCCAGGTCGTCTCGGCCTCGGTCGAGGGCGAGGACGACAACCCGAGCTGCGAGCTGCTGGCCATGTGGCTGGCGGACCGGCTGCAGGTCACCGTCCGGCGTTCGGTCTCGACCGGTCCCGGCCTGACCTCGGTCCGGCTGGAGACCAAGGACGGCGTGATCGTCCTGGACCGGGCGGACGGCTCGCTGGCGACGCTGTGCATGCCGGGTCAGCCGGACCGGGCGGTGGCGCTGAAGCGGCGTGACACGGCGGAGCTCCTGGCGGAGGAGCTGCGGCGGCTCGACCCGGACAACACGTACGAGTCGGCGCTGAAGTTCGGGGTGGCGCGGCTGGAGGGCCGGCCGGCCGCCACCGAGACCCCGGCAGCCCCGGCCGAGACGCCGGCCGCCCCGGCCGCTGCGAAGCCGGCGGCCAAGCCGGCCAAGCCGGCGAAGAAGGCGGCGACGAAGTAACCCCACGGGCCCGCCGCCCGCCGTCCGCGGCGACGGGCCCCACGGGACCTTCCCGCCTCGGGGGCCCCGCCCCCACCCGGCGCCTCAATCGCCGGCGAGGCTCAAAGCTTTGCGGGGGCTCCGCCCCCACACCCCCGCGCCTCAAACGCCGGCGGGGCTGGGTTAGGTGCCCGGCGGCGCTGGAATGGTGCCCGGTGGGCACTGGAAGGCCGCCGGCCGCGGGGCTGGAATGGCGCCGAGTGGCGCTGGAAGGCTGCCGCCGCGGCGCTGGAAGGCTGCCCGCCACGGGGCTGGAATGGTGCCGAGTGGCGCTGGAATGGTGTCGGGCGGCGCTGGAAGGCTGCCCGCCGCGGGCTGGAATGCGCCAGGCTGGGCTGGAAGGCTGCCGGCCGCGCGGGCTGGGATGCCGGCAGCGGCATGTCCAGCCCCGCACGGCGCATGTCCAGCCCCGCGCAGCGGCATGTTCAGCCCGTGCGGCGGATGTCCAGCCCGTGCGGCGGTATTTCAGCCCGCGCGGCGTTTGAGCGCACGGGCGCGAAGCGCACGTACGGGGGCCGGGGGGCGCAGCCCCCGATCTTTGAGCCCCGCCGGCGATTGAGGCGCGGGACCCCGGACGGAGTCCAGGGAAGGGTCCAGGGCGGAGCCCTGGTTTCGGGAAGGGGCGGGGTGGGGAACAAGCCCCGCGCAGCGGACCCGGACCCGGACCCGGACCCGGACCCGGACCCGGACCCGGACCCGGACCCGCGACCGCGACCGCGACCGCGACCGCGACAACCCCATCACCCCCGACCAGAAGGCGGCACCACCATGGGTATGACGACTCCTCAGGTCGTCGTCCACCGGGACAAGGAACTGATGGCGCAGGCCACCGCGGCCCGGCTCATCACCAAGATCGTCGACGCCCAGGCGGCCCGCGGCTCCGCGTCCGTCGTCCTCACCGGCGGCCGCAACGGCAACGGCCTGCTCACGGCCCTCGCCGCCGCCCCCGCCCGCGACGCCGTCGACTGGAGCCGGCTCGACCTCTGGTGGGGTGACGAACGGTACGTCCCCGCCGACGACCCCGAGCGCAACCACACGCAGGCGCGCGAGGCTCTACTGGACGCCGTCCCCCTCGACCCGGCCCGCGTGCACGTCATGCCCGCCTCCGACGGCCCGTACGGCGCGGACGTGGACGCGGCCGCCGCCGCCTACGCCGAGGAGCTGCGCAGGGCCGCGACCCCCGAGGACCACGGCCCCGTGCCCAGCTTCGACGTGCTGATGCTCGGCGTCGGCCCGGACACCCACGTGGCGAGCCTCTTCCCCGAGCACCCGGCGGCCCGGGAGACCGAGCGCACCGTGGTCGGCGTGCACGGTGCGCCCAAGCCGCCGCCCACCCGGATCTCGCTGACCCTGCCCGCCATCCGCGCGGCCCGCGAGGTGTGGCTGCTGGCGGCCGGCGAGGACAAGGCCGGCGCGGTCCTCCTCGCCCTCGGCGGTGCGGGCGAGGTGCAGGCCCCGGCCGCCGCCGCGTACGGCCGTACCCGCACCCTGTGGCTGCTCGACCGCACGGCCGCCGCGAAGCTCCCGGCCGGGATGTACCCGCCGGCGCTCTCCTAGCCCCTGCCGTACCGACGACGGGCCGGCCCGGACCGACGGCCTGGAGGGCATCCGGCTCGCCGACCTGGCCGGCCGCGACTGGGTGCACTACGCGCCGGGCAACGGCCTCGCCGAACTGCTGGACGCCGCCTGCGCCGAGGCCGGGTTCCAGCCCCGTACGGCCGTGCGCACCGAGCAGACGGCCGCCGCGCCCCTGCTGGCCGCCGCCGGTCTGGGCCCCGCCCTGGTACCGGCCAACCTGCTGCCGCCCGGGTTCGCGGGCCGGGTGCTGCGCCCCGACCCGCCGGTCCGGCGTACCCTCGCCGCGTACACCCGGCCCCACCCGGACCCGCTCACCACGGCCTTCCTGGACACCCTCCAGTCCGTGGCCCGCGTCTAGTAGGCCCCCGTCAGCGGCCGCGCAGTTCGCGGTACTTCGCCACCAGCGCCTTCGTCGACGCGTCCAGTCCCTCGACGTCCGCGCCCTCGGTCAGTGCCGGCTCCACCCGCTTCGCCAGGACCTTGCCGAGCTCGACACCCCACTGGTCGAAGGAGTCGATGTTCCACACCGCGCCCTGCACGAACACCTTGTGCTCGTACAGCGCGATCAGCTGGCCCAGCACGGACGGGCTCAGCTCCGCCGCCAGGATCGTGGTGGTCGGGTGGTTGCCGCGGAAGGTCTTGTGCGGGACCAGCTCCTCGGCGACGCCCTCCGCCCGGACCTCCTGCGGCGTCTTGCCGAAGGCCAGCGCCTGCGTCTGCGCGAAGAAGTTCGCCATCAGCAGGTCGTGCTGGGCGGCGAGGACGGGCGAGAGCTCCGTGACCGGGCGGGCGAAGCCGATGAAGTCCGCCGGGATCACCTTCGTGCCCTGGTGGATCAGCTGGTAGTAGGCGTGCTGGCCGTTGGTTCCGGGCGTGCCCCACACCACGGGGCCGGTCTGCCAGTCCACCGGGTTGCCGTCCCGGTCCACCGACTTGCCGTTGGACTCCATGTCCAGCTGCTGCAAGTACGCGGTGAAACGCGAGAGGTAGTGGCTGTAGGGCAGCACGGCGTGCGACTGCGCGTCGAAGAACGCGCCGTACCAGATGCCCAACAGGCCCATCAGCAGCGGCACGTTCTCCTGCGGCGGCGCCGTACGGAAGTGTTCGTCCACGAGCCGGAAGCCGGCCAGCATCTCCCGGAACGCGTCCGGGCCGATCGCGATCATCAGCGACAGCCCGATCGCCGAGTCGAAGGAGTAGCGGCCGCCGACCCAGTCCCAGAACCCGAACATGTTGTCCGTGTCGATGCCGAACCCGGTGACCTTCTCCGCGTTCGTCGACAGGGCCACGAAGTGCCGGGCGACGGCGGCCTCGTCGCCGCCCAGGCCCGCCAGCAGCCAGGTGCGCGCCGACGTCGCGTTGGTGATGGTCTCGATGGTGGTGAAGGTCTTCGACGCGATGATGAAGAGCGTCTCGGCCGGGTCCAGGTCGCGCACGGCCTCGTACAGGTCGGCGCCGTCCACGTTGGAGACGAACCGCACCGTCAGATCCCGGTCGGTGAACGCGCGCAGCGCGTCGTACGCCATCGCCGGACCGAGGTCGGAGCCGCCGATGCCGATGTTGACGACGTTGCGGATGCGCTTGCCGGTGAAGCCCTTCCACTCCCCCGACCGGACGCGGTCGGAGAAGGCGGCCATCCGGTCCAGGACGGCGTGCACGTCCGGGACGACGTTCTCGCCGTCCACCTCCACCACCGTCTCGGGGGCGGCGCGCAGCGCGGTGTGCAGAACCGCCCGGTCCTCAGTGGTGTTGATCTTGTCTCCGCGGAACATCGCGTCGCGCAGTTCCGCCACGCCCGTGGCCGCCGCCAGGTCGCGCAGCAGCGCCAGCGTCTCGTCCGTGACGAGGTGCTTGGAGTAGTCGACGTGCAGGTCCCCGACCCGCAGGGTGTAGCCGGCGCCGCGGTCCGGGTCCGCCGCGAACAGCTCCCGCAGATGGGTCCGGCCCAGCTCTTCGCGGTGCTTGCCGAGTGCCAGCCACTCGGGCGTCCGGTTGAGCTTCACACGGCTTTCTGCGTTCATCTCGGACATCAACCCACTTCTTCCGTCCTGTCGTGCCCCGCCAAGGACCAAACCTAAGGGATCCGGTGCCCGGCATCGCACACAAAGAGGCCCGGCCCGCGGGAGATGGTCTCCCACGGGCCGGGCCCTTGGTCCGCTCGTGCGACAGCGTGGCTAGATCTCGCCCCGGAGCTTGGCGAGCGCCTCGGCGAGGATCGCCTCGCCGTCGGCGTCGGTGCGCCGCTCACGGACATAGGCGAGGTGGGTCTTGTACGGCTCGGTGCGCGGCGGCGCCGGGGGGTTGTCCCGGTCCTGGCCGGCCGGGAACCCGCAGCGCGGGCAGTCCCAGGTGTCCGGCACCTGCGCGTCGCTGGCGAAGCTGGGCTGGGTCTCGTGCCCGTTGGAGCACCAGAAGGAGATGCGCAGACGGGGCGCGGACTCGCCGCGCTCGGCCTCGCCCATCGGCCCCGCTCCGACCCGGCTTCCACGGATCGCGTTGCCACTTGCCACGGTCGTAACTCCCTGCGTGATGGTGCCGCGAAGCGTGAGTGTACCGCGCTGTACCCGAGTTGGGGTCAGCTGTTGGCCTTCATCAGCAGGCCGAGGACGACGATGCAGGCGAACCAGAACAGACCGATCACGACCGTGATGCGGTCGAGGTTGCGCTCGGCGACCGAGGAGCCACCGACGGAGGACTGCATGCCGCCGCCGAACATGTCGGAGAGGCCGCCGCCCTTGCCCTTGTGCATCAGCACCAGCAGCATCAGCAGCAGGCTGAAAACGATCAGGGCGATCGAGAACCCCAGAATCACGGCTGGACCCTACTTCCTTGGATATTGATGCGGGGGCCAGTGGCTGCTGATTCAGCCCGCTGGCCCCCGCAAGGGTACGACGGATCCGCCCTAGCGCATACTCACGCCCAGCGCATCCTCACGCTCACTGGTCGCGGAAGCGGACGATCTTGACGAACTCGTCGGCGTCGAGCGCAGCGCCGCCCACGAGGGCGCCGTCCACGTCGGGCTGGGCCATGATCGCGGCGATGTTGCCGGACTTCACCGAGCCGCCGTACTGGATGCGGACCTTCTCGGCCAGCTCCGGGGAGTACAGCTCGGCCAGCCGGGCGCGGATCGCCCCGCAGACCTCCTGGGCGTCCTCGGGGGTGGCGACCTCGCCGGTGCCGATCGCCCAGACCGGCTCGTACGCGATCACGATGGACTCGACCTGCTCGGCCGGGACGTCCTTGAGGCCGCCGTCGACCTGCTCCAGCGTGTACGCGACCTGGTTGCCGGCCTTGCGGACGTCCAGGCCCTCGCCGACGCACAGGATCGGGGTGAGCCCGTGGGCGTAGGCGGCCTTGACCTTGGCGTTGCACTGCTCGTCGGTCTCGCCGTGGTACTGGCGGCGCTCGCTGTGGCCGACGGCCACGTACGTGCACTTCAGCTTCGCGAGCATCGCGCCGGAGATCTCGCCGGTGTAGGCACCGGACTCGTGCGCCGAGATGTCCTGGGCACCGAACTTGATCTTCAGCTTGTCGCCCTCGACGAGGGTCTGGACCGAGCGCAGGTCGGTGAAGGGCGGCAGGACCGCGACCTCCACGGCCTCGTAGTCCTTGTCGGCCAGCGCGAAGGCGAGCTTCTGGGTGTGGGCGATGGCCTCGAGGTGGTTGAGGTTCATCTTCCAGTTGCCCGCCATCAGCGGGGTACGGTCAGTCACGGTGGTTCAGTCCTCCAGTGCGGCGAGGCCGGGCAGCGTCTTGCCCTCGAGGTATTCGAGGCTGGCGCCGCCGCCGGTCGAGATGTGGCCGAAAGCGTTCTCGTCGAAGCCGAGCGTACGCACGGCCGCGGCGGAGTCGCCGCCGCCGACGACGGTGAAGGCGGCGGAGTCGACGAGGGCCTGCGCGATCGCGCGGGTGCCGCCGGCGTAGTCGGGGTGCTCGAAGACGCCCACCGGACCGTTCCAGAAGACGGTGCCGGCGTCGGCGATCTTCGACGCGTACAGCTCGCGGGTCCTGGGACCGATGTCCAGGCCCTCCTTGTCGGCGGGGATCGCGTCCGCGTCGACGGTGGTGAAGTCGGCCGGGGTCTTGCCCTTGAGGTCGGGGAAGTCCGCCGAGGCCAGGATGTCGACCGGCAGGACCAGCTCGACACCGTTCTTCTCGGCGCGCTCCATGTACTCCAGGACCGTCGGGATCTGGTCCTGCTGGAGGAGGGAGATGCCGACCTCGTGGCCCTTGGCCTTGAGGAAGGTGTACGCCATGCCGCCGCCGATGAGCAGGCGGTCGGCCTTGCCGAGCAGCTCGTCGATCACGGCGAGCTTGTCGGAGACCTTGGCGCCGCCGAGGACGACCACGTACGGGCGCTTGACGTCGTCGGTGAGCTTCTTCAGGACGCCGACCTCGGTGGCGATCAGGTGGCCGGCCGCGTGCGGGAGGCGGGCGGGCAGGTCGAAGACCGAGGCGTGCTTGCGGTGCACGGCGCCGAAGCCGTCGCCGACGTAGAGGTCGGCGAGCTCGGCGAGGCGGTCCGCGAAGGCACCGCGCTCGGCGTCGTCCTTGGCGGTCTCGCCGGCGTTGAAGCGCAGGTTCTCGATGACGGCGACCTGGCCGTCGGCGAGGCCGGCGACGACCGACGTGGCCGACTCGCCGACGGTGTCGGTGGCGAACGCGACGTCCTGGCCCAGCAGTTCACCGAGCCGTGCGGCGGCCGGGGCCAGCGAGAAGGCCGGGTCGGGCGCGCCCTTGGGGCGGCCCAGGTGCGAGGCGACGATCACGCGGGCGCCGGCTTCGGCGAGCCCCGCGATGGTCGGCAGGACGGCGCGGATCCGGCCGTCGTCGGTGATCTTGGTGCCGTCGAGCGGCACGTTCAGGTCGGCGCGGACGAAGACCCGCTTGCCGGCGACGCCCCCGGCGAGAAGTTCGTCGATCGTCTTCATTATCTGTGTGACTCCTTGAAGCAGTGAAGCCGTACTGAGGCAAGCAACAGGGCCCGTACGGCGCTTCATCGCGCTGCCCGAGCCCTGTGCTTCACATCGTGGTGCCCGCCCTAGGTCCTAGAGCTGGCCGCCGACGAAGACAGTGAGGTCGACGAGACGGTTGGAGTAGCCCCACTCGTTGTCGTACCAGCCGACGACCTTGACCTGCTTGCCCTGAACCATGGTCAGGGAGGAGTCGAAGGTGCAGGAGGCCGGCCAGTTCACGATGTCGGAGGAGACGATCGCGTCCTCGGTGTAGTCGAGGATGCCCTTGAGCTGGCCCTCGGAGGCCTTCTGGAAGGCCGCGTTGATCTCGTCCTTGGTGACCTCGCGGTCGAGCTCCAGGACGAGGTCGGTGACCGAGCCGGTGGGGACCGGGACGCGCATGGCGATGCCGTCCAGCTTGCCCTTGAGCTGCGGCAGCACCAGCGCGGTGGCCTTCGCGGCACCGGTGGAGGTCGGGATGATGTTCTCGGCGGCGGCGCGGGCGCGGCGCAGGTCCGAGTGCGGGAAGTCCAGGATGCGCTGGTCGTTCGTGTACGCGTGGACCGTCGTCATCATGCCCTTGACGATGCCGAAGTTCTCGTCGAGGACCTTGGCCATCGGCGCCACGCAGTTGGTGGTGCAGGAGGCGTTGGAGATGACGTCGTGGCTGGCCGCGTCGTACTTGTCCTGGTTGACGCCCATCACGATGGTGATGTCCTCGTCCTTGGCCGGGGCCGAGATGAGGACCTTCTTCGCGCCCGCGGCGAGGTGCTTGGCGGCGTCGGCCTTCTTCGTGAAGATGCCGGTCGACTCGATCACGATGTCGGCGCCCAGCTCGCCCCAGGGCAGGTTCGCGGGGTCGCGCTCGGCGAAGGTCTTGAAGGTGTTGCCGCCGACGGTGATCGTGTCGTCGGTGTGGCTCACCTCGTGCTTGAGGCGCCCGAGGATGGTGTCGTACTTCAGAAGGTGCACGAGGGTGGCGTTGTCAGTCAGGTCGTTGACACCGACGATCTCGATGTCCGCCCCCTGCTCCAGAAGAGCACGGAAGTAGTTGCGGCCAATTCGGCCAAAACCGTTGATGCCTACGCGGATCGTCACGAACCGATCTCCTCGTTGGTGCGCCGGTTTGGACGCCGGCGATCTGTATGGGATGTCCCCGACCGCTTACGACCCTACCTCTCTGTGAGGCGTGGAGTGACATCGAGACAGCCTTGACACTCCCCAGGTCTCCCCGTGGATACCCGCGACGGCCCGTACCCATGGGGCGGGTACAGGCCGTCCGGGACCAAAGCCCTCATCACTCAGAGTCAGCTCCGGGTCAGCGGCGCAGGGCGCGCAGGGCCTTACCGACGAGTACGGCGCGATCCTCGGCCGCCTGCAGGTGCTCCAGGCCGAAACCGAGGAGCACCGTGTCACGCGTGGTGACCGAGGAGAAGGACTGGAACAGCTCGCCGGTACGGGACCACTCGCCCTCGACGGCGGGACTTCCGGCCGGCGCACCCTGCGCCGCCCAGCTCCCGAGCGAGGTCTCGAAGCCCTCGGACTCCTTCTCGGCGCCGCCGACGATCAGCTTCGCCTCGTCCGCGAAGACGCCGCGGCCGCCCGAACCGGGGTCGGTGACATACGAGAGGGACAGCTCGACCTTCTGGCCCGCGTAGGCGCCGAGGTCGAAGACCGCGTCCTTCCAGCCGCCCGAGGAACCGGTGAAGCTGTTCCAGGTGCCGCTCGTACCGCTCGCCTTGCAGGCGCCCGCCTCCACCGTCAGGTAGTGGCGCAGGAACGGGTGGCCGTTCACGAAGTACCCGGCCTCGCACTCCTCGGGCACCGCCGTGCCGGTCAGACCGGAGGCCTCGGGCAGGGTCGTCCAGGCCTCGGTGTCGCCGCCGGTGACCGGGTGGGCCTCCAGCAGGGCGTGGTCGTAGCCGGGTTCGGTGTTCCAGTTGAGCGCCAGCTTCAGCTGCGGCTTGTCGGCCGCGGTGACGCCGGTCAGGTCGACCGTGCGCACCAGGCGCCGCCAGTCGCCGTCGGCGTGGGTGGCCGAGGCCATCCAGGCGCCGGAGCGGGGGGCGTACGGGTTCACGACCCCGGCGTACCCGCCCGTCTGCGCGCTCCTGAACTGCGGGAACCGGTCGGCCGGCAGGGTGTCGGAGGTGACGGTGTAGGAGCCGGGGGCGTTGAGCGGGTTGCCCGCGGCGTCGCCCAGGGCCCCCTTGGCGCCGCCCAGGGCACCGGCCCCGGTGAAGCCGGTCGCGCCGCGGACGGTCGTACGGCCGAAGGCACCGAGGTAGTACTGGCTGAAGTCGTCCGTCGCGGCCCGCCCGACCTGGGCGCGGCCGCCGGCCAGCTCACCGGCCTCGATCAGCTTGCCGCCCTCGTTGAGGTAGTCGCGCACGGCGAGCTGGGTGTCCCCGCCCGGGGCCTGGGCTCCCGTGTAGTGGACGGCCGTGCCGAAGTGGGACAGCACGCCGAGGTGGTGCGGCACGCCCTGGGCGGCGACGTCCCAGACGGCCGCCGACCGGCCGTTGGCGCGCAGCGCGTCCACGTACGCCTGGGCGTGCTGGGCCGGGGCGCCCTCCTCGGCGACCACCAGCACGTCGGCGCGCGGCCGCTCGGCGACGGTGTACGTGAAGTGCTCGCTGCCGACCTTCTTGCCGTCGCGGTCGCGGCCGGTGAACCAGACCTCGACCTTGTCGCCCGGACGGGCACCCTCCACCTTCGCGCGGTACTCGTCGAAGTGGAGGTTGTCGTCGCCGCCGTAGGTCTCGCCGCCCTTCCAGGCCTTGAGGTCCTCGTCGTGCGTACGGCCGCCGTTGATCCGGTAGTTGAGCTCCTTGTCGCGCACCGACTTGCGGGCGGTGACGGCGACCTGCTGGTCCTGGCCGCGGGCCGCGTAGGAGGTGGCGAAGGTGTCGGGGGTGAAGTCCGCGGCGGTCAGACCGACGACCGAGGACGGCCGGTCCGGGTGAGCGGCGGTCTCGGCGACGGAGAGCGCGAAGGGGATGTTCTTGGCGAACTCCGCCTGGATGAGCTTCTCGTCGTCGGGGAAGTTGAAGCCGGAGGCGCAGTCCTCGGGCTTCCAGCGGTCGTCGGGGTCGATCCGCGAGGCGGTCTGGCAGGTCGTCATCTCCGGCGTGAACATCATCATGCCGTTGACGTTGGCCGCGTGGCCGTCCGCTTCGCCGTTGGTGGTGTAGAGCTCGGAGGAGACCTGCGGGTAGTAGCCGGGGACGGCCGGGTTCTCCGGGGTGCCGGCGAGCGCCTTGTAGAGCACGTCGTCGGGGGTCGGGGTGGCCACCTGCCAGCCCACGCCGTAGAGCAGCAGCTCGGCGGCGGAGTGGTAGTTGATGCCGTACTCGAAGCCGATCCGCTTCTGGAAGGCGTCGAGGGCGACGGTCTCGGGCTCGGAGTTCGGGCCCGTTCCGCGGTAGGTCTCGCTCGCCGGGTTCGGCGAGGAACCCTCGTTGTCGTAGCCCCACTTGTAGGCGAAGTTGCGGTTGAGGTCGACCCCGTCGCCCGGGGTGATCCTGCCGTCGGCGTTGTTGTCGTGGAGGTTCTTGCGCCACAGCCGCTGGCCGTCGGGGGCGTGCGAGTAGTCGTACCCGTCGGGGTTGGCGGAGATCAGGAACCACAGCTCGGTGGAGTCCACGAGCTGGGTGATGCGGGCGTCCTTGCCGTAGTTGTCGACGTAGTGGTGCATCAGCCGCCGGGTCATCTCGGGGGTGATCCACTCACGGGCGTGCTGGTTGGACATGTAGAGCACGGACGGCTTGGAGCCGTCGCGGCTCTGACGGGCGTTCTTGGTGAGCTTCAGGGCGAGGATGTCCTTGCCCTGGACGGTCTTGCCGAGGGAGACGACCTTGGCGATGCCCGGGTTGGCCTCGCCGGTCCTGACGATCTCCTCCCGCAGGCCGCCGCTGCCGCTGTAGGGGCGGAAGACGCCGTCGCCGGCCGCCTTGCCGCGGGCCGCGTCCCGCCCGGACACCGTGCGCTCGGCGAGCCGGATGCCCTGGGCGCCGAGGTCCTTGGCCTGGGCGGTGGTGAGGAAGAGCTCGACGCGGGCGGTGCCGTTCTCCGGGGCCCGTTCGCCGAGCTCGTGGGCGTCCTGGCCGGCGGCGAGGACGAGCGGGACCTGCTCCTGGGTGATGTCGGCGTCGTAGACCCGGACCTCGTCGGAGGCGGGTCCCGCCTCCGCGGCGGGCCGGGCGTGGGCCGCCGGTACGGCGGCGAGTGAACCTAATGCGAGTGCGCTGGCGGCGAGGATCGATCTCGCGCGGTGCCTCATGTGCCCCCCTGGGCGTCGTATGCCACGAAAGCGGTTCGACGCACAGGCTCACGATCGTCACATGGCCATGTCAATGGGGCGTGCCGCGCCGGGTACGCGGAAGGACCCGCACGCGTGACGCGTGCGGGCCCTTCGGCGTACGGAAGTACGGACCGCGGCGGGCCGTCGGGCCGGGCCCGGCAGCGCCCGGCGGGCACTACCCGGCCAGGTTGTCGGCCATCTCCTCGCTCAGGTTCGACTCCGTGCCCGGGATGCCGAGGTCCTGCGCGCGCTTGTCGGCCATCGCCAGCAGGCGGCGGATCCGGCCGGCGACCGCGTCCTTGGTCAGCGGCGGGTCGGCCAGGGCGCCGAGCTCCTCCAGGGAGGCCTGCTTGTGCTCCATGCGCAGCCGGCCGGCCGCGGCGAGGTGCTCGGGGACCTCCTCGCCGAGGATCTCCAGCGCGCGCTGCACGCGGGCGCCGGCGGCGACCGCGGCCCGGGCCGAACGGCGCAGGTTGGCGTCGTCGAAGTTGGCCAGGCGGTTGGCGGTGGCGCGCACCTCGCGCCGCATCCGCCGCTCCTCCCACGCCAGCACCGACTCGTGGGCACCGAGCCGGGTCAGCAGCGCGCCGATCGCGTCGCCGTCGCGTACGACGACCCGGTCGACGCCGCGGACCTCGCGGGCCTTGGCGGCGATCGACAGCCGGCGGGCGGCGCCCACCAGGGCCAGGGCGGCCTCCGGACCCGGGCAGGTGACCTCCAGCGAGGAGGACCGGCCGGGCTCGGTCAGCGAACCGTGGGCCAGGAAGGCGCCGCGCCAGGCCGCCTCGGCGTCGCAGGTGGCCCCGGAGACCACCTGCGGCGGCAGCCCGCGGATCGGCCGGCCGCGGCCGTCGACCAGGCCCGTCTGGCGGGCGAGCTGGTCACCGCCGGCGACGACGCGGACGACGTACCGGCTGCCGCGGCGCAGGCCGCCCGGAGCCATCACGACCAGGTCCGAGGAGTGACCGAAGATCTCCAGGATGTCCTTGCGCAGCCGGCGCGCCGCGATCCCGGTGTCGAGCTCCGCCTCGATGACGATCCTGCCGCTCACCAGGTGCAGCCCACCGGCGAACCGAAGAATCGCCGAGACCTCGGCCTTCCGGCAGCAGGTCCGGGTGACGGGGAGCCGGGAGATCTCATCCTTCACCGCTGGCGTCATCGCCATGGGCCGATCCTTCCATGCATCCGAAAAATACGGTCGTACGCGGCGGCCAGCAGCTCCGGGTCGTGTTTCGGAGAACCTGCTTCCCTGGCCACCGGCGCCAGCTCGACCGCGGCACCGAAGCGCTGGGCGGCATCGGCGAGGGACTCGCGGTCGGGCACGGCGGCCTGGTCGGCCAGCACCACGTCCAGGGCGAGTTTAGGGGCGTGTCGGGCCAAAACCTCCAAATGACGCTGCGGAGAGAAGCCCTCTGTTTCACCCGGCTGCGGCGCGAGGTTCAGCGAGAGGACCCGGCGCGCCTTGGTCGCGGTGAGCGCGTCGAGCAGCTCGGGCACCAGCAGGTGCGGGATCACCGACGAGAACCAGGAGCCGGGACCGAGCACGACCCAGTCCGCGTCCAGGACGGCCTCGACGGCCTCCGGCACGGCCGGCGGGTCGTTCGGCACCAGGTGCACGGACTGCACCTCGCCCGGGGTCAGGGCCACGGTGGCCTGGCCCCGTACGGTGTCCACGTCGTCCGGACGGGCCGGGTCGTGGCCCCGTACCAGCGCCTGGAGCTCCAGCGGGACCGCCGACATGGGCAGCACCCGGCCCTGCGCACCGAGCAGCTTGCCCACCAGGTCCAGGGCCTGGACATGGTCGCCGAGCTGCTCCCACAGGGCGACGATCAGCAGGTTGCCGACCGCGTGCTCGTGCAGGTCGCCGCGGGAGGAGAAGCGGTGCTGGATGACCCGGGCCCAGGTCTGGCCCCAGTCGTCGTCGCCGCACAGCGCGGCCAGCGCCTTGCGCAGGTCGCCGGGCGGCAGGACGCCCAGCTCCTCGCGCAGCCGGCCGCTGGAGCCGCCGTCGTCGGCGACGGTGACCACGGCGGTGAGGTCACCGGTGATGCGCCGCAGGGCGGCCAGCGAGGCCGACAGGCCCCGCCCGCCGCCCAGTGCGACCACCTTGGGCTGCGCGCCCCGCCGGCGCACGGAGCGGCCGTGGTCCTCGGCACGCCCCGCGGTCACCCGGCGCAGGCGGCGCAGCCGCAGGCTCCGTCCGGTCACTCGCGCCCCATGTCCCGGTGGACGACGACGGTCTCGACTCCCTCGGAGGCGAGGCGGGCGGCGAGCTTCTCGGACATGGCCACGCTGCGGTGCTTGCCGCCCGTGCAGCCGACCGCGATCGTCACGTACCGCTTGCCCTCGCGCCGGTAGCCGGCGGCGATCAGCTGGAGGAGCTCGGTGTAGCGGTCCAGGAACTCCTTGGAGCCGGGCTGGCCGAAGACGTACGCCGAGACCTCTTCGTTGAGCCCGGTGAAGGGGCGCAGCTCCGGGACCCAGTGCGGGTTCGGGATGAAGCGGCAGTCCACGACGAGGTCGGCGTCGACGGGCAGGCCGTACTTGTAGCCGAAGGACATGACGGTGGCCCGCAGCTCGGGCTCCTCGTCGCCGGCGAACTGGGCGTCCATCTTCGCGCGCAGCTCGTGCACGTTCAGGCTGGAGGTGTCGATGACCAGGTCGGCGTCGCCGCGCAGCTCGCGCAGCAGGTCGCGCTCGGCGGCGATGCCGTCGGTGATCCGGCCGTCGCCCTGGAGCGGGTGCGGGCGGCGGACCGACTCGAAGCGGCGCACGAGCGCGTCGTCGGAGGACTCCAGGAACACCGTGCGCCGGGTGACGCCGCGCGTGTCGAGATCGGCGAGGGACTCGCGCAGGGCGTCGAAGAACTGCCGGCCGCGGACGTCGACGACGACGGCGATGCGCGCCACGTTGCCCTGGGACCGGGCCCCGAGCTCCACCATGGTGGGGATCAGCGCCGGCGGCAGGTTGTCGACGACGAACCAGCCGAGGTCCTCCAGGCACTTGGCCGCCGTACTACGGCCGGCTCCGGACATGCCGGAGATGATCACCAGCTCGGGGATGGCCGCCTCGGCGGCCTCGCCGGGCTCCGTTGTCGTGCCCGTACTCACCTGTGCTCCGTCTCGGTCGTACTCGGTCATTGCTCGGTCCCCCGTTCGGACGTCGCTCCCGCGGATGCGGGGGGCTCGTCCTCCATGATCTCTCCTGTGGCCGTGTTCACGGCAGGAGCCGCGGGGACGGCCCGGGCGAGGGCCGCGGCCACGGTCTCCGCCGTCTTGCGTCCTATGCCCGGGACCTCGCAGATCTGGTCGATTGTCGCCTGTCTCAGCTTCTTCACCGAACCGAAGTGCTTCACCAGGGCGTGCCGGCGGCTCTCCCCCAGGCCCGGTACGTCGTCCAGCGGGCCCGCCGTGAGGCGTTTGCCCCGCTTGGCGCGCTGGTACTGGATGGCGAACCGGTGGGCTTCGTCACGGACCCGTTGCAGCAGGTAGAGGCCCTCGCTGGTGCGCGGCAGCACGACGGGGTCGTCCTCGCCGGGCAGCCAGACCTCCTCCAGCCGCTTGGCCAGGCCGCACACGGCCACGTCGTCGATGCCGAGCTCCTCCAGGGCCCGCTGGGCGGCCGCGACCTGCGGCCGGCCGCCGTCGACCACGACCAGCTGCGGAGGGTAGGCGAAGCGCTTGGGGCGGCCGTCGTCCTCGGCGGGGACGTCGTCGCCGTCCTCGGGGACCCACTCGCCGGTCTTGAGCTTCTCGCGCAGGTAGCGGCGGAAGCGCCGCGAGACGACCTCGTGCATGGAGCGGACGTCGTCCTGGCCCGCGAAGGACTTGATCTGGAAGCGCCGGTACTCGCTCTTGCGGGCGAGGCCGTCCTCGAAGACGACCATGGAGGCCACGACGTCGTCGCCCTGGAGGTGGGAGATGTCGAAGCACTCGATGCGCAGCGGCGCGCTGTCCAGCTCCAGGGCCTCGGCGATCTCCTCCAGGGCGCGGGAGCGGGTGGTGAGATCGCTGGCGCGCTTGGTCTTGTGCAGGGCCAGGGACTGCTGCGCGTTGCGGTGGACGGTCTCCATGAGCGCCTTCTTGTCCCCGCGCTGCGGGATGCGCAGGCTGACCTGCGAACCGCGCCGCCCGGCGAGCCACTGGGCGAGCGCCGGGGTGTCCTCGGGGAGCGCCGGGACCAGCACCTCCTTGGGGACGCTCTCGCCGCTCTCCTCCCCGTACAGCTGCTGCAGGGCGTGCTCGACCAGGCCCGCGGTGTCGACGGCCTCGACCTTGTCGGTGACCCAGCCGCGCTGGCCGCGGACCCGGCCGCCGCGCACGTGGAAGATCTGGACGGCGGCCTCCAGCTCATCCTCGGCGACGGCCATCAGGTCGGCGTCGGTGGCGTCGGCCAGCACGACGGCGTTCTTCTCCATGGCGCGGCGCAGCGCGCCGATGTCGTCGCGCAGCCGGGCCGCCTTCTCGTACTCCATCTCCTCGGCGGCCTCGTGCATCCGCTGTTCGAGGCGGGAGAGGTGGGAGCCGGTGCGGCCCGCCATGAAGTCGCAGAAGTCCTCGGCCAGTTCCCGGTGGTCCTCGGGGCTGATCCGGCCGACGCAGGGCGCGGCGCACTTGCCGATGTACCCGAGCAGGCAGGGCCGGCCGATCTGCGCGGACCGCTTGAACACTCCGGCGGAGCAGGTGCGTACGGGGAAGACCCGGAGCATCAGGTCGACGGTCTCGCGGATGGCCCAGGCGTGGGCGTAAGGCCCGAAGTAGCGCACGCCCTTCTTCTTGGGGCCGCGCATGACCTGGACGCGCGGGTACTCCTCGTTCAGGGTGACGGCCAGGGAGGGGTAGCTCTTGTCGTCCCGGTACTTGACGTTGAACCGGGGGTCGTACTCCTTGATCCAGGAGTATTCGAGCTGGAGCGCCTCGACCTCGGTGGCGACCACGGTCCACTCGACGGACGCGGCCGTGGTCACCATCGTGGCGGTACGGGGGTGCAGGCCGGCCACGTCCTGGAAGTAGTTGGCCAGGCGCTGGCGCAGGCTCTTGGCCTTCCCGACGTAGATCACGCGCCGGTGCTCGTCGCGGAACCGGTAGACCCCCGGGGAGTCGGGGATCTGACCCGGCTGGGGGCGGTAGCTGGAAGGGTCGGCCATGGGTCCAACCCTACTTGCGGGGTGTGACAACCGGGCCTCTGTGCCCCGCCCGGGCAGCGGGCGGGGCGCAGGGGGTGATCAGGCCCGGGCGTCCGTCCGGCGGGCCCGGCGGACGGCGAGCAGGCCCAGCGTCCCGAGGGCGAGGGCGGCGGCCGCAGCTCCGGCGGCCACGGGGACGTCGTTCCCGGCCCGCTCCGGGCCCGGGGCGGCCTGTGCGGCGGGGACGTGCGCCGGATCCTGGCCCTGGTTCTGCCCTTGGTCCTGCCCTTGGTCCTGGCCCTGGTTCTGCCCCTGGTCCTGAGCCGGGGCGTAGCCGCCGGCCGCGCCGGACTTCGCGTACGCCGAGCCCGGCAGCTTGCCGCCGTACGCCTTCGTCACCCGGGCCCGGTAGGCGTCGAGGGTGGTGCCCCCGGCGCCGACGGCCGTCACGGCGTCCTCGTCGAGCGGCAGGACCCGGTTCTCCCGGGCGACGTACCAGGCGTCGGTCTGGGGCTCGCGGAACACCGTCCCGCCGGGCAGCGCGGCGGCGCCGAGGGCGGCGTAGCGGAACTCGTCGTCGCCGCTCGCGATGTTCACGACCTGCCAGCCGGATCCGGTGCGCGCCGTCCACAGGGCGGCCTGCCGGCCGTCGGCGGAGACCGCCTTGCTGGCGAGGAACTCCAGCCGGGCCACGGGCGCGCCGGCCCGGCCGGCCACGAAGTCCGGGGAGAGGTAGTGCACGGGCAGGGGCTCGCCCTCGATCCGGGGCTGCGCGGCGGCGAGCGTGGCCTGCCCCTCGCGGGCGAAGAACTTCGCGAGGGTCTCCAGGGTGGCGGGCGCGGCGGCCGCCTGCCGGGCGGCCTCCCTGGTCTCGGCGGTGGCGGTCTGCGGCTGCGGGACGGGGGCCGCGGTGGCCTGCGGGGCGAGCCCGAGCAGGGTGGCGGCGGCGAGGATCCCGGTCAGGGCGGTGGCGCGGCGGGGCACGGTCATGGCGGTCACGCCCCGATCCGGTAGAGGGAGTGGGTCCAGGAGAAGGTGCTGTTGTCGACGTACCAGGCGTGCGAGGCCCAGTTGTAGCGGTCGCTGGAGGGCCAGGGGTCGCCCCAGTAGACCCAGCTGCTGGCGGTGTCGTAGCCGTAGACGACGTGCATGTGGCCGCCGCCGCCCGACCACTGGATGCGCGTCTCGACGGGCCGGCCCGCATTGATCTCGGTCTGGACCGTGGGGTAGCGCAGCCATCCGGTGACGTACGAGCCGGGGTTGACGCCCGCCCAGCTGAGGCCGTTCTGGACGTTGCCCAGGGTGGCCTGGTTGTTGGGGCATTCGGTGCCCTGCTGGCGGTTGAAGGCGGCGTTGCAGAACTGGTTCTGGCTGTAGCTGCGGCCGAACCAGGTGGCGATGGTGTTGCCGCCGGCGGCCCAGCACCAGTTCGTCTTCTGCTGTGCCTGCATGGTGATGTTCAGCCGCTTGGCGGCCAGGGCCGTTCTGCCGTCCGCACCGGCGTCGGCGGCGGTTGCCGTGCCGGTGGGCAGCGCGAACAGGCAGGTGGTGACGAGGGCGGCCAGGGGGAGCCGCCGGTTTCGGTTGCGCATCGCGTTCCTCCCGCGGTGGGGGGTGGGGATGAGAGGAGCGCGTCCGGACGCTGTGGAGGAGCATCAGGGTGTTGTCGCGATCAGGTCAACACGCTTCAATACACGGTGACATTGCAGTGTGAATGGCGAGACTGTGATGTGAACGTCTGCCGTCCTGCCACCTGCGCCCCTGGTGGACCGGACCGGCCGTCCGCCCCCTCACGCGTGAACGTTCACAGGAGGAGCCGCCGTGCGGCCGATCGGTGACCCCGCCGCTGATCTCGCGCAGACGCTGCGCGCCGGGCCCTTCCACCTCGCGCTGCGCGGCGCGCTGGCCGCGCGCGGCCTGCCGCTGCACCGGGTGCAGCACCGGCTGGCGGCGCGCGGCATCAAGGTCGGTGTGACCAGCCTCAGTTACTGGCAGCAGGGGGTCCGCCGGCCACGCCGTCCCGAGTCCCTCAGGGCCGTACGGGCACTGGAGCAGATCCTGGACCTGCCCGACGGGGCGCTGGTCCGGCTGCTGGCGGTGCCGCAGGGCTCCGCGCCCGGCTCCGGGCCGGCCACGACCGGCCGTTCCTACCGGCAACTGGTCAGCGTGGGGGACGCCGTGGAGAACCTGGTGGCCGCCCTGGAGCTGCCGGCGGACGGCGGCCTGCACACCGTCGGCCACCACGAGCGGGTCCGCATCGGCCCCGCCGGGGAGCTGTGCGGCCGCGAGTCGCAGCACGTCGTGCGGGCCCACCGCGACGGCATCGACCGCTACGTGGCCGTCCACCACGGCGACCCGGGGTGCGAGCCGGCCCGGGTCGAGGTCCGCGCGTACGAGAACTGCCGCCCCGGCCGGGTGCGCCGGCACCACGAGGCCGGGGTGGTCGTCGCCGAGCTCCTCTTCGACGCCCGGCTGCGCGCCGGGGACACCTACCTCTTCGGCTACGGCTTCGAGGACGGTACCGGCGGCCGCAGCCGCGAGTACGTGCGCGGCTTCCCGTACCCGGGCGGCCAGTACGTGCTCCAGGTCCGCTTCGACGAGGCCGCCCTGCCGGTCCGCTGCCGCCGGTTCGCGCAGAGCGCCGCGGGTGCGCCGCGCGGCCACCTCACCGATCTCACCCCCAGCGGCCGCCACCGGGCGGTCCACCTGGTCGAGCAGGGGGTGCGCCGCGGCATCCTGGGCATCGCCTGGGACTGGGACTGACGCGCGCGCCGCGCGCGGGATCCGGCGTCGGCCGGTGCCAGCCGGCGATCAGCCTGCGTCAGCCGGCGATCAGCCGGCCGTTCTCGGCCCTGACGGGCACCGGCGGGAGGGGGTCCGTGGCCGGGCCGCGCAGCGGCTTGCCGGTGGTGACGTCGAAACGGCTGCCGTGGCAGGGGCAGTTGCCCTCGCCGTCCTTGATCTTGTCCAGGACGCAGCCGGCATGGGTGCACTGGGCGCTGAACGCCTTGTACTGCCCCTCGGCCGGGCAGCTGACCAGCACCTTCTCCTGGCGGAAGAGCTTGGCACCGCCGACCGGGACATCGGCGGCCGCGCCCAGGTCGACGGGGGCGGTGGGGGTCGGCGGGGTGGCGCCGCCGCTGTTGGTCGCGGTGGAGCAGGCCGTGAGGGCCCCGGCACCGGCGGCCCCGGCGAGGGCGGCGGCGCCCTTGAGCACGGTACGGCGGGCGGCGGGCTGCGCAGGCATGGGTTTCTCCCGGGACGGGCGGTACGGCTGACCTCCGACGATACCGGCGGCGCCGGGGTGCGATACGAGCGGTACCGGGGCCTCCGCCCGGTGGGATACGTTCCGCGGTGTGATCGTCGTCGGCGGAGAAGCCCTGATAGACCTCGTGCCCGTGGCCGCGCCACCGGGCGCGCTGCTGCCCCGCCCCGGCGGGGGCCCGTACAACACCGCGCTGGCGCTGGGCCGGCTCGGCGCGGAGGTCGCCTTCTGCTCCCGGGTCTCCGAGGACGGCTTCGGCGACACCCTGCTGGCCGGGCTGCGCGCGGCCGGCGTGGACCTGTCGCTGGTGCGGCGCGGGCCGGAGCCGACGACGCTGGCGGTGGCCTCGCTGGCCCCGGACGGCTCGGCGGCGTACTCCTTCTACGTCGAGGGCACCGCGGACCGGCTCTTCGCCCTGCCGCCCGCCCTGCCGCCGCGGGCGCGGGCCCTGGCGCTCGGCACGTGCTCGCTGGTGCTGGAACCGGGCGCGAGCGCGTACGAGGAGCTGCTGCGCCGGGAGTCGGGGCGCGGGCTGCTGACCCTGCTGGACCCGAACATCCGCCCGGCGCTGATCGCGGACCCGGCGGCGTACCGGGCCCGGTTCCGGTCCTGGCTGCCGTACGTGTCGGTGCTGAAGCTGTCCGAGGAGGACGCCGACTGGCTCGGCGGCCGCGTGGACGACTGGCTGGCGGCCGGACCGCGGGCGGTGGTGCTGACCCGGGGCGCGGCGGGGCTGACCGTACGGACGCGGGAGGGCGGGGAGCACACGGCGGCCGCGCGGCCGGTGACGGTCGCCGACACGATCGGCGCGGGCGACACGGTCAACGCGGCGCTGCTGCACCGGCTGGCGGGCGGCGGCCCGGTCGACTGGCCGTCCACCCTGGCCTTCGCCGCCCGCGCGGCCGCCCTCACCTGCACCCGCGCGGGCGCGGAACCCCCGTTCGCGACGGAGCTCAACGCCTATGGCGGGCGGTGACCTGGTCCCGGGGCTCCGCCCCTGCGCCTCAATCGCCGGCGGGGCTGGAAAGGGTGCCCGGCGGCGGGGCGTGAGCGCTGGGCCGGCCGCCCCTGCGGGGGCCCCGCCCCCACACCCCCGCGCCTCAAACGCCGGCGAGGCTGGAGTGGGGCCCGGCGGCGCTGGGAGGTTGCCCGGAGACGCTGGGAGGTTGTCCGCCGCGGGGCTGGGATGCCGCGCAGCGGCATGTCCAGCCCGCGCGGCGTTTGAGCGCACGGGCGCGAAGCGCACGTATGGGGGCCCGGGGGCGCAGCCCCCGATCTTTGAGCCCCGCCGGCGTTTGAGGCGCGGGGCCCGGGGCAGCGCCCCGCCCACCCAGCCCGCCGGCGATTGAGGCGCGGGGCGTCGGGGCCCGGGCCGAGCCCCGACGCGGCCCCGGTCGGGGGGCGTCAGGCCTTGCGGGCCCGGGGGGTGCGCTTCGTCGGGGCCGCCGTCGTCTTCCGGGCCGCCGCCTTCTTCTTCACCGGCGCCCCCGCCAGCGCGGCCGCGTCCGAGATCCGGTCCGCCCCGAGGATGTCCCGCAGGAACTTGCCGGTGTGGCTCGCCCCGACCGAGGCGACCTGCTCCGGCGTGCCCTCGGCGACCACCAGGCCACCCCCGTAGCCGCCCTCCGGACCCATGTCGATGACCCAGTCCGCGGTCTTGACGACGTCGAGGTTGTGCTCGATGACGATCACCGAGTTCCCCTTGTCCACCAGCCCCGACAGCACCTTGATCAGCTTCGAGATGTCCTCGAAGTGCAGACCCGTCGTCGGCTCGTCCAGGACGTAGACCGTCCGCCCCGTCGACCGCTTCTGGAGCTCGGACGCCAGCTTCACGCGCTGCGCCTCACCGCCCGACAGGGTCGGCGCCGACTGGCCGAGGCGGACGTAGCCCAGCCCCACCTCGTTCAGCGTCTTCAGGTGCCGCGCGATCGTCGGGACCGCCTCGAAGAAGTGCAGGGCCTCCTCAATCGGCATGTCCAGGACTTCCGCGATGGACTTGCCCTTGTAGTGGACCTCCAGCGTCTCCCGGTTGTACCGGTCGCCGTGGCAGACCTCGCACGGGACGTACACGTCCGGCAGGAAGTTCATCTCGATCTTGATCGTGCCGTCGCCGGAGCAGTTCTCGCAGCGGCCGCCCTTGACGTTGAAGGAGAAGCGCCCGGGCAGGTAGCCCCGCACCTTCGCCTCCATCGTCTCCGCGAAGAGCTTGCGCACGTGGTCGAAGACGCCCGTGTACGTCGCCGGGTTGGACCGCGGGGTCCGCCCGATCGGGGACTGGTCGACGTGCACGACCTTGTCGACGAGGTCGTCGCCGTCGACCCGGGTGTGCCGGCCCGGCACCGACCGCGCGCCGTTCAGCTCGCGCGCCAGGTGCGTGTACAGGATGTCGTTGACCAGCGTCGACTTGCCGGAGCCCGAGACACCGGTCACGGCCGTGAGCACGCCCAGCGGGAACGATACGTCGATGTCCCGCAGGTTGTTCTCGCGCGCGCCGTGCACGGTCAGCCGGCGCTCGCCGTTGACCGGGCGGCGGGCGTCCGGGATCGCGATCGACTTCTTGCCGGACAGGTACTGCCCGGTCATCGACTCGCCGTTCTTCAGCAGCTCCTTCAGCGAGCCGCTGTGCACGACCTTGCCGCCGTGCTCGCCGGCGCCGGGGCCGATGTCCACGACCCAGTCGGCCACCTTGATGGTGTCCTCGTCGTGCTCGACGACGATCAGCGTGTTGCCCATGTCGCGCAGCCGGACCAGCGTCTCGATCAGCCGGTGGTTGTCGCGCTGGTGCAGGCCGATCGACGGCTCGTCCAGCACGTACAGCACGCCCACCAGGCCGGAGCCGATCTGCGTGGCCAGCCGGATGCGCTGCGCCTCGCCGCCCGAGAGGGTGCCGGCGGCGCGGTTCAGCGAGAGGTAGTCCAGGCCGACGTCGACCAGGAAGCGCAGCCGCTCGTTGACCTCCTTGAGCACCCGCTCGGCGATCTTCTTGTCGCGGGCGTCGAGCCGCAGCTCGCCGAGGAACTCCGCGCACTCGCTGATCGACATGGCGGAGACCTCGGCGATGGACTTCTCCATCACCGTCACCGCGAGCACGATCGGCTTCAGCCGGGTGCCCTCGCAGGTGGGGCAGTGCACCTCGCGCATGTAGCCCTCGAAGCGCTCGCGGCTCGCGTCGCTCTCGGCCTCCGAGTGCCGGCGCTTGACGAACGGCACGGCGCCCTCGAAGGCCGTCGTGTACGCCCGCTCCCGCCCGTACCGGTTGCGGTAGCGGACCTCGATCTGGGTCTTGTGGCCGTACAGCAGGGCCTTCTTCGCCCGCTGCGGCAGCCCGGCCCACGGGATGTCCGTACGGAAGCCCAGCTCGCCGGCGAGCGCGCCGACCAGCCGCTGGAAGTAGTCCTTGGTGTGGCCCAGCGACCACGGCGAGACCGCGCCCTCGTCGAGGGACTTCTCCTCGTCGGGGACGATCAGCTCCGGGTCGACCTCCATGCGCGTACCGATGCCGGTGCACTCGGGGCAGGCGCCGAAGGGCGAGTTGAAGGAGAAGGAGCGCGGCTCCAGCTCCTCGAAGGACAGGTCGTCGTACGGGCAGTAGAGGTGCTCGGAGTACATCCGCTCACGCTCGGGGTCGTCCTCGGCGAGGTCGACGAAGTCCAGGATGACCATGCCCCCGGACAGGCCGAGGGCCGTCTCGACGGAGTCGGTCAGGCGCCGCTTGGCGCTCTCCTTCACGGTCAGGCGGTCGACGACCACCTCGATGGTGTGCTTCTCCTGCTTCTTCAGGGTGGGCGGCTCGGAGAGCTGGATGGTCTGCCCGTCCACGCGCGCCCGGCTGTAGCCCTTGGTCTGCAGGTCCGCGAAGAGGTCGACGAACTCGCCCTTGCGCTCGCGCACCAGCGGCGAGAGCACCTGGAAGCGGCTGCCCTCGGGCAGTGCCAGCACCTTGTCGACGATCGCCTGCGGCGACTGCCGGGAGATGGGGCGGCGGCACTCGGGGCAGTGCGGCTTGCCGATGCGCGCGAAGAGCAGGCGCAGGTAGTCGTAGACCTCGGTGATGGTGCCGACCGTCGAGCGCGGGTTGCGCGAGGTCGACTTCTGGTCGATCGAGACCGCGGGCGAGAGGCCCTCGATGAAGTCCACGTCGGGCTTGTCCATCTGCCCGAGGAACTGCCGGGCGTACGACGACAGCGACTCGACGTAGCGGCGCTGGCCCTCGGCGAAGATCGTGTCGAAGGCCAGGGAGGACTTGCCCGAACCGGACAGGCCGGTGAAGACGATGAGGGAGTCGCGGGGCAGGTCGAGCGAGACGTTCTTCAGGTTGTGCTCGCGAGCGCCACGAACGATGAGACGGTCGGTCACGCCGGTCCGCACCTTTCTTGAGAGAGCGGGGCACGGAGCCCCGGCCGTTCCAGGGTAGGGGGCCGGGGGACGACCTCGGCAGCGGATGAAGTCTTCGGAACACCGAGCGTATAGCACGCGCATTCGATTTTCGGCACTCGGTCGGGCGCTTCACCCGATCGTGTGGCGGCGGCTAGGGTCGGATCATGATTGATCATGTGCACGACCTGCGATCTGTACGTGAGGCCACGGACCGGCTGCTGACCGCGGTCGCGAAACTGGACAACGCGGCTCTGGCGGAGGAGTCACTGCTCCCCGGCTGGACCCGCGGCCACATCCTCGCCCACCTCGCCCGCAACGCGGACGCCCTCGTCAACGTCCTCGAGGGCCGTCCCATGTACGAGAGCGCGACCGCCCGCGACACCGACATCGAGCAGGGCTCCGGCCGGCCCCTCGAAGAACAGCTGACGGACCTGCGGAATTCCGCGGCCCGGTTCCTCGCGACCGGCGAGCCGGCGCAGGACTGGTCCCGCACGGTGGAGCTGCGGGGCGGGGTCACCGACAGCGCCTCCCGGGTGCCCTTCCGGCGCCTGGTCGAGGTCGAGCTGCACCACGTGGACCTCGGCATCGGCTACACGCTCGCCGACCTGCCCGAGGAGTTCACCGACCGCGAGATCGACTTCCTCGCCGACCGCTGGTCCGGGCGCGCGGACGTGCCCCCGGTCACCTTGCGCCCCTCCCACGGCGAGGGGGTCTGGCACACCGGCGGCGCCGACGGCACCCCCGTGACCGTCTCCGGGCCCAAGGACGAGCTGCTGGGCTGGCTGGCCGGACGCGACCTCAAGGGCGCGCACCTGGCCGTCGAGGGCGGACCCCTGCCCGGGCTCCCGCCGCTCTAGGATTGCGGACATGACGTACAGCGGAGCGGTGAAGGTCGGCGGTCCGGCCGACGTGCACGAACTCACGGACCTCATGATTTCCAAGGTCGCGGTCGGCCCGATGAACAACAACGCGTACCTGCTGCGGTGCCGGGCCACCGACGAGCAGCTGCTGATCGACGCGGCGGCGGAGCCCGAGACACTGCTGCACCTGATCGGCGACGACGGCATCGCGTCCGTCGTCACCACGCACCAGCACGGCGACCACTGGGGCGCCCTGCGGGAGGTCGTCGACGCCACCGGCGCACGGACGTACGCCGGCGCGCTGGACGCCGAGGGCATCCCGGTGCCCACCGACGTGCCGGTCCGGGACGGGGACACCATCACGGTCGGGCGGGTCACGCTGACCGCCCGCCACCTGGTCGGCCACACCCCGGGCTCGATCGCGCTCGTCTACGACGACCCGCACGGCCACCCCCACGTGTTCACCGGTGACTGTCTCTTCCCGGGCGGCGTCGGAAACACCCGGGGCGACGCGGAGGCCTTCGCCAGCCTGATCGGGGACGTGGAGGAGAAGATCTTCGGACAGCTGCCGGACGAGACCTGGGTGTACCCGGGCCACGGCAACGACACCACGCTCGGCGCCGAGCGGCCGCACCTGGCCGAGTGGCGCGAGCGCGGCTGGTAACCCCCCACCACCTGCGCGGCCCCCGGCCCTCCCGTGCGCGGGAGGCCGGGGGCCGCGGTGCGCGGCCGCGCGCTGGCGAGATCTCGGCGGTGCTGCGTCAACCCCGGGATACGGTGCACTCCTTCCGGTCGAGGATGGACTTTCGCACCTCCTGAGCGTGCGGGAAGGGGTAGTTGCAGCCTCATGCACGATGATCACTCCTCCGCTTCCGCCCATGCCGCCGGCTCCGGCCCCGGCTCCCCCGACTCCGACTCCGACTCCCCCGGCTCCGGCCCCGGCTCCCCCGGTGCGACGCGCGGCCCGTCGATGCTGCGGCTCGCCTCTGCCTCGCTCGCCGGCACCGCCATCGAGTTCTACGACTTCTTCGTCTACGGCACCGCCGCGGCCCTCGTCCTCGGCCCGCTGTTCTTCCCGACGTTCTCGCCGCTCGCCGGGACCCTCGCCGCGTTCGGCACCTTCGGCGTCGGCTTCATCGCCCGGCCGCTGGGCTCGGCGGTCTTCGGGCACATCGGCGACCGGTACGGCCGCCGCCCCGTGCTGCTGGCCTCGCTGCTGCTGACCGGACTCGCCACGGTGGCGGTCGGCTGCGTGCCGACGTTCGACTCGATCGGGGTGGCCGCTCCCCTGCTGCTGCTCGTCCTGCGCTTCCTGCAGGGCCTCGGGCTGGGCGGCGAGTGGGGCGGGGCGGTCCTGCTGACCGCCGAGCACGCCCCCGAGCGGCGGCGCGGGCTGTGGTCGAGCTTCCCGCAGATCGGCCCGGCGGTGGGCTTCCTGCTCGCCAACGGCATGACCCTGACGCTCTCGGCGACGCTGACCGACGCCCAGTTCCTCTCCTGGGGCTGGCGGGTGCCGTTCTGGGCGGCCGGTGTGCTGGCGCTGGCCGGGCTGTGGCTGCGCCGGGCGGTGGAGGAGACCCCGCAGTTCCGGGAGCTCGCCGAGCAGGGGCAGCGGGCCCAGGCCCCGCTGGCCGAGGTGGTGCGGGGCCACTGGCGGCTGCTGCTGCTGACCGGCGGGGCGCTGGCCGTCGGGTACGCGACGTTCTACGCGGTGACCACGTGGGCGCTGGCGTACGCGACGGAGCGGCTGAAGGTGGACCGTACGGTGATGCTGGCCTGCATCATGGCGGCCGTCGCGCTCAAGGGGCTGGTGACACCGCTGGTCGCGGTGCTCGGCGACCGGTACGGCCGGCGCCCGCTGTGCCTGGCGGGCTGCACGGCGACCGCGCTGTGGATGTTCCCGTTCGTGGCGCTGCTGCGCACCGCGGACCCGCTGTGGATGACGGTGGGATCGGTGGGGGCACTGCTGGCGATGGTGCTGTCGTTCGCGGTGGTGGGGGCGTACCTGCCGGAGTTGTACGCGCCGCGGATCCGGTGCACGGGCGCGGCCGTCGGCTACAACCTGGGCGGGGTGCTGGGCGGGGCGCTGACCCCGATCGTGGCGACGGCGCTGGCGGACGGGTCGGGGCCGCCGTGGGGCGTGGCGGCGTACCTGTCCGGGATCGCCCTGCTGAGCCTGGCCTGCTACGCGCTGCTGCCGGAGACGAATCCGGCGCTCGTGGAGACGCGGAAGGGGGCGGCCGAAGTGGCCGCCCCCGCGTGATCCGCACCTGAAGCGCGCGACGCCGTGGGCGCCGGGGTACGTCTAGGCGTCGACGCTGTCCTGGCGGGCGGCCTCCTCGGCCGCCTGCTTCTTCGAGGCGATCAGGCTGGTGATGGTGGTGATCACGAGGACACCGCAGATGACGCCCAGGGAGACGGGGATGGAGATCTGCGGGACGTGGACACCGGACTCGTGCAGGGCGTGCAGCACCAGCTTGACGCCGATGAAGCCCAGGATGATGGACAGGCCGTAGCTGAGGTGGACCAGCTTCTCGAGCAGGCCGCCGATGAGGAAGTACAGCTGGCGCAGGCCCATCAGGGCGAAGGCGTTGGCGGTGAAGACGATGTACGGGTCCTGGGTGAGGCCGAAGATCGCGGGGATCGAGTCCAGGGCGAAGAGGACGTCGGTGGTGCCGATGGCCAGCATCACGATCATCAGCGGGGTCAGGATCCGCTTGCCGTTGCGCTGGATGAAGAGCTTGGTGCCGTGGTACTGGTCGGCGACGCCGAACTTCTTCTCGACCGACTTCAGGAGGCGGTTCTCCTCGAACTCGTCCTCGTCCTCGTCCTTGCGCGCCTCCTGGATGAGCTTCCAGGCGGTGTAGATCAGGAACGCGCCGAAGATGTAGAAGACCCACGAGAAGCTGGAGATGATCGCGGCGCCGGCGGCGATGAAGATCGCGCGCAGGACGAGGGCGATCAGGACGCCCACGAGCAGCACGCGCTGCTGGAGGTGGGAGGGCACCGCGAACTTCGCCATGATCAGGACGAAGACGAAGAGGTTGTCGACGCTCAGCGACTTCTCGGTGATGAAGCCCGCGAAGAACTCCCCGGAAGCCTGGGCGCTGCCGAAGAACCACAGGCCGAGGCCGAAGAGGGCGGCGAGGACGATCCAGACGACCGTCCAGGTACCGGCCTCCTTGATCGACACGTCATGGGGCTTGCGGCCGATCAGGAAATCGGCGCCGATGAGGATGCTCAGACCAGCAATGGTCAGCACCCACGTATACAACGAAACGTCCACGGTTCACGCCTCCGGCAGATGGCTCAACAAGGTCAGCGACATCGCTGCCGGAGGTCTCTTCCACCCGGGCCGCACCACGGCCGCGGGCCGGCGCCCCGGGACCGGTCACGGTCCGTACTGACGGGAACGCCGCGCAGGAAACAGCAGGAATACTCCCCTCCGCACACATGAGCGTACCCGGAGGGGAGCTTTTGGTAAAGAGAGTCCCAAAGACGGGTCAGCGAATGGTCACGACCGACGGGCGTGGGCGACCCGCGCCAGCACCTGCTCCAGCACCTGGCTGCCCGCCGGCGGCAGGGCCGGCTCGAAGGTCCAGGCGTGGCCGACCCAGGGGTCCGCGAGGTGGTCGTCCGGCACCGGCGAGAGCCGCATCAGCGAGCGCCACAGCGGGTCCAGCAGCGGCCCGTACGCGGAGGCCTCGTCGCGGTCGGCGACCATCAGCAGGTTCACGCCGACCCGGGGGCCCTCGTCCGCCAGGTACCGCAGCTGGGTGACGGCGCGGTCGTCGAAACCGTGCGGGAAGTCGTGGACGATCAGCAGCTGCTCGCGGGTGTCCAGGTCCGGCGGCAGGTCCTCGGGCGCCCCGGCCCGGACCGCCATCTGGACGAGGTCCACCCGGCGGGTGAGGTGGGCCAGGGTCTGGGTGACCCCCGCGGCCCCGGCCCCGGGCGGCGCGGCCAGCACCCCGGAGCGCACCAGCGGCTCCAGTGAGGCGGCGCCCGCGCCGGCGGCGTCGATGACGTGGACGGAGAGCGCGCCGTCGGGGTGGACGGCGAGCATCCGTACGGCGTGCGCGACGGCCATGTCCATGGCCAGGCGGCGCAGCCGGGCGGTGTCCATGGTCATCGCGGCCTCGGAGCCGGTGCGGCCGTTGTCGATCCACAGGCCGCGCTCCAGCGGGAACCGGACGAGCATCGGGATCCGCAGGTCCGGGCGCTCGGGCAGGTGCAGATCGCCCAGCCGTACCGCCATCGGGGGCTGCTCGGGCAGGCCGTGGCCGTGCCAGACGGGGTTGTCCCAGCGGGCGTAGGCGCTGGGCAGCGCGGGCTCGACCACCTCGGTCTCGGCGGTCAGCTGGGCGAGGTCGCGGTCGAGGACCGCCTTGGCCTGGGCGACCAGCTCGTCGCGGCGGGCCTGGGCGGCGTCGCGCGCGGCGTTGCCGGAGCCGCCGATGCGGTGGCGGGGGTCGGACAGCGCGTCGTCGAGCTCGCGGTCCATGCGGGTGTCGGCGAAGTCGACGGCGCTGCGGTACGCGGCGGCGGCGCGGGCCAGGTCCTCGAACATGCCCCAGACCTGGTTGTACAGCCGTTCCTCCATGGACCAGCCGGTGGCGTCGCCGGCCACCGGGCGGGCCGGCTCGCCCGGCTGGGCGGGCGGCGCCTGGGGCGGCGGCGGGGGCGGTTCGGTACGGCCGCGGCGCGGGTGCGCGTACGAGATGGTGGCGGGCCCGCCGAGATCGGCGGGCGGCGCCGGCGGCTGGTCGGGTCCGGTGGGCGCGGGGCCCGGCGTGCCCGGGTAGGGGACGCCGGACACCGGGACCGGACCGGGTGCGACGGGGGCCACCGGGGCCCCGGCGGCCGCGTGGATCCTGGCCGCCAGATCGGCGGCGGCCGGGGGGGTGAGCCCGTGGTCGGCGAGGAGGCCGGGAAGGCCGTCGGCGTAGCCCTGGCCGACGGCCCGGACCTTCCAGGCGCCCTGGCGGCGGTAGAGCTCCAGGGCGACGACGGCCGTCTCGGCGTCCAGCCCGGTCAGGGTGAACCCGGCGAGCTCGGGGCCGTCCGCGGTGGCGACGCTGACGTGCGGCGCGGCGACGGCCCCGAACCGCGCGGGGCCGCCCTGCGGCAGCGCGAGGAGCACACCGACCCGGTGCACACCCGCGTCGACCGCGTCGAGGTCGACGGCGAAGCGGTGCCGGTCGGCGGAGGCGGCGGGCGCCTCCACCCCCGGAAGGCTGCGCGCACCGGGGTGCGCGCAGCTCTCGGGCCCGGGCAGTGCCCCCTGCTCGTCGCCGAGCGAGGCCAGGGCGAGCACCGGAGTGCCCGCGGTGACCCTGATCTCCACCCGGCTGTCGGGCAGAGGGTGGTTCTGCCCCCGGACCAGCTCGGCCGCCATCGTCGTGTCTCCCCCGGTGCTTCTTCTGTGTGCCGTGTTCCCGGTGCCGCTTCGCCTACAGGTGCGGCAGGATCGACGGCAGCAGGTCCTGGAAGGTCCGGCCGTTGGCCGGGTTGCCCAGGGCCGTCATCTTCCAGCCCGTGCCCGCGCGGTGCACCTTGGCCATGATCTGCGCGGTGTAGGCGCCGCCGCCGTCGAGCGTGTAGCGCGCCAGCTCCTGGCCGTTGGTCTCGTCCACGATGCGGCAGAACGCGTTCTGCACCTCCTGGAACGTCTGGCCGGTGAACGAGTTCACCGTGAAGATGATCTGGTCGATGTGGACCGGCACCCGCTGGAGGTCGACGAGGATCGCCTCGTCGTCGCCGCCCTGGCCGACGCCGCCGACCAGGTTGTCACCGGTGTGCCGGACCGAGCCGTCGTCGCTGGTCAGGTGCCGGAAGAAGACCACGTCGACCGGCTGCTTGTCCGCGAACAGCACCGCCGAGGCGTCCAGGTCGATCTCCCGGGTCCGGGAGCCGAACAGCCCCCGGCGCTTGGCGGCCTGCCAGCCGAGGCCCATCCGGACCGCGGTCAGCGTCCCTCCGTCCGCCTTCTGCAGACTGATGGCCTGACCCTTGGTCATGTTGACCGTCACGCGCTGTCCCCTCTCCTGTGTCGCCCGCGGGCACTGCGGTGCCCGCGGCCCCGCCGCAAACATTACTTACCGGCCAGGCCTCAGGCGAGGCCCGCTTCCTTCATCTGTCGGAGCTCCTTCTTCAGTTCGCTCACCTCGTCCCGGATCCGGGCCGCGACCTCGAACTGCAGATCGGCGGCGGCCGCCCGCATCCGCGCGGTCATCTCCTCGATCAGATCGGCCAGTTCCGCCGCGGGACGGTCGGTGACCACGGCGCCGGCCTTGGCCTTCGCACCCTTCGCACCCTTGGCCGGCTTCGCGGCGTGCGCGGCGAGGGCGGGCACCGGGGCCTTGGCGCCCTTGCCGTCCTTGGCCTGCCGGTAGCCGCTGCCGAGGAGCTCCTCGGTGTCGACCTCCTCGCGGGCGATGGTGGCCACGATGTCGTTGATCTTCTTGCGCAGCGGCTGCGGGTCGATGCCGTTCGCCGTGTTGTAGGCGATCTGCTTCTCGCGGCGCCGGTTGGTCTCCTCGATGGCCTTCTCCATCGCGGGCGTCATCCGGTCCGCGTACATGTGGACCTGGCCGGAGACGTTGCGCGCCGCGCGGCCGATGGTCTGGATCAGCGAGGTGCCCGAGCGCAGGAAGCCCTCCTTGTCGGCGTCGAGGATCGCCACGAGCGACACCTCGGGCAGGTCCAGGCCCTCGCGCAGCAGGTTGATGCCGACCAGGACGTCGTACTCGCCGGCGCGCAGCTCGCGCAGCAGCTCGATGCGGCGCAGGGTGTCGACGTCGCTGTGCAGGTAGCGGACCGCGATGCCCAGCTCCAGGAAGTAGTCCGTGAGGTCTTCGGCCATCTTCTTGGTCAGGGTCGTGACCAGGACCCGCTCGTCCTTCTCGACCCGGCTGCGGATCTCGTGCACCAGGTCGTCGATCTGCCCCTCGGTCGGCTTGACGACGACCTCGGGGTCGACGAGGCCGGTGGGGCGGATGATCTGCTCGACGAACCCGTCGGCGCGCGAGAGCTCGTACGTGCCGGGGGTGGCCGACAGGTAGACGGTCTGGCCGATCCGCTCCTGGAACTCCTCCCACTTCAGCGGCCGGTTGTCGAGCGCGGACGGCAGCCGGAAGCCGTGGTCGACCAGGGTCCGCTTGCGCGAGGCGTCGCCCTCGTACATCGCACCGATCTGCGGCACCGTGACGTGCGACTCGTCGATGACGAGGAGGAAGTCCTCGGGGAAGTAGTCGATGAGGGTGTTGGGCGCGGAGCCGCGCTCCCGGCCGTCCATGTGCAGCGAGTAGTTCTCGATGCCGGAGCAGGAGCCGATCTGCTGCATCATCTCCAGGTCGTACGTGGTGCGCATCCGCAGGCGCTGGGCCTCCAGCAGCTTGCCCTGCTTCTCCAGCTCCGTCAGCCGCCCGGCGAGCTCGGTCTCGATGCCGCGGATGGCGTTCTGCATGCGCTCGGGACCGGCGATGTAGTGGCTGGCGGGGAAGATGTACAGCACCTGGTCGTCGCTGATCACCTCGCCGGTCAGCGGGTGGAGCGTGGAGAGGGCCTCGATCTCGTCGCCGAACATCTCGATGCGGACGGCCAGTTCCTCGTAGACCGGGAAGATCTCGATGGTGTCGCCGCGGACCCGGAAGGTGCCGCGGGTGAAGGCCATGTCGTTGCGCGTGTACTGGATGTCGACGAAGCGGCGCAGCAGCTGGTCGCGGTCGATCTCGTCGCCGACCTTGAGCGGGACCATGCGGTCGACGTACTCCTGCGGGGTGCCCAGACCGTAGATGCAGGACACCGAGGCCACCACGACGACGTCGCGCCGGGTGAGCAGCGAGTTGGTCGCGGAGTGCCGCAGCCGCTCCACCTCCTCGTTGATGGAGGAGTCCTTCTCGATGTAGGTGTCCGACTGCGGGACGTAGGCCTCGGGCTGGTAGTAGTCGTAGTACGAGACGAAGTACTCGACCGCGTTGTTGGGTAGGAGTTCGCGGAACTCGTTGGCCAGCTGCGCGGCGAGCGTCTTGTTCGGCGCCATGACCAAGGTGGGACGCTGAAGCTTCTCGATCATCCAGGCGGTCGTCGCCGACTTGCCGGTACCCGTCGCACCCAGCAGTACGACGTCCTTCTCACCTGCACGGATGCGCTTCTCCAGCTCGGCGATGGCCGTCGGCTGGTCACCGCTGGGCTGGTAGGAGCTGACGACCTCGAAAGGCGCCACCGTGCGTTCGATCTTCGATACGGGCCGCATGGGTCCACCGTACGGCCCCCCACTGACACTCACGCATCCGCGCGCCCGGGCCGGGCCGTGAGCAGCAGCGGGCCCAGCAGGACCAGGAAGCCGGCCCCCACCAGCAGCACCAGCGGACCGGCGAGCATCGGGGCCAGCGAGGGGGCCACCGGCTCCCCGGCGGCGACGGGCCCGGGGTCCAGCCGGACCCGCAGCGCCGCCATCCCCGCGTAGTGGGTACCGGTGGCCGCGGCGCCGGTCAGCAGGGCCGCCGCCAGCGTGGGCAGCGGGCCGCGGCGCCGGACCGCGATCGCCACGGCGGCGGTCAGGGCGACGACCGCGATCACGACGGAGAGGGCGACGAGGAGGTTGTCGTAGACGAACCGGCCGTGCAGCCGCACCCCCGCCATGCACAGGTAGTGCGAGGAGGCGACCCCCAGACCGGTGATCGTGCCGCCGGTGAGGACCGACAGCACCGAGCCCCGGCCGTGCCGGACGATCACGATGCCCGCCCCGGCCATCACCACGGCGACCGCCAGGCTCGCGGCCATGGTCCGTTTGTCGTAGTTCAGTGGCGACCCGGTGATCGTGAAGCCCATCATCGCGATGAAGTGCATCGTCCAGATCCCGGAACCGATGGCCGTGGCGCCCAGCGCCGCCCAGCCCGGCCGCCACGAGCGCTCGACGAGGAGGGACCGGGTGGTGCAGCGCAGGCCGAGCGCCCCGCCGAGACAGGCCGTCAGGAACCCCACGAGGGGCGTGATCCAGCCATAGCCGCCCACGCCGACGACCGCGCCGTGCATCCCACCCTGCATCCCTGCCCGCCCTTTCGCCACCCCCGGCCCCCGCCCGCTCCCCCGTGCGCCGTGCCGGGCCCGGCACGGCCCGAGCGTAGGGCGGCAGGCCGCCCTCGCGCACCGCCTCGGGCCGGATTGGCCGTGATCCATTTCCGGCCGGGCCGCCCGCTGACGCTGTTTCGACCGAGGAGAACGCACATGTACGTCCGACCCGTCGCCGCGGCCGCCGCCGCCTTCCTGGGCCTCGCCCTCACCCTCGCCGGTACGGCCTCCTCCGCCACGGCCACCACCCCCGCCCCCTCGTCGCCGTCGTCCCGCTCGTCCCTCTCGTCCCCCTCGTCCCGCGCCGGCTCCGACCCGGTACGGCTGGTGGGGGCGCCCGTGGTGTACGCCCACCGGGGGGCCTCGTCGTACGCCCCCGAGAACACCCTCGCGGCCGTCGACGCCGCGGCGGCCATGTACGTCGACTGGGTGGAGAACGACGTGCAGCGCACCAAGGACGGCGTGCTGGTCGTCATCCACGACGACACCCTGACGCGCACGACGGACGTCAAGACGCTCTTTCCGGACCGCAAGCCCTGGCGCGTGCAGGACTTCACGGCCGCCGAGATCGCCACGCTGGACGCGGGCAGCTGGTTCGGCGCCCGGTTCGCCGGGGCCCGGGTGCCGACGCTGCGGCAGTACCTCGACCGGGTGGACGACAACCAGCAGCGGCTGCTGCTGGAGATCAAGAAGCCGCAGCTGTACCCGGGCATCGAGCGGGACACCCTGCGGGTCCTCCAGGAGGCGGGCTGGCTCGACGAGCAGCACGTCAGGCGCCGGCTGGTCGTGCAGAGCTTCGACGCGGACTGCGTCCGTATCGTCCACGCGCTGCGACCGGATGTCGTCACGGCGTTCCTGGGCACCCCGCCGGAGACGGACCTGGCGCGGTACGGGGAGTTCGCCGACCGGATCAACCCGTGGCACACGACGATCTCGGCCGAGTGGGTGGCGGCAGTGCACCGGGTGACCGGGGCGCACGGCAGGGCGCTGGAGGTCGACACCTGGATCGTGGACGACCCGGCGACCGCACGGAAGGTGCAGGCGATGGGGGTGGACGGGATCATCAGCAACGCCCCCGACGTGGTGCGGGAGGCGGTGGGCGGGTTCTGACACCGCGCGCGCGGGCCGCGGTGTCGGTGGGGCGCCGTACGGTGGAGGCGTGGACAGCACATCGGTGGACGGCGACGGGCGTGACGGGGGCGGGCGTGACGGCGGTGGGCGCGACGGCGGTGGGTCGCCGGCCGGGCCGCACCTGGAGTGGACCGTCGTCGGCAGTGACATCGGTCCGCTCTTCCTGGCGGCGACCGAGGAGGGCCTGGTCCGGGTGGAGTTCCATGCCTCCACGGACCTGATCGACCCGCTGGCGGCCCGGCTCGGCCTGCCCGCCTGGCGCCCGGCGGAGGGCACGGAGGTGCGGCTGGCCGAGCCCGTGCGCCGGATCGCCGCGTACTTCGCGGGCGGGCTGCGGACCTTCGACCTGCCCCTGGACTGGCGGCTGACCTCCGGGTTCAACCGGCTGGTGCTGCGGGAACTGGCCGCGTCGGTGCCCTACGGACAGGTCGTCGGGTACGGCGAACTGGCGGCCCGGGTCGGCCGGCCGGGCGCGGCCCAGGCGGTCGGCGCGGCGATGGGCGCCAATCCGCTGCCGCTGGTGGTGCCCTGCCACCGGGTCGTGGAGAACGACGGCGGCATCGGAGGGTTCGGCGGGGGCGTGGAGACCAAGCGGGCCCTGCTCGCGCTGGAGGGCGTCCTGCCGGCGCCGCTGTTCTGAGCGGGCGCGCACGCGGCGGGCACGCACCCGGCGGTCGTCGCGGACGGGCGCGTACACGGCGGTCGTTGTGGACGGGCGCGTACACGGCGGTCGCTGCGGGCAGGCGTACACGCGGCGGTCGCCGGGCCGGGCGCGCACCCGCCCGGGCGGATTTTCCGTTCCGCTCGGCGGTGAGGGCTGGAAGACTGCGCCGGTGACCACCTCGCAGACCTCCGCGCGACCGCTGCCCGCCGTGACCCCCGACGACCTGCCCCGATTGCGGCGGCGCACCACGTCCGTCCTGGTCGCCAGCCAGATCGTGGGCAGCCTGGGCGTGCCCATCAGCATCGCGCTGGCCCCGGTCCTGGCGACCGAGGTCAGCGGCACCGAGGAGTTCTCGGGGCTCGCCTCCACCGCCTCGGTGGCGGGCACCGCGCTGGTCTCCCTGCCGCTCGCCGCGCTGATGACCCGGCGCGGGCGGCGGGCCGGGCTGGTCCTGGCGTACCTGATCGGCGCGGTGGGCGCGGCGTTGGTGGTGCTGGCGGCGGTCATGGCGAACTTCCCGCTGCTGCTGCTCGGCATGGCCGCCTTCGGCGCGGCCTCCTCCGCCAACCTCCAGGCCAGGTTCGCGGCCGCCGACCTCGCCGAACCCGACCGGCGGGCGCGGGCGATCTCCTTCGTGGTGTGGTCCGCCACGCTCGGCGCGGTGCTGGGCCCGACGCTCTCGGCGCCGGCCAGCGAGAGTTTCGAGGGCAGTTCCATACCCGCGGCGGCGGGCCCGTTCCTGTGGGCCGCCGCCATCTTCGTCCTGACCGCCCTGCTGCTCGGCGCCCTGCTGCGGCCCGATCCGCTGCTGGCGGCCCGGGCCCTGGCCGCGTCCGGGGAGGAGACGCGCGAGGGCCGCTCGCTGCGGGCCGGAATCGCGGCGGTGAAGGCGTCGCCGCGGGCCCGGCTGGCCCTGACGACCGTCGTCGTCTCGCACACCACCATGGTGTCGATCATGGTGATGACCCCGCTCGACCTCGGTCACCACGGGGCCGGGCTCCAGCTGATCGGCCTGGTCATCAGCGGCCACATCGCGGGGATGTTCGCCTTCTCGCCGGTGATGGGCTGGCTCGCCGACCGGATCGGACGGCTGGCGGTGACCGGACTGGCGGCCGGACTGCTCTCGCTCGCCGCGCTGCTCGCCGGTACGGCCGGACCCCGTCACGGGCAGACCGCGGCCGGCCTCTTCCTGCTGGGTCTGGGCTGGTCGGCGGGGATGGTGGCGGGCTCGGCCCTGCTCACCGACTCGGTGCCGCAGCCGGCCAGGGCGGCCGTCCAGGGCCTGTCGGACCTGGCGATGAACACGGCCGCGGGCGTCGGCGGTGCCGCCGCCGGCCTGATCGTGGCCCAGGCGGGCTATGGCTGGCTCAACGCCGGCGGCGCGGCGCTGCTGCTGCCGATGGCGGCGCTCGCGCTGTTCACGGCGCGCCGCCATCCGGAGCGGGACGCGGCCGCCGGGGCCGACGTGGACGCCGGCACGGGGGCCGGCGCCGAGGCCGGGCCGCGGCCCGGCAAGGGCGTCACAGACTGATGTGGTAGGCCTTGCGCAGCGTCTCGTGGACGGTCCAGGTGGTCTTGTCGCCCTCCCGGAGCACGCAGGCGGAGCCCGGGCCGACCTCCAGCGTGGGCCCGCCCTCGACCTCGATGGTGGCGCGCCCGCTGACCACGACGAACAGTTCGTCGGCCTCGGTGTCGGTGACCACGCCGGGCGTGATCTGCCAGATGCCGCGCACCTGCGTGCCGTCCGGGGACTCCCACAGCACCTTGCCGGTCACGACGGGCTCGCCGGAGACGATCTGCGCGGGGTCGAGGTCCTCGGCCTCCAGCTCGGCGTCCGGGATGTCGGGAACGGAGACGGCGAACGAGGCGGGGGCGGGCGTGTGATCACGGGTGCTCATGGCCCGCCACCCTAGCCGCCGTGCGGGGCCGCCGAGCCTGGTCAACCCGTCCACGATCGGCGCCGCCGACGTGTCACTGTGCCCAGTCCACGGTGCCGGGTTCACCGTGCCCGGCCGGGGCGGCGCGCGGCCAGGACCGGCTGGTGGAAACCGGTGTCGCGGGGAGCGTGCCAGACCGGGTCGGCCAGGCCCGCCCGCCCGGCGAGGGCGGCGGTGTGCTCCTCGGTCAGCGCCCAGTAGGTGGTGGTGACGGTGTGCGTGGTCCACGTGTCGCCGTCCGGCAGCAGCTGGAAGAGCTCCAGGTCGTAGCGCTCGCCGTCGTCGTGCCAGTGCCACAGCTGGAAGGTGATGGTCCGGCCCTCCGGCCCGGTGCGCACGTGCGGGGGGTCGGCGGCGGGCCGGGCGCGGCGCAGTTCGCCGTAGGGGCGGGTGGACAGCAGAGCCAGCCCGCCGGGGCGCAGCACCCGGCGGGTTTCGGCCAGGGCGGCGATCACGTCGTGCTCGGTGAGCAGGTGGGGCAGGGCGTTGTCGGCGCAGACGACGGCGTCGAAGGAGGCGTCCGGGAAGGGCAGGGCGCGCATGTCGGCGGCCAGGGCCGGCAGGCGCAGCCCGCGGGCGGCCGCCTCGCGGGCGGCGCGGGCGGCGGCGGCCGGGCTGAGGTCGCTCCCGGTGACCCGGTGACCGCGTGCGGCCAGGCCCAGGGCCTGGGTGCCGATGCCGCAGGCGTTGTCGAGGACGGTGTGCGGGCCGGGGCCGAGGGCGGCGGTGAGCAGGGCGTCCAGGGCGCGGCCCTGGCGGGCGGTGCTCGCGTCCCAGTCGGCGTACATGAGGTGGTAGCGCGCTGCCAGCCGGTCGTAGAAGCCGCGGGGGTCCATGGGGGGACGCTACTCGGACAGCCGGTGCCGGGCGGCGTTTGGAGGCGCTCGTCCCGTGCCATGGATGGGGACATGCCACAGCACACCGTGATTCCGGTCCTGTCCGAAGAGGTACGCGAGGCGCTCGAGGGGGGTCAGCCGGTCGTCGCCCTGGAGTCGACGATCCTCGCGCACGGCCTGCCGCGCCCCCGCAATCTGGCGGTGGGCGAGGAACTGGAGGCGCTCGTCCGCTCGGAGGGCGCGGTTCCGGCGACGGTGGCGGTGCTGGACGGGGTGCCGCACGCCGGGCTGGACAAGGCTCAGCTGGAGCGGATCGCGGGCGGCGAGGACGTACGCAAGTTCGGCCACCGGGACCTGGCTCCGGCGGTGGCGGCGCGGGCCACGGGTGCGACGACGGTGTCGGCGACGGCGTTCCTGGCCGCGCGGGCGGGGCTGCGGGTCTTCGCCACCGGCGGGCTGGGCGGCGTACACCGGGAATGGACGCACACGCAGGACGAGTCGGCGGACCTGGCGCTGCTGGCGCGGACGCGGATCACGGTGGTGTGCGCGGGCGTGAAGTCGATCCTGGACGTGCCGGCGACGCTCCAGCGGCTGGAGACGCTGGGGGTGACCGTGCTCGGGTACGGCACGGCGCACTTCCCGGGGTTCTACCTGACGAGTTCGGGCGAGCCGGTGGACTGGACGGTGCACGCGCCGGAGCAGGTGGCGCGGGTGATGGCCGCTCAGGACGCGCTGGCCGGGCCCGCGTCGGCGCTGCTGGTGGCCAATCCGGTGGCGGAGGCGGAGCAGCTGGATCCGGCGCTGCACGACCGGGTGCTGGCGCAGGCGCTGGAGGAGTGCCGGGAGCGGGGCATCACGGGGCAGGCGGTGACGCCGTTCCTGCTGGACTTCCTGGTCGGGGCGACCGGCGGGGCCTCGCTGGAGGCGAACCTGGCGGCGGTGCGCGGGAACGTGCGGCTGGGCGCGCGGATCGCGGCCGCGTGGGCGGAGGCGGGGGCGCGGTGAGCGGAGGAGCGCTGCTGATCATCGGGGATGTGGTGACCGACGTCGTCGCGGTGCATACGGAACCCCTCGCGCCGGCGACGGACACGGCCGCCCGGATCCGTACGCTGCCGGGCGGGGCGGGGGCCAACGCCGCCTGCTGGGCGGTACGTCAGGGGGCGGCCGAGGTACGGCTGCTGGCGCGGGTGGGCGCGGAGTCCGCCGCCTGGCACGAGAGCGCGCTGCTGGCGGCCGGGGTGCGGCCGCACCTGGTGGTCGACCCGGCGGAGCCGACCGGGACGGTGGTGGCGCTGGTCGGCAAGGACGCGGAGCGGACCTTCCTGACCGACAGCGGGGCCGCGCTGCGGCTGTCGCCCGCGGACTGGACGCCGTCGCTGCTGGACGGGGTGGCCCGGCTGCACCTGTCGGGCTACCTGTACTTCGCCGACAGCAGCCGGGCGCTGGCGGAGCTGGCGCTGCGGTCGGCCACGGCCCGGGGCGTGCCGGTGAGCGTGGACCCGGCGTCGGCGGGGTTCCTGGCCGACCTGGGGGTGAAACGTTTCCTCGCCGCGGTGGCCGGCGCGGACGTGCTGCTCCCCAACGAGGACGAGGCCCGGCTGCTGGCCGGGACGGCGGACGTGGCCCGGGCGGCGGCCGCGCTGAGCCTGCGCTTCCCGCTGGTGGTGGTCACCCGGGGGGCGGCGGGGGCGCTGGTCGCCGAGGCGGGCGCGGTGAGCGCCGAGGTACCGGCGGAGCCGGCGGCGGCGATCGACACCACGGGCGCCGGCGACGCCTTCACGGGCGGCTTCCTGGCGGCCCGTCTCACGGGGGCGGACCCGGCGGAAGCAGCCCGGGCGGGCTGCCGCGCGGCCGCGACGGCGGTAACCCGCCTGGGCGGCCGCCCGTAGCCCGACCCCCGCCGGGCGGCGCTACCGCACGCGGAACGGGGCCCCGGTCGGGGCCTGTTCCGGTGAGCGCGGGAGGCCCCGGGCCGCGCGCCGACGGGTCAGCGTGCCCGGACGGCAGGCCGACAGACCCGGGCAGGACCGACAGGCCGGTGGCCCCGGGCGACAGGCCGCCGAGGTGCCAGCGGAACCGGCGAGGGGTCGACGCCACGGGGGCCGGCGACGCCCTCACGGGCGGCTTCCTGACGGCCCGACTCGCGGGGGCGGACCCGGCCGAAGCGGCATGGGCGGGCTGCCGCGCGGCCGCAGCGGCGGTAACCCGCCTGGGCGGCCGCCCATAGCGCCCGGGCACCCGGCCCCCGCCGGGCGGCACTGCCGCACACGGCACGGGCCCCGGTCGGGGCCCCGTTCCGGGGAGCGCGGGAGGCCCCGGGCCATGGGCTGACAGACCGGCGCGCCCGGACCGCAGGCCAGCGGCCCTGGACGGCAGGCCGACAGGCCGGTAGCCCCGGACGGCAAGCCGGTGGCCCCCGGACCGCAAGCCAACAGACCGGTAGCCCCGGACGGCAGCCGACAGGCCGGCGCGCCCAGGCGGCAGGCCGGCGGCCCCGGACGGCAGACCGATAGGCCGGAGAGCCCGGGCGCCAGGCCGGCAGGCCGGTAGCCGTGGACGGCGGGCAGGAAGACCAGTGGCCCCGGGGCCGGCGAGCGGCTTCGGTCAGTTCCGGAGGCCCGTCCAGGCCGGGTGGCGGGGGTCGTCGGCGCGGACCAGGGTGTCGGCCGCCGCGCCCGGGTCGGTCTCGGCCTCGTAGCGCGCGAAGGCCGGCAGGGTCCAGCGCTCCGCCTCCGGCGTACGGCGGGCCAGCGCGCCCGGGGAGAGCCGGATGTGGACGCTGAGGTCGAAGGGGAACCAGTGTCCCAGCAGCAGCGGCCCGTGCACGATCACCACGGCGCCGGGCGGGAGTTCGGTGTACGGGCTGCGCGTGGCCCGGTCGGTCACGGGGTCCCACAGGTCGGGCAGGACGCGCCCGGTGCCGCCCGGCTCCAGCGGGGTGAACACCTCGCGCCAGAGCGCGGCGGTGTCGTACCAGCCGCGCAGGTACGACTCCACGTCCTGGCGGCCGAACTCCAGCCGCAGCGAGGCCGGCCGCAGGAACCCCTGCGCCGGGACGACCAGGACGGAGCGGCCGCGCAGCCGCAGGGCGGAGGCGGTCAGCTCGGCCAGCGTGCCGGTGCCGGCGGCGGGCGCGCCGTCGACCGCCATCCGCAGCCACGGGCCGTCCCGGCCCCCGTCCCGCGCTCCGGGCCGCTCGTCGAGGCGGGCCGCGAGGCGCTCGGCCATCCGCTCCCAGGTGATCGGTTCCAGCTGCACCACCCCATTGTCAGTGGTCGCCCGTAGCGTTTTCCACGAGGGGAACACCGGCGGGAACAGGGCCGTCGGGCCCCACCGTGGGGAGGGGTCTGCCATGGCTCGCGAGACGACGTACCTGGAGCTGTCGCAGGAAGGCGGCGGGGCGCACAAGTTCTACGAAGTGACGGTGGACGGCACGCAGGTGGCGGTGCGCTACGGCCGCATCGGCGCCGACGGCCAGCTCCAGACGTCCTCGTTCCCGACCGTCGAGAGGGCGCGCGCGGCCGCCGCGAAGAAGATCGGCGAGAAGGTCCGCAAGGGGTACGCGCCGGCGGTCCAGGGGCAGCGTGCCGCCCGGGCGGTGACCCGCCGTCAGGTGGCGTCGGCGCCGTCGACGGCCCGTGCCGTGGCCCCGGTCCTGTGGCGCTTCCGCACGGGGGCGGCGGCGTTCGGGATCCATGTGGACGAGGACCGCTGCTGGGTCGGCAACCAGTCGGGGGACGTCTACACGCTGAGCCACGGCGGGGAGGTGCTGGCCCGGTATTCCCTGCCGGACGGTGTGAAGTGCCTGGTCGCGGACGAGTTCTGGATATACGCGGGGTGCGACGACGGCACGGTGTACGACCTGTCCTCGAAGGTGCCGTTCGGGGCCTACGACATCGCGCCGGACGTGGACATCTTCTGGCTCGACATCCGTGAGGGCGTGCTCAACGTCTCGGACGCGGGCGGCGGCCTGACCGTCATCGACCACGAGGACGAGTACCAGTGGTCGCGCAAGTCCGCCGGGTCGAACGCCTGGATGGTGCGGGCGGACGCGGATGCCGTCTACCACGGGCACACGCACGGCGTGACGGCGTACGCGCCGGACGGCGGCGGGGAGCTGTGGCACACCCGGACCACCGGCGGGGTGCTCTTCGGCTGGCAGGAGGCGGACGCGGTCTACGCGGGCACGGGTCACAACATCGTGCAGCGGCTGGCGAAGGCGACGGGCGCGATCGAGGCCTCCTACCGGTGCGACGCGGCGGTGTACTCGTGCGCGACCTCCCCGGACGGCCGGCACGTGTTCGCGGGTGACTCCTCCTCGTCGGTGTACTGCTTCGACGCGGACGGGCGGCGGCTGTGGAAGCTGCGCACCGGCAGCGGCTCGGCCCTGTCGATGCAGTACCTGGACGAGCGGCTGTACCTGGTCACCACCGACGGGTCGCTGGTGTGCGTGGACGCGAGCGAGGCGGCCATCGCCGCGGCCCAGCAGGGTTCGGTGCCGACGGCGCTGGACGTGAAGTCGGCGGCCGCGCTGCCCGTGTACACCCCGGCGGCGTCCGCCTCGATGGTGGCGACCGTGTCGGCGGCGCCCGCGGGCGGCGTGGTGGTGGAGTGCGTCCAGCAGGGCGGCCGGCTGCGGGTGCAGGTGGTGTCGGGAGACTTCGACCGGTCGTGGAACGTGCAGTTCCCGCGCGGGATCCGGGAGCCCGGCGCGCGGTACGTGGTCGACGGGCTGCATGCCGCGTCGGGAGGCTTCTACCGGGTGCGCGGCGAGATACGCCGACTGGTCTGAGCCCGCGTGGCGGCCGGGCAGGGGTGCGGGAACCCCCTGCCGGTCCGTGGTGAACTGGGACCATCATGGACACAGCCCCGCACATCCGGCGAACCGGATCCGGTGATCTCCTGGACCGGATGGAGCGCAACCTCGCCGAGCACGCCTGCCATCTGCACCGGCGGCTGTCCGGTGCCACCGTCACGGAGGGACCGGATCTGCTGGTCGCGGACAGCGGGATCGGGGACGACACCTTCAACGTCGTGGCGGCCGCGCGGTTCACCGCCGCCGGGGCGCCGGAGCGGATCGCGCGGACCGTGCGGGAGCTGTCGGCCACGGGGCGGCCCTTCTCCTGGTGGGTGGGGCCGGCCTCCACCCCGGGGGATCTGGGCCGGCTGCTGACCGCGGCCGGGCTGCCGGTGACCGAGAGCGCGTACGCGATGTGGGCGGAGCTGGGCGACCTGCCGCCCGTGCCGGAGCCGGAGGGTCTGCGGATCCGCCGGGTGACCACCGTCGACGGGCTGGCGGACTACGCCGCCGTGCTCGCCGCCGACTGGCAGCCGCCGTCGGCGACGGTGCTGGACTTCTACGCAAGGTCGCGGGACGCACTGCTGGCCGCGGACAGCCCCGCGCACCTGCTGGTCGGGTACGTGGCCGGGGAACCGGTTTGCTCGGGCGAGGTGTTCGACCACGACGACGTGGCCGGGCTCTACGGGATCTGCACGACGGCCGCGCACCGTCGGCGCGGTCACGGCGGGGCGGTGACGCTGGCCGCCCTGCACCTGGCCCGGGCGCTGGGACGGCGCCATGCCGTGCTCCAGGCCTCCCCGGCGGGTGAGCCGCTCTACCGGCGCCTGGGCTTCCGCACGGCCGGGAACTTCACCGAGCACGCGCTCGGCACCCGGGACTGACGCCGGGCGCCCGGCGGGGCGGGCACCTCGACGGCGAACGGCCGGCCCTCAAGCAGGACGTAGCGGACCTCTATCACCACCGGCTCGGTTCCGAGGTTGCGTCCGATGTGGGCATGGCGGATACCGGCGGGTTCGATGAACGCGCCGCCCGCCGAGGTGACCTCGACGGAGAGGTCCCGCAGGATCCGGGTCAGCGTGCCGGACTTCACGACGGCGGCGATCTCGCACACGTGGTAGTGCCACCCGGTGGAGCCGCCCGGCTCGATGACCACCTCACGCACCACTAGTCCCATGAGTCACACAATAGGACGAGTGGCTTGAAACGACGAGGAGTTGGCGAAGCACCGTCCGCCGCGACGGCGCAGGTGGTAGGTCCGCGCAGGTGATATGTCCGCCGGAGAGCGGTATCAACTGGCCATGAACCTGATGGTGTTCGAGTCACGGAAGCAGATCCACTGCGCCCGGTGCCGACAGGGCCCGCTGCCCCGCCTGGTCCGCCTGTCCGGGGTGCCCCGCTGTCTGGACTGTGCCGACCTCGGGCATCTGGTGTACCTGCCGCGCGGTGACGCGGCGCTCACCCGCCGGGCCCGGACGGGCAGTTCGCTGTCGGCCGTCGTGGTGCGCTTCAACAAGCGCCGGCGGCGTTACGAGCGCCAGGGTCTGCTGGTCGAGGCGGAGGCCCTGACCCGGGCGGAACGGTCCTGCCGGGCGGACGCCGAGTCCCGCGCCCGCGGCCGCGACCGCGCCCGGCTGCGCCGCGCCGCGCAGGACGTCGTGTTCACGGCCGCCTTCGCCGCCGAGATACGCCGGCTCTTCCCCGGGTGCCCGCCCGACCGCGCCGCCGCCATCGCCGCCCACGCCTCGCTGCGCGGCAGCGGCCGGGTGGGCCGCACCGCGGCCGGCCGCGCCCTGGAGGAACCCGCCGTCTCCGTGGCGGTACGGGCGGCCGTACGCCACCTCGACACCGAGTACGACGCCATGCTCGCGGCGGGAGTGCCCCGCTTCGAGGCCCGGGCGCGGCTGGCTCCGCGGATCGACGCGATCCTGGACGCCTGGCGCACGCCGCCACCGGAACCGTGGCCCTAGCCGAGCCGGAACCGCCGGTAGAGCAGCGCCCCGCCGAGCAGGAGCGCCCCGCCCCCGGGCAGCAGGTATCCGGCGGCGTCCGCCCCGGTGTGCGCGAGCGCGCCCGGCCCGGGCTCCGGCTCGGGCGCCGGCAGCGGGGCGGGCTTCGCCGGCTCCACGGGCCGCACGGCGGGCGGCGGCAGGACGGGCTTGACGGGCGTCGTCCCGTTGACCGAGGTGTTGCCGCCGGCGCCGTTCCCCACGCCCACCACGTTCACCGAGTTCCCGGTGACGTTGACGGGCAGGTCCACCGGCAGCTGGATCCCGTTCCCGGAGAGCACCCCGGGTGAATCCTTTCCGCTTCCCTCGGCGCGCGCACCGCCCCCGTTCCCGCTCCGGTCGCCGCCGCCCGCACCCTTCCCCCCGCCTGGTTTGGAGGGGTACGAGGACCGCGGCCCCGGATGCCCGCCCCCGTCGTTGGCGCACCGGTTCCCCGCGGCCGGGTTGAGCACCCCGACGACGCTGACCGTGTTCCCGCAGACGTTCACCGGTACGTGCACCGGCAGCTGCACCAGGTTCCCGGAGAGCACCCCCGGTGACCGCTGGGCCTGCCCGCTCGCCCCCGCGTCGGCGACGGCGAGTCCGCCCGCGCCCACGGCGGCCAGCCCGCCTCCCGCAACCACCGCTGCGATCACGCCACTTCGACGACTGTGCCGCATCAGTTTCCCGCTTTCCGTCAGGAGTTCACGGGCGAACCACCCGCACCGGTATCAACGCGGTAGACCCATACGGGTTATAGGTCCGGTAGGCATTTCACTCCATCGTGTACGCGGATATGCCTATGTACCGGTGCCGGGAACCGGGCCGCGCAGGGCAACCACCGGGTCCGGGGAAGGGCGGCCCCGCGGCCACCAGTCGTCGTCGTCCGGGCGGGACTCGTACGCGTACCAGAGGCTGTCGCGGCCCAGGCGGAGCTGGAGCGTGAGGAACGTGAGCCGGTTGCGGTCGGGGCGGAAGGCGCCCTCGCCCGCGGCGAGGAGGGCGGGGCGGGCCCGGTCGAAGGGGCCGGCCGGCGGGTCCCAGGGCTCCTCGAGCGCGGCGAGGGCGGCGAGGCCGCCCTGTCGCCAGGCCGCCGCGGCGCGGGCGAGGTCGGTGGGGGTGCGGCCGGTGGCGCGGGCCAGGTCGCGGTAGAGGGTGCGGGCGGTGCCGGTCAGGCCGGCCGTGGCGTGCGCGGAGGCGAGCCGGACGGCGTCCTGCCACAGGGTGAGCCCGGCGAGCGGGTCCGCACCGGTGCCGAGCAGGGCCAGCGCCCGCGCGGCCGCGTCGGTGGCCAGCTGGTCCAGGGCCAGCGGGTCGGGGGCGCCGGGGTCGGCCGGGTAACCGGGCGGCAGGCCGGCGGCCCCCGGGACGGGGCGCGGCACGGGCAGCGGCAGGACCGGGCGGGCCAGGGCCGCCCCGGCCGCGACCGTGGGGAGGTCGGGGGTCCGCTCGGGCTGTTCACGGGCGGCGTGGGCCGCGCTGCGCCGGGTGAGGGCGTCGAGCAGCTCCCGTTCGCCGCGGCCGCGCAGCAGCAGGAGGACGAAGGGGTCCAGGTCCAGGAGGCGGGCCGCGCGGTGGCCCAGCGCGGCGGCGTGCTCGCAGGGCGGGCGATCGGCGTCCGGGCAGGAGCAGCGCGCGAGCAGCTCGCCGGGGCCCGGCAGCAACAGGTCGGCCAGCGACCGGGGGAGCTCGCGTTCGAGGAGGGGCGCGAGGAGGGCCGGGTCGCCGGCCAGCGTCTCCAGCAGGTCGTCCCACTCGGCGTCCGGGAAGGGCGTCAGGGCCAGTTCCGTCCGGAAGGGGCGGGGCCGGCTGCCGCGGACGTACGCGACGATCCGGCCCGGGGTGACGGTCACCGCGTCGACATGGCCGGCCTCGGCGGGTCCGCGGCCGTGGGCCGGGGGGCGGGCGCTGTCGCGCGCGAGCCGCTCCAGGGCCGACACCCAGGCCCGGCCCCACCAGGTGGTGGCCGCCTCCCCGGCCGCCGGCCCGGCCGGTACGGAGTCGAAGGTGCGGCGGCGGTCGTCGCGGGCGGTGATCACGCGGGCCTCCGCAGGGCGACGAGGTCGGCGAGCTCGCGGTCGGTCAGCTCGGTCAGCGCCGACTCGCCCGAGCCGAGGACCGCGTCCGCCAGCGCCCGCTTGGCCTGGAGCAGCTCGGCGATCCGGTCCTCGACGGTGCCCTCGGCGATGATGCGGTGCACCTGGACGGGCTGGGTCTGGCCGATCCGGTAGGCGCGGTCGGTGGCCTGCTCCTCGACGGCCGGGTTCCACCAGCGGTCGAAGTGGACGACGTGCCCGGCACGGGTGAGGTTCAGCCCCGTACCGGCAGCCTTCAGCGACAGCAGGAACACGGGGACCTCGCCGGACTGGAAGCGGTCCACCAGCTCCTCGCGGCGCGGCACGGGCGTGCCGCCGTGCAGCAGCTGGGCGGAGATCCCGCGCGCGGCCAGGTGCGCCTGGAGGATCCGGGCCATCGTCACGTACTGGGTGAAGACCAGCACGGAGGCGCCCTCGGCCAGGATGGTGTCCAGCAGCTCGTCGAGCAGGGCGAGTTTGCCCGAGCGGTGCGCGATCCGGGGGCGCTCCTCCTTCAGGTACTGCGCCGGGTGGTTGCAGATCTGTTTGAGCGAGGCCAGCAACTTCATGATCATCCCGCGCCGCTCGATGCCCTCGCTCGTCTCGATCACCGCCATCGCCTCGTCCACCGTGGCCTGGTAGAGGGAGGCCTGCTCCCGGGTGAGGGAGACCGGATGGTCCGTCTCCGTCTTGGGCGGCAGCTCGGGCGCGATGCCCGGGTCGGACTTCTTGCGGCGCAGCAGGAACGGCCGGACCAGCGCGGCCAGCCGGGCCACCGCCGCCTCGTTGCCCCCGTCCTCCTCCTGCTGGTGCTCCACCGGGCGGGCGTGCCGGGCGCGGAAGGTGGTCAGCGGGCCGAGCAGGCCGGGCGTCGTCCAGTCCAGCAGCGCCCACAGCTCGGACAGGTTGTTCTCGACCGGGGTGCCGGTCAGCGCCACCCGCGCCGGGGCGGGGAGGGTGCGCAGCGCCCGGGCGGTGGCCGAGTGCGGGTTCTTGACGTGCTGGGCCTCGTCGGCGACGACCATGCCCCAGCTCTGCCCCGAGAGCCGGGCGGCGCTCGCCCGCATCGTCGCGTACGTCGTCAGCACGAAACCGCCGGTGCCGGGCTCCAGGCTGCGCGCGCTGCCGTGGAAGCGGCGCACCGGGACCCCGGGCGCGAACTTCTCGATCTCGCGCTGCCAGTTGCCCAGCAGCGACGCCGGGCACACCACCAGCGTCGGCTCGGGCCGGTCCCGGTGCAGGTGCAGCGCGATCAGCGTGACCGTCTTGCCCAGGCCCATGTCGTCGGCGAGGCAGCCGCCGAGCCCGAGCGAGGTCATCCGGTCCAGCCAGGCCAGACCGCGCGCCTGGTAGTCGCGCAGGGTGGCCTTGAGACCGGGGGGCGCGGGCAGTGGCTCCAGCTCCCCTGTCAGCCGCTCCCTCAGCTCGGCGAGCGCGCCCGCCGGCACGGCCGGGACCGTCTGCCCGTCCACCTCGGCCGTGCCACCGAGCGCGACGGCCAGCGCGTCGACCGGGTCCAGCAGTCCCAGCTCGCGCTTGCGGGCCTTGCGCACCAGCTCCGGGTCCACCCGGACCCACTGGTCGCGCAGCCGCACCACGGGCCGGTGTGCCTGCGCGAGCGCGTCCATCTCGCCCGGGGTCAGCCGGTCGCCGCCCAGGGCCAGTTCCCAGGAGAAGGCGAACAGGGCGGCCGCGTCGAAGAAGGCGGTGCCGTCGGTGGCCGAGCCGGGCGCGGTGGGGCGGACGACGGCGGTCGCCGTGAGCGTACGGGCCAGCTCGCGCGGCCAGTGCACGAGGACGCCGGCCGCGGCCAGCCCGGCCGCCGCCGTCCCCAGCAGGTCCTCCAGCTCGGGGTCGGACAGCGCGAGGACGTCGGGCACGGGCTGCTCCAGCAGCCGGAGCAGCGGCGGCCACACCCGGGCCGCCCGGCGCAGCGCCAGTACGGCGTCGATCCGGGCCCGCGGGCCGAACCCGGCGGCCGCCGTCCCCGCCCACAGGGCGGCGGCGTCGGTCACCAGCGTCGGGTCCGCGAGGCTGTGCACCTGGACCACGGCCGCACCCGCCCGGCGGACGGCGTCCCGCGGCGGCGCGTCCCCCCGGGCGTCCCCCCGCGCGTCCGCCCGCGCCTCCTTCGGCGTATCCGTCCGGTCGGCGTCGAAGAGCTGGTACGAGGACAGGTCCAGGCGCAGCGATATCCCCACCCCGGCATCGGCTCCGGCCGCGACCTGCGCCGCCCAGTCCCGCATCCCGGGCACCTGCTGCGGCTCGGCGGCCGCGAAGGGCCGGCCCGCGGCGTACGCCGCCGCCGGGGTGCGCGGCAGGACATCGGCGACGGCGTCGGTGAACGCCCGCACCAGCGCCTCCGGTTCGGACACCTGGAGCGGACGGCCTCCGGCCCGCGCGGTGGCGTACGCCTCGAACGGCAGCGCGGCCGCGACCGCCCGCAGCTGTGCCACGTCCTCGGCGTCGAGCGGCCCCGCCCGCCAGGCGTCGATGCCCTCGGCGGTGACCCCGGGCAGCAGCCGGCCGCGCGCGACCAGCCCCAGGGCCTGCCGCGCGGCGGCCCCCCAGGCCCGCGCGGCCGGGTGCGCCGCCCGCCCGCCGGCGCGCACGAGCAGCGGCAGCGCCTCCGTGACACCCAGGGTCACGGCGGGCACGGTCCGGCTGCGCACCCCCGTCCCGTGCGGCCGGACGACCGTGAGCGTCCCCGCCGTACCGCACCCCTCCGGGAGCGGCTCACCGTCGGGTGACCAGAACGCGAGGGCGCCCTCGCGCGGGACGCGCGCGGGCAGGAAGACGGCCGCGTGGCGCAGCAGTGCCTCGGTCATGGCGTCCCCCTTCCGCTCGCTCAGGGCCCCGCCGGTCCTGGCGGGTTCACTCCTCAGGCGAGTCTAGGCGCGACCACTGACAGCGCCCTGACCAGCGGGTTCGGCGGGGTACGGCCGGTGGTCAGCTGCTGGTCAGCCGGTGGCCCAGCCGCCCTGCTCGGGGGCGTAGCCGTAGCGGGGGCGGGCGCCGGGCGCGGCGGTGCGCAGGACGGCGCCGCGGTCGTCGATCCGGGTGGTGCCGGAGCCGCCGGGGGCGGACCAGCGCAGGTCGAGGTACCAGTCGCAGTCGCATCCGGTCGTCGTGGCCTCGACGCGCAGCACCACGGGCTCGGCGGCCGAGAGCCGCAGCGGGAAGGCGGGGGCGGGGAGCGTGCGGCCGGCGTCGGAGCCGGCGACGGGCCGGGCCAGCGGGCGCGGGGCGTCCAGGTTGATCCGGAAGCCGGCCGGGGTGAGCGCGCCGCCGCAGCCGCTGGACATCTCGTACACGTTCCAGTCCGGCGGGGTGCGGCGGGCGGTCACCCGTACGTCCAGCCCCTGGAGGACGACGGCCTCCGCGCCCCTGCCGTGCAGCGTCACCTCCACGATCTGACGTCCCGCGTGCACCGCCTCCCGCGCCGCCGCCCAGCGCGGGGCGTCGGCCTCCACGGGCGGCGCCGGCACGGCCTGCGGCCCCTGCCGCACGAGGTAGGCGTGATCGCACCCGTACGCCCACACGTGCGAGCGCACGGCGGCGGTGAACGGTACCGCGACGGGCGCCGCGGCCGGCGGCGTCGTACGCGGCTCCGCCGGCGTGCCGCTCGGCGCGACCGGGCCGCCGGTGGGCTCGGAGCCGCCGGCGGACGCGGCGGCGGACGGCGTGCCCGTGCCCGGTGCCGGTGCCGGGCCCGGCACCGGCACCCCTGAGGAAGGCGCCCCCACGTGAGGCGCACGCCCGAGGGCGCCCGGCCCCGGCCCGCCCCCGGGCAGCGCGAACGCCGCGACGACGGCCAGCGCGCCCACGGCGAGCCCCGCCCCCGCCCCGGCGACCACACCCCGCCGCCGGTACCAGGCCCGCCGCCCGGATCCGCCCGCCGCCGGGTTCCCGACGGACGTCGACGCGCCCACCGCGGCCCCCCGCCCGGGCACCCCGGCGTCCGGCTCCGGCACACGGACCGGCATGGCCGCAGCCCCGGCCGCCGGCCCGGTGGCCGGCACCGCCCCCGGCGCGGAGCCGCGCGCGGACGCCGCCCCGGGCTCGGTGGCGCCCGGCCCGGCCACTCCCTCCGGCACGGCCCCGGACCCCGCAGCGGAGCCCGGGGCGGGCGAGCCTGCCTCCGGCTCCGGCGCGGCCTCCGCCGACCGCTCCGTCGCGGACGCCGCAGACGCCGCAGACGCCGACGCTGCCGCCGCCGTACTCCCCGGCGCGCCCGCCGCCGCTGCCGCCGTACTCCCCGGCGCGCCCAGCGCCTCGGCCCCCTGCCCGCGAACCCCGGCGTCCGGTTCCGGCACGGAGTCCGACGTGGCCGCCGCCCCGGGCGGCGGGGCGGGCTCGGGGTGACCGGTGACCGCGGGCTGCGTCGTTCGGCGCCGGTCGCCCGTGCGTTCCGCCGCCCGGCGGCGGGCGTCCGCCAGGAGCCAGGCGCGGTGGAGGTCCACCGCCTCCCCCGGCGTCGCCCCGCAGGCCCGCGCGAAACGGTCCACCGCCGCGAACTCGCTCGGCACCGCCTCGCCGTTGCAGTAACGGTGCAGGGTCGACGTACTGGTGTGCAGCCGCCGCGCCAGGAGGCCGTAGCTCAGCCCGGATCGTTCCTTCAGCCCGCGCATCATCCGCGCGAACCGCTCCGTCTCCGCGGGCCGTCCCTCCGGCCCCGCCACCTCGCCCACGGCTTCCCCCCGTCCCGCGCCGCCGTTCCATGCCGGGGATGTTCCCCCAGGTGACAGCACGTATGGCCATTCCAGTGTCCCGAATCGACCGGATTTCGTCGTCCGACACCCCGGCCCCGGGGAAGGCTCTTCACGAGATCGCACCGCACTCGCACCTCTTCACGATGAACGGGGAGTACCACCGTGTTCCGACGCACCAGCGCCCTCGCCACCGCCGCCCTCGCGGCGGCCTCGGCCCTTGTCCTCACCGCCTCGACCACTGCCACGGCCGCCTCCGCGCCGGGGTTCATCCAGCCCCGCGACCTGCCCCCGCACCCCAGCTCCCCGTGGTCCGCCGGCCCGGTCACCTCCGGCCTGCCGGACCACCCGGTGTTCTGCCTGGACGGCGCCCTGCCGGCGAACAACGGCTGGCACCGCCAGTACGGCACCGAGTTCGACACCAGCGCCCTGCAGATCTCCTGGCGGACCGCCTCCGGCAAGGCGGCCGCCAAGCTCGCCGCCTCCCTGGAGCGCAGGATCGCCGCCTGCGCCTCCGACTGGCTGCGCGCCAACCCGGGCGGGACGGCCTCCTGGCAGGACTACGGCCCGGTCCGCGTCGAGGAGGGCGCGCACCTCTACGGCGTGCACACCTCCATCCCCGACTCCGAGCCGGGTGTGACCCTCTACGGCGTCGGACGGGACGGTTCCACCGTGACGGTGGTCAAGTGGAGCCAGATGGGAGACCTGTCCCACGCTCCGGTGCGCGACTTCAGCGGGACGACGGCCACGGCCGTGAACCGCCTCGATCCGTAACGCGCGTACGCGGCCCGGCGGAGGCCGTGGGCGGGAGCGCCGCGGGCGGGGGCCGCGTGGGACCATGGACATGAGCCCCGGAGGCGATGTCCATGCGTTCCGGAAACGAGCCGGTGACCGCCCGCAGTCCGCTGCGGCTGCGGTTGTGGCTGAGCGTCTGGGGGCTGATCTGGGCCGTCGGCGGGGCGGCCGTGTTCTCGATGGTCGGCCGCTCCGGGTGGGCGGCCGCCTGCGCCGCCCTGGCGCTGATCGTCACCGTCGACCTGGTCCTGGTGGTCCGCCACATCCGTCAGGGCCCGCACTGGCAGCCCGGCCCGGACATCCCCCCGTACGAGCCGCCGCACCGCTGACGGCGGCCCGCCGCCCTCCGCTCAGTCGTCGAAGCGGGCCGCTTCCAGGTACTCGGGCTGCGGGTCGAGCGCGGCGGCCAGCCGGAAGTGCCGGCGCGCCCGCTCGGGCCGTCCGGAGCGCTCGTGGGTACGGGCCAGCGCGAAGTGCGCGAAGGCGTTGTCCGGCTCCCGCTCCAGGACCAGCTCGAACTCCAGCTCCGCCGGACGCAGTTGGGCAGCGGCGAAGAAGGCGCGTGCCCGCAGCAGGCGGGCCGCGGTGTTCTCGGGGTGGGCGGCTATGACCGAGTCCAGCAGTTTGACCGCGCCGCTCGGGTCGCGGGCGGCGAGCAGCTGCTCGGCGGCCCGGTAGTCGATGACGTGGGTCTCCGGGGTGGCGGAGGCGGGTGCTCCGGGCGGCGGTGGCGTGGTCTCGGACACGGTCGATTCCTTCCCTCTACGGGCCCGGTCAACGCCCCGGCCCCGCCCGGTATTTCCGTGAGCACGTCACCCAGTGAGCACGTCACCCCGCGGGCCACGGCCCCGCAGCCCGGCGGCCGCGCAGCCCGGCGGCCTCGCGCCCCTCAGGTGCGCGGCGCCGCCGCCCGGGCCGTCAGTTCTTCCCAGACCTTGCGGACCTGCGGTTCCAGGGCCTCCAGCGGCCCGTCGTTGTCGATCACCAGCGTGGCCACCGCCAGCCGCTGCTCGCGCGTGGCCTGCGCCGCCATCCGGGCGCGCGCCTCGTCCTCGGCCATCCCGCGCCGCGCGGTCAGCCGCGCCAGCTGCGTCTCCGGCGCCGCGTCGACCACCACGACCAGGTCGTACAGGCTCGCCAGCCCGTTCTCGGCCAGCAGCGGTACGTCGTGCACGACGATCGCGTCGGGCCCGGCGGCGGCCTCCAGCTCCGCGGACCGTGCCCCGACCAGCGGGTGCACGATCGCGTTGAGGGTGCGCAGCTTGTCGGGGTCGGCGAAGACGACGGCACCGAGCCCGGGCCGGTCCAGCGTGCCCTCGGGCGTCAGCACCTGTGGTCCGAACGCCTCGACGACGGCCGCGAGACCGGGCGTTCCCGGTTCCACGACCTCCCGCGCGATGCGGTCCGCGTCGACGATGACCGCCCCGTACCCCGCCAGCAGTCGCGAGACCTCGCTCTTGCCGGCACCGATTCCGCCCGTCAGGCCTACCTTCAGCATGGGCCGCAGCTTAGACGCAGCGTGCCCGTCGCCGTACCGCCCCCGCCCCACCGGCTGCGCGACGCCGCGGTTACGCCTCGCCCTCGCGCTCCGCCAGGAAGCGCTCGAACTCCCGCCCGATCTCGTCCGCCGACGGGATCTCGGCCGGCTCGGCGATCATGTTGCCGCGGGACTCGGCGCCGGCCACCGCGTCGTACTGGTGCTCCAGACCCTGGACCAGCGCGACCAGCTCGTCGTCGCCCTCGCGGATCTGACGGTCGATCTCGGTCTGGGTGCGGTGCGCCTCGGTGCGCAGCGCGTGCGCGACACCGGGCAGGACCAGACCGGTCGCCGCCGTGATCGCCTCCAGGGCGGTCAGCGCCGCGTCCGGGTACGGGGAGCGGGCCACGTAGTGCGGCACGTGCGCGGCGACGCCCAGCACGTCGTGCCCGGCCTGGGAGAGCCGGAACTCGATCAGCGACTCGGCGCTGCCGGGGACCTGTGCCTCGTCGAAGGGGCTCTGGTGCCCGGGCATGAGGTCGATGCGGTTGCCGTGCGGGGTGATGCCCACGGGGCGGGTGTGCGGGACGCCCATCGGGATGCCGTGGAAGTTGACGGTCAGGCGTACGCCGAGGCGCTCGACGATCTGGCGGACGGCGACGGCGAAGCGCTCCCACTCCACGTCGGGCTCGGGACCGGACAGCAGCAGGAACGGCGCGCCGGTGGCGTCCTGGACGATCCGGACCTCCAGCCGGGGCTGCTCGAACTCGGTCCAACGGTCGCGCCGGAACGTCAGCAGCGGGCGGCGGGCCCGGTAGTCCACGAGCCGGTCGGCGTCGAAACGGGCCACGACCTGGTGCGGCAGCGTGTCCAGGAGCCGCTCGACGATCTGCTCGCCGGTCTCGCCCGCGTCGATGTACCCCTCGAAGTGGTACAGCATGACCAGCCCGGCCGACTCCTGGGCCAGCGCCATGTCGACCACTGCCAGGCCCTTGGCGTCCCACTCGTACAAACCCTGTGGATCAAGCACCGTCACCACTCCTCGTCGCCCGCGTTCACAGCGAAGAACGTCCAAGGGGCCTTGGTCATTCCCCCGTTGACGCTCTTGACATGAAAGGGCCGGGAGGCGGGCGCGGAACAGGGCCTCGAACGCGGTGAGGCCCGCCCCCCTGAGGGGAGCGGGCCTTACCGTTTCAGCTGTGCGGCTTCCGGTCGGTCACCGACCGGGAGGCTGCGCCGTGATCAGCTCTGGCCGCCGGCCAGCTTCTCGCGGAGCGCGGCCAGGGCCTCGTCCGACGCCAGGGCGCCGGAGTTGTCGTCCGACTCCGAGGAGTACGAACCACCCGAGATGCCCGCACCGGCGTTGCCGGCGGCCGGGGCGGCAGCACCCTCGGCAGCGGCGGCCTCGTCGGCCTCGCGGCTCTTGATGACCTGCGCCTGGTGCTGCTCGAAGCGGACCTGCGCCTCGGCGTACTGGCGCTCCCACTCCTCGCGCTGCTTCTCGAAGCCCTCGAGCCAGTCGTTGGTCTCGGGGTCGAAGCCCTCGGGGTAGATGTAGTTGCCCTGGTCGTCGTAGGACGCGGCCATGCCGTACAGGGTCGGGTCGAACTCGACCGACGCCGGGTCGGCACCGAAGGACTCGTTGGCCTGCTTCAGCGACAGCGAGATCCGGCGACGCTCGAGGTCGATGTCGATGACCTTGACGAAGATCTCGTCGTTGACCTGGACGACCTGCTCCGGGATCTCCACGTGGCGCTCGGCCAGCTCGGAGATGTGGACCAGGCCCTCGATGCCCTCGTCCACGCGGACGAACGCACCGAACGGAACCAGCTTGGTGACCTTACCCGGGACGACCTGACCGATCTGGTGGGTCCGGGCGAACTGCTGCCACGGGTCCTCCTGCGTCGCCTTCAGCGACAGGGAGACGCGCTCGCGGTCCATGTCCACGTCGAGAACCTCGACGGTGACCTCCTGGCCGACCTCGACGACCTCGGACGGGTGGTCGATGTGCTTCCAGGACAGCTCGGAGACGTGGACGAGACCGTCGACGCCGCCCAGGTCCACGAAGGCACCGAAGTTGACGATCGAGGAGACGACGCCGGAGCGGACCTGACCCTTCTGCAGGGTGGTGAGGAACGTCTGGCGGACCTCGGACTGGGTCTGCTCCAGCCAGGCGCGGCGGGACAGGACCACGTTGTTGCGGTTCTTGTCCAGCTCGATGATCTTCGCCTCGAGCTCCTTGCCCACGTAGGGCTGGAGGTCGCGGACGCGACGCATCTCGACGAGGGAGGCCGGCAGGAAGCCACGGAGGCCGATGTCGAGGATGAGACCACCCTTGACGACCTCGATGACGGTACCGGTGACGATGCCGTCCTCTTCCTTGATCTTCTCGATCGTGCCCCAGGCACGCTCGTACTGAGCGCGCTTCTTGGACAGGATCAGACGGCCTTCCTTGTCCTCCTTCTGGAGAACCAGGGCCTCGATCTCGTCGCCGACCTTGACGACCTCGTTGGGGTCGACGTCGTGCTTGATCGAGAGCTCGCGGCTCGGGATGACGCCTTCGGTCTTGTAACCGATGTCGAGCAGGACCTCGTCCCGGTCGACCTTCACGATGACGCCGTCGACGATGTCGCCGTCGTTGAAGTACTTGATCGTCTCGTCGATCGCGGCGAGGAAGGCTTCCTCGTTACCGATGTCGTTGACCGCTACCTGCGGAGTGGTAGAGGTGGTCTCGGTGCTGCTCGTCATGTGGGAAAGGGCTCCGGTTACGGACAGAAAGTCGTAGGTACTGCTACGCCGGGAGCCCTTATCGCCTCTGCATACGCCGGACAGCCAAGGAGGCCGCGCATCACCGTCCGCAAGGACGGCGCGGGCCTCGAAAACCGAGGGGACTACTACAGACGCGAGCGCAGCCTGCTAGGTCTGAGGAGCACAGGCTCGCAGCGCAACTTGTAGCATACGGGGGCAGCCGGACAGGGTCAATGCGCGAAGGCGCACACCCGGGGCGGATCGCCGCATTTCCGGCACAACTCGTGGGCGCGGGCCCACCGAAGACACCGAAGACTACGACGACGGGCCCCATGAACCAAGAGGACTACCTCCCCCAGGACGCGTACGGAGCCGAGGATGACGCCGCGGACGACACCGAGGCCACGCGGCGTGCCGCCGGGGAGGCGGAGAGCAGCCGCGCCAGCCGTGGCTGGTGGGACCGCAACGCCGACGAGTACCAGAGCGAGCACGGCGCGTTCCTGGGCGACGACCGCTTCGTCTGGGGACCGGAGGGCCTGGACGAGGCGGACGCCGCCCTGCTGGGCCCGGCGGCCGCCCTGAAGGGCCTGGACATCCTGGAGATCGGCGCCGGCGCGGCGCAGTGCGCCCGCTGGCTGGCCGCGCAGGGCGCCCGCCCGGTGGCCCTGGACCTCTCGCACCGCCAGCTCCAGCACGCGCTGCGGATCGGCGGGGAGGTCCCGCTCGTGGAGGCGGACGCCGGTGCGCTGCCCTTCCGGGACGGCTCCTTCGACATGGCGTGCTCGGCGTACGGGGCGGTGCCCTTCGTCTCCGACCCGGTGAACGTCTTCCGCGAGGTGCACCGGGTGCTGCGGCCCGGCGGCCGCTGGGTCTTCTCCGTCACCCACCCCCTCCGCTGGGCGTTCCCCGACGAGCCGGGTCCCGAGGGCCTGTCCGTCTCGGCGTCCTACTTCGACCGGACTCCGTACGTCGAGCAGGACGAGCACGGCCGGGCGGTGTACGTGGAGCACCACCGCACCCTCGGCGACCGGGTGCGGGACGTGGTGGCGGCCGGGTTCCGGCTGGTGGACCTGGTGGAGCCGGAGTGGCCGGCGTGGAACCGGCAGGAGTGGGGCGGCTGGTCCCCGCTGCGCGGCAACCTGATCCCGGGGACCGCCGTCTTCGTCTGCGTCCGCGACGGCGGCTGAGGGGCCACGAGCGTGATCCGTACCGCCGCGCTGGAGGCCCTGCCCGTACGGGAGGCCGTGCCCGCCCTCGTCGACGCGCTGGACGCGCACGGGGCGGCGGTGCTGTGCGCGCCGCCCGGCACGGGCAAGACCACGCTGGTGCCGCTGGTCCTGGCCGGGCTGGTGGGCGGCGGGCCGCGGCGCCGGGTCGTGGTCGCCGAGCCCCGGCGGATCGCGGCGCGGGCCGCGGCGCGGCGGATGGCGTGGCTGCTGGGCGAGGCGGTGGGCGCCGCGGTCGGTTTCACGGTGCGCGGCGAGCGCGTGGTGGGGCCCCGGTGCGCGGTGGAGGTGGTGACCACGGGGGTGCTGCTCCAGCGGCTCCAGCGGGACCAGGAGCTGGCGGGCGTCGACGTGGTGGTGCTGGACGAGTGCCACGAGCGGCACCTGGACGCCGACACGGTCGCCGCCTTCCTCCTCGACGTACGCCAGACCCTGCGCCCGGAGCTGCGACTGGTGGCGGCGTCGGCGACGACGGACGCGGCGGGGTGGGCGCGGCTGCTGGACGACGCGCCGGTGGTGGAGGCGGCCGGGGTCGCGTACCCGGTGGAGGTCGTGTGGGCGCCGCCGGCCCGGCCGGTGCGGCCGCCGCACGGTATGAGGGTGGATCCGGCGCAGCTGGCGCACGTCGCGTCGGTCGTCCGGCGGGCGCTCGCGGAGCGGACGGGGGACGTGCTGTGCTTCCTGCCCGGCGTCGGGGAGATCACCCGGGTGGCGGGGCAGCTGGGCGGGGTGGACGCGGAGCTGTTGCAGGTGCACGGGCGGGCGCCGGCGGCGGTCCAGGACGCGGTGCTGTCCGGGGGCACCGGCCGCCGGGTGGTGCTGGCCACGTCGGTGGCGGAGTCGAGCCTGACCGTGCCGGGGGTGCGGGTGGTGGTGGACTCGGGGCTGGCCCGGGAACCGCGGGTGGACCATGCGCGGGGGCTGGGCGCGCTGACGACCGTACGGGCGTCGCGGGCGGCCGGGCGCCAGCGGGCGGGACGGGCCGGGCGTGAGGCGCCGGGCACGGTGTACCGCTGCTGGTCGGAGCCGGAGCACGACCGCCTGCCGGCGTTCCCGGCGCCCGAGATCCGGCTGGCCGACCTGACGGCGTTCGCGCTCCAGGCGGCGTGCTGGGGCGACCCCGACGCGTCGGGCCTGGCCCTGCTGGACCCGCCGCCGGCGGGTGCGCTGGCCGCGGCCCGTGAGGTCCTGGCGGCGGTGGGCGCGGTCGACGCGGCCGGCCGGGTGACGCCCCGCGGGATCCGCATGTCCCGCCTCGGCGTGCACCCGCGACTGGCCCGCGCCCTGCTGGACGGCCCGCCCGGGGCGGCGGACGTGGTGGCGCTGCTCAGCGAGGAGCCCCCGCGGGAGTACGGCGACGACCTGACCACGGCCTGGCGCCGGGCCCGCGCGGGCGGCGACGCGTACGCCGCCCGCTGGCGCGCGGAGTCCCGCCGCCTGTCCCGGGCGGCCGCCACCGCCGCGGAGCCGGGCGGGGCCGTACCCGGAACCGTGCCACACGGATCCGCCGACCCGGCCGGCGTCCCCAGGGGGCCCTCCGCGACCGGGGCAGCGCCCGGGGCCCCTGGCGGGAACGGTGGGGGTGTCCGGGCCGTGGGCCGTGGCGACGTCGTCGGGGGCCGCGCGGCGGGGCGGGACGTGGTGTCCGACGATGTGGTCGCCGGGAGGGTGGCCGCGCTCGCGTTCCCCGAGCGGGTGGCCCGGGCCAAGGGGGCCGGGGCGTTTCTGATGGCCTCCGGGACGGCGGCCGAAACCACCGACGGCTCGGGCCTGCGCGGCGCGCCCTGGCTGGCCGTCGCCGTCGCCGACCGGGCCGCCGGGGCCGCGTCCGCCCGCGTACGGCTGGCCGCCGTCATCGACGAGGACACCGCCCGCGCGGCCGCCGCGCACCTGCTCGACGAGCGGGAGGAGGTGCACTGGGAGGACGGGGACGTCGTCGCCCGCCGGGTCGAGCGGCTGGGCGCCGTCGAGCTCACCGTGCGGCCGCTGAAGGCCCCCGACCCGGCCCTCGTACGGGCCGCCCTCCTCGACGGCCTGCGCGACGAGGGGACGGGGCTGCTGCGCTGGTCCGCCGACGCCCACGCGCTCCGCGCCCGCCTCGGCTTCCTGCACCGCACCCTCGGCGCGCCCTGGCCCGACGTCCAGGACGACGCCGTCCTCGTCGCCCGCGCCGACGACTGGCTGGAACCGGAGCTGTCGCGGGCCCGGCGCCGCGCCGACCTCGGCCGGATCGACGCCGGCCAGGCCCTGGGGCGGCTGCTGCCCTGGGCCACGGGCGAGGCGGCCCGCCTCGACGAGCTGGCGCCCGAGCGCATCGAGGTGCCCAGCGGCTCCCGGATACGCCTGGACTACACCGGTGACCAGCCCGTGCTCGCCGTCAAGCTCCAGGAGCTGTTCGGGCTGGCCGAGACGCCGCGCGTGGCGGGCGTACCCGTCCTCGTCCACCTGCTGTCACCGGCCGGGCGCCCCGCCGCCGTCACCGCCGACCTGGCGTCGTTCTGGCGCGAGGGCTACCGCGCCGTCCGCGCCGAGCTGCGCGGCCGCTACCCCAGGCACCCGTGGCCGGAGGACCCGGCGACCGCCGAGCCGACCCGGCACACCAACGCCCGCCTCAGGCGCTGACCGGGCCGCCCGGTCCCGCGGGGTCCGCCGGCCGGCGGCGGCCCCGCGCCTCCATCCACAGCGCCAGTCCGAACAGCGCCAGCCCGCTCACGCCGAGCCCGATCGGCGCGTACGTGTGCAGTGCGAGGACCTTGCTCCGGTTCGCCGCCACCAGTGCGCGGGTGTGGGCGGCGTAGTCCTCGCGCATCTTGACGTGCCCGGCGAAGACGGTGAGCTTCCCGTCCGGCGCCCCGGCCGCCAGCCCGCCGCGCATCTCCTGCTCGATGACCTGCTCGGCGTTGACCGGCGCGCCGGTGACCGGGTCGACCCAGAACATCGCCTTGACCTTGTACCAGAGGCTGGTGCCGGTGGTCTGCTCGAAGGTCGCCGGGTCGATGCCCTCGATCGGCATCTTCTTCGGGAGCGGGACCTTCGTCCACGGCACGTTCTGCTCGTAGTAGTAGACGTCCATCCCCTTGTACGTACGCGGGCCGACGTAGTGGATGGGCGAGGCGGTGCGGGTCTGCGCGTCGAAGTAGAGGTAGTCGCGCGGCTCGGTGAAGAACGGCCACTTGAACTCGATGCCCTCGCGCTTGACCGGGTCCCCGTCGACCATCTCGCCGGTGGCGTGGACCGGGTCCTGGGTGTGGGCGTCGAAGATGTAGCGCTCGGGGATCTGGGAGACCATCTTCCCGTCCGGCCCCACGATGTGGGAAAGCGTGTCCCAGACGACGACGTCCTTGCCGGCGCTCGCCTCGATCTCCCTGGACGCCTCGACGTTGCCCTTGAGGGTCTGGATGATCGTGACCTTGTCGACCTTCTTGGGTGCCAGGCCGGCGGTGTAGTCGAGGAGGGTCGCGTCCTTGGCCTCCAGGACCATCTCCTGGTACTGGCCCGGCGGGATCTTGGCGAGCCGCGGGTACGCGTACCAGCGCAGCAGGGGCGCGAAGGCGGTGCAGAACACGGCAAGGGCAAGCAGGACGAGACTCGCTCTGCGTCGCATGGCCGGCCTCCTTGACTACTGTCCGGGCGCGGCGGGCGCGGTGGTGAGCAGCGGCTTGGGCGACGTCGTGCCTTCCGGGGCCCCGACCGCCGTGAGGGCGAGGACGAGGGCGATGGCGGCGGCCAGCCCGATGGCGGCGGCGACGAGTGCGCGCATGCCGGCCTCCGAGATCTGATGGGGTGTCAGGGTGGCGGCACCGTAGCAACGCACGGCCGAGATGAGAACCGTCTCGCGCCCACGTCCCCGCCCCTCCCGCCACGGCCACCGCCCCGCGGCCCGGGCCGCGCCCCCGGCCGTGGCGCGGTCACGGGGTCGGGGCCGGTGACTTCGTCGAGGTCGCCTTGGGCGTGCCCGTGGGCGTGGCCGTGGGCGTGGCCGTGGGCGTGGCCGTGGGCGTGGCCGTGGGCGTGGCCGTCGGGCTGGGCTTCGGCTTCGCACTCGCCGTCGCTGTCGCCGCCGGGGTCGGGGTCGGGGTCGGGGTCGCCGAACCGCTCGGTGTCGGCTTCGGGGACGGAGTGGGCGTCGGCTTCGGGGACGGAGTGGGCGTCGGCTTCGGGGACGGCGTCGGCTTCGGCGACGGGGTCGGCGTGGGGGTGGGCTTCGGCGTCGGCTCGGGGCTCGGCTTCGGCGTCGGCGTCGGCTTCGGGTCCGGGCGCGCCGGGCCGGGCGCGGCCGGGGTGTCCGGGGTCTGGTGGGTGCCCTGGAGGTAGTACGTGAACCAGGAGCGGACCGTACGGAGGTATTCCGTCGAGTGGTTGTACGACAGGACCGCCCGGTCCAGGTCGGCCGGCAGCCGCAGGTCGCGGTTGCCCGCGCACAGGTAGCGTCCGGCGGCCAGGGCCGCGTCGTACACGTTGTTCGGGTTGCGGCGGCCGTCGCCGTCCGCGTCCTGGCCCCACGCCGCCCACGTGGAGGGGATGAACTGCATCGGGCCGACCGCCCGGTCGTACACGGCGTCCCCGTCGTACGCGCCCCCGTCCGTGTCGGGGATGTTGGCGAACGGCCCGCCGTTGAGCACCGGCCCCAGGATCGGCCGCAGCGTCGTACCGGCGGCGTCGACCTGCCCGCCGCGCGCCTGCCCGGACTCGACCTTGCCGATCGCCGCGAGCAGTTGCCAGCGCAGCCCGCACCGGGGGTCGTCACGGCCCACCGTGCGCTCCGCGCCCTGGTACGCCGCGAGCACGCTCGCCGGTATCCCCCGCGCACCCTCGCCCGCGCCCACGGCGACCACCGTCTCGGGGCGCGCAGCGGCGTCGCCGGAGGCCGGCGCGGGCGTCTGCGCGGGCGTCGGCTCCGGCGCGGGGGCCGTCGGCGGCGCGGCCGGCGGCTGCGGGCCGATGAGCGGCGGGAGTTCGGTGAAGTACGCCGAGTCGCCGCCCCCGGCGGCCCCGGTTCCGGCCGGCGCGGGCGGCGACGCGGATGGCGCGCGGCCCTCACCGGCCGCGCGTATCCGGTCCCCGTGCCCGCTGTCCGGCCCCTGCGAGGCGGTCACCGCGGCGACCACCAACGTCGAGACCAGGGCGGCGGCCCCACCCCTGCGCAGCCTGCGTCCGAATCCAGCCGACATGGGCCGGGCCCCCTCCCCCTCGCCGTGCGCGTGACCCTACGTCAGTTCCCTTCGTCATGCACCGATCAGGAACGTACTTCACACCTTCCCCACGACTTCCGCAGGTCACGCATACTGAACAGCACGCAGAGCGAGGGGAAGTGCCATGCCGTTCACACTCAGCCACGCGGCGGCCGTGCTGCCGGGCCTGAGCCGGTCGGGCCGCGGGCGGGGGGCACTGGTGGCCTCGGCGCTCGTCCTGGGCTCCTTCGCCCCCGACACGTTCTACTTCCTGGACGCGGTCGTCGAGGGGGTGATGCCGTACGGGGACTTCACCCACTCCCCGCTGGGCATCGTGACGGCCGACGCCCTGCTGACCGCCGCGCTCGTGGCCTGCTGGCTGCTGCTGCGCGAGCCGCTGGTCGCGCAGCTCCCGCGGGCCTGGCAGGGGAGAGTGCACACGTTCGTGCGCGGCGAGCGGTGGCGGCGCGAGCGCCGGCCGGCCGCCCTGCTGGGCTGGTTCTACCTCTCGGCGGTCACCGGCTCGTTCACGCATGTGGCGTGGGACAGCTTCACGCACCTGGACCGGTACGGGACGAACGCCCTGCCCGGCCTGAGCGCCTTCTACGGGGGCTTTCCCCTCTATACATACGTGCAGTACGGCTCGTCCGTCCTGGCGGCCGCCGTTCTGGCCTGGTTCACGGTGACGGCGCTGCGCCGGATCCCGGCCTGTGAGCCGCCCGCCGCCGTGCCCCGGCTCAGCCGGGCGGAACGGTGGGCGGGGCTCGCGCTGGTCGCCGTCTGCGTGGGCGCCGGCGTCACGCTGCGGGTCGTACGCTTCTACACCTTCTTCGACCGCATCCGCTCCCCGCTCGACATCATCCCGACCGTCTGCTTCGGCGCGGGCGGCGGACTGATGGTGGGGCTGGTGCTCTACGGGGCCGTGGTCCGGCTGCGCCATCGCCGCCGTCCGCCGGTCCCGCCGCAGCAGACGCGTACGCCCGCCCCCGCCACCAGGTAGCGGGAACGGGCGTACGGGACGGCCCGGGCGACCGGGTCAGTGCGCCGCCGACTCCCAGTCCGCGCCGACACCGACCGACACGTCCAACGGGGCACGCAGCTCGACGGCGGCCGCCATCTCGCGGCGCACCAGCTCCTCCACCCGCTCGCGCTCGCCCGGGGCGATCTCCAGCACGATCTCGTCGTGGACCTGGAGCAGCATCCGCGAGGAGAGACCGGCCCCGGCCAGCGCCCGGTCCACCCGCAGCATCGCGACCTTGACGATGTCGGCCGCGGTGCCCTGGATCGGGGCGTTGAGCGCCATCCGCTCGGCGGCCTCGCGGCGCTGGCGGTTGTCGCTGTTCAGGTCGGGCAGGTAGCGGCGGCGGCCGAACACCGTGGCCGTGTACCCGGTGGCGCGGGCCTCCTCCACGACACGGCCCAGGTAGTCCCGGACCCCGCCGAACCGCTCGAAGAAGGTGTCCATCAGGCCGCGCGCCTCGGCGGGCTCGATGTTCAGCTGCTGCGCCAGACCGAACGCCGACAGCCCGTACGCCAGGCCGTACGACATGGCCTTGATCTTGCGGCGCATCTCGGCGTCGACGGCGGACCGCTCCACCCCGAACACCTGGGAGGCGACGGTGGTGTGCAGGTCCTCGCCGGACAGGAACGCCTCGATCAGGCCCTCGTCCTCGGACAGGTGGGCCATCACCCGCAGCTCGATCTGGCTGTAGTCGGCGGTCATGAGGGACTCGAAGCCCTCGCCGACGACGAAGCCGCGGCGGATGGCCCGGCCCTCGTCGGTGCGCACCGGCACGTTCTGCAGATTGGGGTCGGTGGAGGACAGGCGGCCGGTGGCGGCGACGGTCTGGCTGAAGGTGGTGTGCACCCGGCCGTCGGCGGCGACCGTCTTGACCAGGCCCTCGACGGTGACGCGCAGCTTGGCCTGCTCACGGTGCCGCAGCATGATCACGGGCAGTTCGTGGTCGGTCTGGGTGGCCAGCCACGCCAGCGCGTCCGCGTCCGTGGTGTACCCGGTCTTGGTCTTCTTCGTCTTCGGCAGGTCCAGCTCGCCGAAGAAGACCTCCTGGAGCTGCTTGGGCGAGCCCAGGTTGAACTCGTGGCCCACCGCCGCGTGCGCCTCCTTCACCGCCTGCTGGACGGCGCCCGCGAACTGCTGCTCCATCGCCTCCAGGTGGTCGCGGTCGGCGGCGATGCCGGCCCGCTCCATCCGGGCCAGCAGCTCGGACGTCGGCAGCTCCATGTCGTGCAGCAGCTCGGCCGCGCCGACCTCGGCGAGCTTGCCGGTGAAGGCCTCCCCCAGGTCCAGGACCGCACGGGCCTGCGCCATCAGCGCCTCCGCCTCCGCGGTCTCGTCGGCGCCGAACGCCAGCTGCCCGTCCGCCGCGGCGGGCTGCAGCTCGCGGTGCAGGTACTCCATGGACAGCGCGTCCAGCGCGAAGGACCGCCGGCCCGGCTTGACCAGGTAGGCGGCGAGCGCGGTGTCCATGGCCACGCCGGCCAGCGACCAGCCGTGCTCGGGCAGCACCCGCCACAGCCCCTTGGCGTTGTGCACCACCTTGGGCCGCGCCTCGTCCGCCAGCCAGGCCACCAGCGCCCGCTCGTCGGCCTCGTCCAGCTCCGACGGCTGGAACCAGGCCGCGGCCCCGCCGGCCGACGCCAGCGCGATCTCGCTGACGCTGCCGGCGCCCAGCGCCCACGCGTCCGCCGTCGCCACGCCCAGCGGCCCGCCCGCGTGCGCGGCCAGCCACGGGGCCAGCTCGCCCGCGGCCAGCACGCTCGCGTCCAGCTCCACACCGGCCTCCGGGGCCGGCGCCTGCTCCTGCTCCGCGCCCGGGTCCACGGCCAGCAGCCGCTCGCGCAGCGAGGCGTTGCGGATCTCCAGCACGTCCAGCACGCCCTTGACGGCCGCCACGTCGTACGGCGCCCGCTCCAGGTCGGCCGGGGTCCGGTCCAGCGCGACGTCACGCACCATCTCGGTCAGGACCCGGTTGAGCTTCACGGACTCCAGGTGGTCGCGGAAGTTCTGCCCCGCCTTGCCCTTGACCTCCTCGGCGCGTTCCACGAGCTCCGCGAACGAACCGAACTGGTTGATCCACTTCGCCGCGGTCTTCTCGCCGACGCCCGGGATGCCCGGCAGGTTGTCCGACGGGTCGCCGCGCAGCGCCGCGAAGTCCGGGTACTGCTGCGGGGTCAGCCCGTACTTCTCCTCGACCTTCTCCGGCGTGAAGCGGGTCAGCTCCGAGACGCCCTTGGTCGGGTACAGCACGGTGGTGTGCTCCGAGACCAGCTGGAACGAATCCCGGTCACCGGTGACGATCAGCACGTCGAAGCCGAGGGCCTCGGCCTGCGTCGCCAGCGTGGCGATCACGTCGTCGGCCTCGAAGCCGTCCACCGCGAAACGGGGCACGCTCATCGCGTCGAGCAGCTCGCCGATCAGCTCGACCTGCCCCTTGAACTCGTCCGGGGTCTTGGAACGGTTCGCCTTGTACTCGGGGAACTCCGTCGAACGCCACGTCTTGCGCGAGACGTCGAACGCCACCGCGAAATGCGTGGGCGCCTCGTCGCGCAGCGTGTTCGCCAGCATCGACGCGAAGCCGTAGATGGCGTTGGTCGGCTGGCCGCCCGCGGTCGTGAAGTTCTCCGCGGGCAGCGCGAAGAACGCCCGGTACGCCAGGGAGTGCCCGTCCATGAGCATCAGGCGCGGGCGCGCACCCGCGGTCGGAGCGGTCTTGTCGTCGGTCTTCTTCGATGCTGTCTCTGCCACACCGACGATCCTAGGCGGCCCCACTGACAAATCCGGCGTCGGCGATGTCCGCCCAGCGTGACAGGATCGGAGGTGTCACCACCAGCCGCACCGATGCTCGAAGGGGAGCGCCATGGCCTCCAAGCCGCCCGCAGGTGATCCGGTACAGGACGCGCCGCAGGTCGCGCCCCCCAAGCACGCCGCCGCCGGACTGCCGGCCATCGGCCACACCCTGCGCATCGCACAGGCGCAGATGGGCATGGCGCGCACCGCCCGGACCCTGCTCAAGGTCAACCAGAAGAACGGCTTCGACTGCCCCGGCTGCGCCTGGCCCGAGGGCGACAAGCGGCACGCGGCGGAGTTCTGCGAGAACGGCGCGAAGGCGGTCGCCGAGGAGGCCACCCTGCGCCGGGTCACCCCCGAGTTCTTCGCCGCCCACCCGCTGGCCGACCTCGCCGGGCGCAGCGGCTACTGGCTGGGCCAGCAGGGCCGGATCACCCAGCCCATGTACCTGCCCGAGGGCGCCGACCGCTACGAGCCCGTCACCTGGGAGCGGGCCTTCGCGATCATCGCCGAGGAGCTCACCGCCCTCGGCTCCCCCGACGAGGCCCTCTTCTACACCTCGGGCCGCACCAGCAACGAGGCCGCGTTCCTCTTCCAGCTCTTCGCCCGCGAATTCGGCACGAACAACCTGCCCGACTGCTCCAACATGTGCCACGAGTCCTCGGGCTCCGCGCTGAACGAGACCATCGGCATCGGCAAGGGCAGCGTCTCCCTGGAGGACCTGCACCAGGCCGAGCTGATCATCGTCGCCGGGCAGAACCCCGGCACCAACCACCCGCGCATGCTCTCCGCCCTGGAACGGGCCAAGAAGGCCGGGGCGAAGATCATCTCGGTGAACCCGCTGCCCGAGGCCGGCATGGAGCGGTTCAAGAACCCCCAGACCCCGCACGGCATGCTCGTCGGCACCCCCCTCAACGACCTCTTCCTCCAGATCCGCATCGGCGGCGACCAGGCCCTCTTCCGCCTCCTGAACAAACTGGTCATCGAGGCCGGCGCGGTGGACGAGGCGTTCATCGCGGAGCACACCCACGGGTACGAGGACCTCGCGGCCGCCGCCAAGGACGCCGACTGGGAGCAGACCCTCACCGCCACCGGCCTCACCCGCCCCGAGATCGAACGCGCCCTGGCCATGATCCTGGCCTCCCGGCGCACCATCGTCTGCTGGGCCATGGGCCTGACCCAGCACAAGCACGCCGTCGCCACCATCCGCGAGGTCGTCAACCTCCTCCTGCTGCGCGGCGACATCGGCCGCCCCGGCGCCGGCGTCTGCCCCGTCCGCGGCCACTCCAACGTCCAGGGCGACCGCACCATGGGCATCTTCGAGCGGCCCGCACCGGGCTTCCTCGACGCCCTCGACCGCGAGTTCGAGATCACCTCGCCGCGCCACCACGGCTACGACGTGGTCCGCTCCATCCGGGCCCTGCGCGACGGCGAGGCCAAGGTCCTCTTCGCGATGGGCGGCAACTTCGTCGGCGCCACCCCCGACACCGACGTCACCGAGGCCGCCGTCCGCAGGGCCGCCCTCACCGTGCACGTCTCCACCAAGCTCAACCGCTCCCACGCGGTCACCGGCCGGCGCGCCCTGATCCTGCCCACCCTGGGCCGTACCGACAAGGACGTCCAGGCCTCCGGCAAGCAGTTCGTCACCGTCGAGGACTCCATGGGCATGGTCCACGCCTCGCGCGGCAACCTCCCGCCCGCCAGTCCCCACCTGCTCTCCGAGCCCGCCATCGTGGCCCGCATGGCCCGCGCCGTCCTCGGCGCCGCCTCCAGAACCCCCTGGGAGGAGTTCGAGCGGGACTACGCCGCCATCCGCGACCGGATCTCCCGCGTCGTGCCCGGCTTCGAGGATTTCAACGCCCGCGCCGCCCGCCCCGAGGGCTTCCGCCTCCCGCACGCCCCGCGCGACGAGCGCCGCTTCCCCACCGCCACCGGGAAGGCGAACTTCACCGCCGCCCCCGTGGAGTACCCCGAGGTCCCCGAGGGCCGGCTGCTCCTGCAGACCCTGCGCAGCCACGACCAGTACAACACCACCATCTACGGCCTCGACGACCGCTACCGCGGCATCACCGGCGGCCGCCGCGTCGTCCTGGTCCACCCCGAGGACGCCACCGCCCTCGGCTTCGCCGACGGCGACTACGCCGACCTCGTCGGCGAGTGGAAGGACGGCGTCGAGCGGCGCGCGCCCGGCTTCCGCGTCGTGCACTACCCGACCACGCGCGGCTGCGCCGCCGCGTACTACCCGGAGACCAATGTGCTGGTCCCCCTCGACTCCACCGCCGACACCAGCAACACCCCGGCGAGCAAGTCCGTGATCGTCCGCCTGGAACCGGCCACCGCGAAGGGCACCCCCGGCCAAGCGGCCGCTCAGTAGGCTGATAGGAACGGGGTTAACGATCGTTGACGAACGGAGCCGGCCCATGGGCGAGCAGCACAGCGTGAAGTTCCCGCAGGAAGTCCTCGACGAGTACGCGGCCCTGGGCATCGACCTGCCCTCGCTCTTCTCGGCCGGACACCTCGGCGAGCGCATGGACATCCGCATCCTGGAGGCCGCGCCCGACAAGGTCGTCGGCACCATGCCCGTCGAGGGCAACACCCAGCCGTACGGCCTCCTGCACGGCGGCGCCTCCGCGGTGCTCGCCGAGACCCTCGGCTCGGTCGGCGCCATGCTCCACGGCGGCCACACCAAGATCGCCGTCGGCGTCGACCTCAACTGCACGCACCACCGCGGCGCCCGCTCCGGCCTGGTCACCGGCACCGCCACCCCCGTCCACCGCGGCCGCTCCACCGCCACCTACGAGATCGTCATCACCGACGAGGCGGACCGGCGCGTCTGCTCCGCCCGACTCACCTGCCTGCTGCGCGACATCGACCCGCAACACCCCGGCAACGACTGACCGTTGTCACCGCACCCGGCGCCGGTCTAGCGTTCCCCGCATGGGATCGCGACCGGCGCCCCCGGGCGCCCCGGCCACCGGCCCGCGGGCGTGAACGGCACGAGCGGCATAGGCCCCGTCGAACCGGGCGAGGGCACCGCCGGACACGACGACACCGCCGGCCACCGGGCCCCCGCGCGCGCCGCCACCGCCTCCGGGCGCGCGGGCCCGCGCATCCGCACGGCCACCGCGCCGGCCCGGCGCCGTACGGACGCGGCCCGCGCCTGGGCCGGCCGCCACCCGCGCACCCTGCTCGCCCTCGCCGCGGCCTGCGCGCTCGCCGCCGCCGGCGGCTACCTCCACTCCGCCCGGCCCCGCCCCGCACCGCCGGCGCCGCCCGCACCGCCCCCCGCGCCCTCGCAGGTGGTGTCCCTCGCGTACGGGGAACCGGTGCCGGCGGAGCTGCCCGGCACCGCGCTCGCGTTCACCGTGCGTATCCGAACCTCGGCCGGACCCCCGGTCCGCATCGACCGGATCGACCAGCCCTCACGGGCACTGAGGGTGACGATCCGGCCACAGCTGCCGGTCGTCGTGGCCGCCGGGGAGGCGCGTGAGGTCGTTGTGGAGATTCAGGCGGTCGATTGCGTGCATGTAGCACGGAATGCGGGGCTCCCATTTCTGGAAGTAACCCTCAGTAATGAACGCCAGAAAGAAGCGCACAGTTACATCCTCGGTGACCGATATGCCGGTGATCTTTCCAAGGCTCTGACCAGCGCTTGTCCCGAAGGCCGAGACCAGGCGTCACCAACGCCGTCATGACCAAAACCCGCTACACACCTGGGCTGTCAGTACTCAAACCACCGAACAGTACTGCCGCGTCTCACCATACGGACACGACGAACCGGCCGGAATTCCCCCGTTCCACCCCCACAGTTCCGCTATGCATTACGCCGCGGCATAACAAGAGAGTCACATCATTGGCCCAAGCCCTCCATAACCTCCGACCCGGCGCCTAGAGTCACGGCCAGTCACCGCGAACCACCGGATTCCTTTCATGTTCGGTTTCCCGCGTTCGACTCGGCGCGTCCCACCAGGGACGCCCTGCCTGGAAAGGACAACTCGTGCGTCATCGTTCGCTCATTGCCGTGACGGCCGCGCTCGCCGCCGGATCCCTCACGCTCACTGCCTGTGGTTCGCGCGACGAGGGCAAGGGCAGCTCCGGGACCGCCGGCGACGTAACCGTCGTCATCGGCGTCGACGCCCCGCTCACCGGCGACCTCTCCGCCCTCGGCCTCGGCATCAAGAACTCCGCCGACCTCGCCGTCAAGCAGGCCAACGAGAAGAAGTACGTCAAGGGCGTCACCTTCAAGCTCGAAGCCCTCGACGACCAGGCACAGGCCTCCTCCGGCCAGCAGAACGCCACCAAGCTCGTCGCCAACAAGGACGTCCTCGGCGTCGTCGGCCCGCTGAACTCCTCCGTCTCCGAGGCCATGCAGAAGGTCTTCGACGACGCCAAGCTCCCCCAGATCTCCCCGGCCAACACCAGCCCCTCCCTCACCCAGGGGCCGAAGTGGGCCACCGGCGAGAAGACCCGCACCTACAAGAGCTACTTCCGCACCGCCACCACGGACGCCATCCAGGGCCCGTTCGCGGCGCAGTACCTCTTCAACAAGGCGGGCAAGAAGAAGGTCTTCCTGATCGACGACAAGAAGACCTACGGCGCCGGCCTCGCCGGAACCTTCAAGGGCGAGTTCACCAAGCTCGGCGGCCAGATCGCCGGCGAGGGCCACATCGACCCCGAGTCCAAGGACTTCTCGGCCATCGTCACCCAGGTCAAGAACTCCGGCGCCGACGTCGTCTACTACGGCGGCGAGTACCCCGCGGCCGGCCCGCTCAGCAAGCAGATCAAGGCCTCCGGCGCCAGCATCCCGCTGGTCGGCGGCGACGGCATCTACGACAAGAAGTACGTCGAGCTCGCCGGTGAAGGCGCCCAGGGCGACCTCGCCACCTCCGTCGGTGCCCCCGTCGAGTCCCTGCCGTCCGCCAAGGAGTTCATCGAGAACTACAAGAAGGCCGGCTACAAGGACCCGTACGCCGCCTACGGCGGTTACTCCTACGACTCCGCCTGGGCCATCATCGAGGGCGTCAAGAAGGTCGTCGACGCCAACAACGGCAAGCTGCCCGCCGACGCCCGCGCCAAGGTCCTCGAGGCCGTCCAGGGTGTCTCCTTCGACGGTGTGACCGGCAAGGTCTCCTTCGACCAGTACGGCGACGCCACCAACAAGCAGCTCACCGTCTACAAGGTCGAGGGCCCCGACTTCAAGGCCGTCGAGTCCGGCACCTTCGGCGGCTGACACCCACCCGCTAGCCAGCTAGCACTCACCCACTCCTGCCGCGCGGGGCGCGCACACAAAGCGCCCCGCGCGGTGTCACATCCGTCGAAAGACTCGGAGGACCTGCGGTGCACGAACTGCCGCAACAGCTGGTCAACGGCCTGCTACTGGGATCCATGTACGGGCTCGTCGCCATTGGCTACACGATGGTCTACGGCATCGTCCAGCTCATCAACTTCGCCCACGGCGAGATCTTCATGACCGGTGGGTTCGGAGCCCTCACGGTCTGGCTGATGCTCCCCGCCGGCACCACCATGTGGGTCGCGCTGCCCCTCATGCTCATAGGCGCCATCATCGTCGCCACCCTCATCGCCGTCGGAGCCGAACGCTTCGCCTACCGGCCCCTGCGCAGCGCCCCCCGCCTCGCGCCGCTCATCACCGCCATCGGCCTCTCCATCGCCCTCCAGCAGGCGGTCTGGGCCTGGTACCCCGACGCGAAGTCCTCCGTCGTCTTCCCCGAAATCCCCGGCGGCCCGTTCCACCTCGGAAGCATCACCATCCAGACCGGTGACGTCTTCCTCCTCCTCGCCGCCCCCGTCTCCATGGCCTTCCTCGGCTTCTTCGTCAAGAAGACCCGCACCGGCCGCGGCATGCAGGCCACCGCGCAGGACCCCGACACCGCCAAGCTCATGGGCATCAACACCGACCGCATCATCACGGTCGCCTTCGCCCTCGGCGCCGCCTTCGCCGCAGTCGGAGCCGTCGCCTACGGCCTCAAGTACGGCGAAGTCAACTTCAAGATGGGCTTCCTGCTCGGCCTCAAGGCCTTCACCGCCGCCGTCCTCGGCGGCATCGGCAACATCTACGGGGCCATGATCGGCGGCCTGGTGCTCGGTCTCGCCGAGACCCTCACCACCGTCTACATCGACGAGATCCCCGGCATGCAGCAGCTCGGCGGACAGTCCTGGGGCAACACCTGGGCGTTCGTCCTCCTCATCCTCGTGCTCCTCTTCCGGCCCCAGGGCCTGCTGGGGCAGCGCGTGGCGGACAGGGCGTGAGAACCATGACGACCACCATCACCACGGACACCACCAAGGCCCCGGCCACCCAGGACAAGGGCTTCATCCCCCTCCCCGAGAAGACGGCCCGCGCCCTCGCCACCGCAGGCGGCGCCCTCACCGTCCTCTCCTGCTTCCTCTCCTGGACCTGGACCGCCGCCTTCCCCGGAAACCTCACGGTCTACGGCTACCCCGGCGGCCTCCAGTGGCTCGTCCTCGTCGGCGGCGCCCTCACCACCCTCTTCGGCCTCGCCTCCTACGGCGTCAAGGGCCTCGGCTGGCTCGCCCCCGCCGGCACCGACGGAGCCATCAAGCTCTCCGCCCTCGCCGCCTTCGGCACCGCCTGGTACACCGGCATCGCCATCTCCACCACCCTCGGCGGCCCGATCAACCTCGAGCCCGGCGGCGGCGTCGCCCTGCTCGTCAGCCTCCTCGCCCTCGTCGGCGCCCTCGCCCTCCCCTTCAAGCGCCCCGCGCTCGAAGCGGCCGACCCCGACGACGCCGGCTGGGACCTCTTCAAGCACAACGCCGCCAACCAGTGGACGACCTTCAAGGCGGCCTTCGCCTCCGGCCCCGTCCGCCCGGCCCGCGAGCTGCCCGCCTGGGCCGAGATCCTCCTGATCGCCGCCCTCCTGGGCACCGGCCTCGGCGTCTTCACCTACGGCATCACCACCCCGTACCAGGAACTCTTCCTCGGCTTCCTGATCACCGCGGGCTTCGGCTTCGGCGCCATCAACAAGGCCGGCCTCATGGCCCGCGCCACCGCCCTCACCGCCAAGCACCGCAACGTCGCCCTCGTCGGCGCCTTCGCCGCCGCGGCCGCCTTCCCCCTCACCCAGACCGACGACCAGTACGCGAACCTCGGCGTCAACATCCTGATCTTCGCGACCGTCGCCCTCGGCCTGAACATCGTCGTCGGCCTCACCGGCCTCCTCGACCTCGGATACGTCGCCTTCCTCGGCGTCGGCGCCTACACCGCCGCACTCGTCTCCGGATCCCCCAACTCGCCGTTCGGCGTGCACCTCCCCTTCTGGGCCGCACTCCTCGTCGGCGCCGGCGCATCCATGGTCTTCGGCGTCCTCATCGGCGCCCCCACCCTGCGCCTGCGCGGCGACTACCTCGCCATCGTCACCCTCGGCTTCGGAGAGATCTTCCGCATCTCGATGAACAACCTCGACGGTGTCTCCGGCCCCGACATCACCAACGGCCCCAACGGCATCGCCAACGTCCCGAACATCAACCTCTTCGGATTCGACTTCGGCGCCGCCCACACCATCGCCGGCTTCACCATCGGCAGGTTCGCCAACTACTTCCTGCTGATGCTCCTGATCACCCTCCTGGTGGTCCTCGTCTTCCGGCGCAGCGCCGAATCCCGCATCGGCCGCGCCTGGGTCGCCATCCGCGAAGACGAAACCGCCGCCGAAGCCATGGGCATCAACGGCTTCCGCGTCAAGCTCGTCGCCTTCGCCCTCGGCGCCACCCTCGCCGGATTCGCCGGCGTCGTCCAGGCACACGTCAACTACACGGTCACCCCCGACCAGTACGTGTTCGCCAACGCCGTCCCGCCGAACTCCGCCTTCCTCCTCGCCGCCGTCGTCCTCGGCGGCATGGGAACCATCTCCGGACCCCTCGTCGGCGGAGCACTCCTCTTCCTGCTCCCCAACAAGCTCCAGTCCCTCGGAGAACTCCAGCTCTTCGCCTTCGGCGTCGCACTCGTCATCCTGATGCGCCTGCGCCCCGAAGGCCTCATCCCCAACCGGCGCAACCAGCTCGAACTCCACGAGGACCTCGAAGCGCCCACAGTCCTCGGCAAGGCAGGGGCCTGACCCATGACGACCACCACGACCGAAACGGTCCTGGACGCCCGCGGCGTCACCATGCGCTTCGGCGGCCTCACCGCCGTCAAGAACGTCGACCTCACCGTCAACAGCGGCGAGATCGTCGGCCTCATCGGCCCCAACGGCGCCGGCAAGACCACCTTCTTCAACTGCCTCACCGGCCTCTACATCCCCACCGAGGGAGAGGTCCGCTACAAGGGCACCGTCCTGCCGCCCAAGTCCTTCAAGGTCACCGCGGCCGGCATCGCCCGGACCTTCCAGAACATCCGTCTCTTCAACAACATGACGGTCCTGGAAAACGTCCTCGTCGGCCGCCACACCCGTACCCGCGAAGGACTCTGGTCCGCCCTCCTGCGCCTGCCCGGCTTCCACAAGGAAGAAGCCGCCAGCCGCGAGAAGGCCATGGAACTCCTCGAGTTCATCGGCCTCGCCGACAAGGCCGACCACCTCGCCCGCAACCTCCCCTACGGCGAACAGCGCAAGCTCGAAATCGCCCGCGCCCTCGCCAGCGACCCCGGACTCATCCTCCTGGACGAGCCCACCGCCGGCATGAACCCGCAGGAGACCCGGGCCGCCGAAGAACTCATCTTCGCCATCCGGGACAAGGGCATCGCCGTCCTCGTCATCGAGCACGACATGCGCTTCATCTTCAACCTCTGCGACCGCGTCGCCTGCCTCGTCCAGGGCGAAAAGCTCATCGAGGGCACCGCCACCGAGGTCCAGAGCGACGAACGCGTCGTCGCCGCCTACCTCGGCGAACCCTTCGAAGGCGCCCCCGGCGCCGAAGAAGCCGCCGAAGTCGAAGCCGCGGAAGTCGAAGCCGCCGAAGCCCTCATCGAGGGCGACACCACGGCAGACCCCGAGGCCGACGCCCCGGCGGACGCCGCAGCCGACGCCCCGGCCGACGCTCCGGCGGACAGCACCACCAGCACGGACGGAGAAGCCAAGTGACCGCACTCCTGGAGGTCGAAGACCTCCGCGTCGCCTACGGCAAGATCGAAGCCGTAAAAGGCATCTCCTTCAGCGTCGACGCCGGCCAGATCGTCACCCTGATCGGCACCAACGGCGCCGGCAAGACCACCACCCTGCGCACCCTCTCCGGCCTCATCAAGCCCAAGAGCGGCCAGATCAAGTTCCAGGGCAAGTCCCTCAAGAAGATCCCCGCCCACGACATCGTCAGCCTGGGACTCGCCCACTCCCCCGAGGGGCGGCACATCTTCCCGCGCATGACGATCGAGGACAACCTCCTCCTCGGCGCCTTCCTCCGCAAGGACAAGGACGGCATCGCCAAGGACGTCCAGCGCGCCTACGACCTCTTCCCCATCCTGGGCGAGAGGCGCAAGCAGGCCGCCGGCACCCTCTCGGGCGGCGAACAGCAGATGCTCGCCATGGGCCGCGCCCTGATGTCCCAGCCCAAGCTGCTCATGCTGGACGAGCCCTCCATGGGCCTCTCCCCCCTCATGATGCAGAAGATCATGGCGACCGTCGCCGAACTCAAGGCCTCCGGCACGACCATCCTCCTGGTCGAGCAGAACGCCCAGGCCGCGCTGTCCCTGGCCGACCAGGGCCACGTCATGGAGATCGGCAAGATCGTCCTGTCCGGCCCCGGCAACGAACTGCTCGTCAACGAGGACGTCCGCAAGGCCTACCTCGGCGAGGACTGATCACCGCCACGGCACCGAAGACTGAGGCCCGCCTCCCCTCGGGGGGAGGCGGGCCTCACTCATGCACCACCGCCGGGCCTCACCCGTTGGCGGCGTTCTTCTTCTCCTCGGCGTCCTCGATGACCGCCTCCGCGACCTGCTGCATCGACATCCGCCGGTCCATCGACGTCTTCTGGATCCACCGGAACGCCGCCGGCTCGGACAGCCCGTACTGCGTCTGCAGAATGCTCTTCGCCCGGTCCACCAGCTTGCGCGTCTCCAGTCGCAGCGAAAGGTCCGCGACCTCCTTCTCCAGCGCCTTCAGCTCCGCGAACCGCGACACCGCCATCTCGATCGCCGGCACGACGTCACTCTTGCTGAACGGCTTCACCAGGTACGCCATGGCCCCGGCGTCCCGCGCCCGCTCGACCAGGTCGCGCTGCGAGAACGCGGTGAGCATCAGCACCGGCGCGATGGACTCCTCGGCGATCTTCTCGGCGGCGGAGATCCCGTCGAGCACGGGCATCTTCACGTCGAGGATCACCAGGTCCGGCCGGTGCTCCCGGGCGAGCTCGACGGCCGTCTGCCCATCGCCGGCCTCCCCGACGACCGAGTAGCCCTCCTCCTCCAGCATCTCCTTGAGATCGAGCCGGATGAGCGCCTCGTCCTCGGCGATGACGACACGGGTCGTGAGCGGCGGGACATGCGACTGGTCGGCGTCGACGGGAGTGGGCGACGACTCGTGCTCGGCGGTCACGGGGTGCTCCTTGTTGCGGGGCTGGTTTCAGCTCCCCTGAGCCTACCCAGCTCCTGTATGTTTGTGGCACGGAGGGTATTCGGTATCCTTCATTTCGAAGGGGCCCCGGTAGCCCAGCGGCAGAGGCCATGGATTCAAAACCCATTCAGCGTCGGTTCGAATCCGACCCGGGGCACTTACCCTTCAATTTCAAGGTCGCCGAGCGAATTTGACGATCTTCACCCATCACGGTGAACGCGCCTTCGAACCGCGGCCAATCGGACGATTGATACGCAGGCTGCTCTTCACCATCGGCTGGTGGCGCCACGAAGACCGCAAGCGTCGCGGCGAGACGTTCGTGCAGCCCACCCATTGCCCGCGCTGTACGGGCAGGCCTTTCGATCACGCCAGTTAAGGGCTGTCCCGCAACCGTCGGCTTGATGGGCTGATGGCATGATCTCGGAGTGACCAGCGAACTTACCCAGCCAGGTTCTGCGAAGTATGTCCTCTTTGATGTCGACGGGACTTTGATCGACGCGGTGGCCAACCAGCGTCGGGTCTGGGAAGCGTGGGCGGCGCGCTACGGACTCGACCCTGCCGGTGTGTACCAAGTGGCGCTGCGGACGCGCCCTATGGAGACCTTCGTTACGGTGGCCCCGGAGCGGGACCCGCGGGAGTGCCTGGCCGCGTTGCATGAGCTGGAGGACGAGGATGTCCGGTCCGGTGTCTATGCCGCTTTCGATGGTGCCCCGGAGTTGCTGTCCGGCCTGCCCTCGGAGTCCTGGGCACTGGTGACCTCGAACTACGAGCACCGGGTGCGCGGGCGGTTCGCCCGGACCGGGCTGCCGGTTCCGCGCGTGCTTGTGGATGCCGCCGCGGTCGCGGAAGGCAAGCCGTCACCGGTTCCCTACCTGCTGGCCGCCGAACGGCTTGGCGCCAAGCCGGAGGACTGCCTGGTCATTGAGGACGCGCCATCCGGAGTCGAGTCCGGGCTGCGGGCCGGCATGACGGTGTGGGGAGTCAACACGCCGGTCCCGGTGGACGGCGTGCACCGCCATTTCGCAAGCCTGCGCGAGGCAGTACCCGACATCCTCGCCTTCGCGACGGGCTCGCACCGGGACTCCGCGGTCTGAGCGCCCCGTTGTCGGCGGCCCACCGGGCACCGGCCACAGTGAAACGATCTGGTGTGGCTGGTGTGATCACGTTCCGCAAGGACACTGTGCTGATCGTGGACGGCACCCTGGTGCCCACCCGCGACCACACCATCGCCGAAGATCATTACGGGACAGCCCTTAGCCTGCCCGGATGACCGACGAGATGGCCGCCACGTTGCTTCGTCCGCGGGGCGGTGTGCCCGGGGTGCGGGAGAGTTCGGTCGGGGGGCCGTTGTTGTGGCCGGGCGGGGAGGCGTGGCCGGTGTGCCGGGGGCCGCACATGGTGCAGCGGCGGGAGCGGCTGGCGGCGGAGGAGCTCGCGTTCCTGCGGAGGCTGCGGCCGCGGGGGCGGGGGCGGCTGACGCCCCGGTCGCCGGAGGAGGCCGCGGAGCTGGCGCGGATCCGTGGTGGGGGCGGGTCGTTGGACCTGGCCGCGGGGGTGCGGGAGTGGTGGGCGGAGGAGGAGGGGCCGGAGGTGGCGTTGGTCCCGGTGGTGCAGGTGTTTCCTCCGGACGGGGCCGACGTGCTGCAGGTGTTGTGGTGTCCGCGTGAGCATGCGTTGCCGGGTGGCTGGGGGCCGGCGGTGCAGGTGAGGTGGCGGCGGCCGGCGGTCACGGCGGGCGCGGGTGCTGCGGTGCCGGCGGGGGCCGAGGGGCCTTATGGGGTACGGCCGTTGGTCGTGGATCCGGTGGTGGTGCGGGATGTGCCGTGTCGGTGGCACGAGGAGTGGAAGGTCGGGGGGTGGCCGTGCTGGCATGCCACGGATCCGCAGGCCGTGGTGTGTGGGTGTGGGGCGCGGATGGAGTTGTTGCTGACGGTGCCGAGTGGGGGTGCGGCTGGGGTGCGTGTGGGGCGGGATGGGTGGTTGAGGGTGTACGTGTGTCCGGTGGATCGGGGGCATCCCGTGCGCCGGGTGGTGGGGTAGGCCGGTCCGGGCCGGCTCCCGGGGGGTCCCCCCGGGAGGTGTGTGGTGGGGGTCAGCGGAGGGGGGTGCCGATGTGGTGCACGCGGACGAGGTTGGTGGTGCCGGTGACACCGGGGGGTGAGCCGGCGGTGATGACGACGGTGTCGCCGGGGGCGCAGCGGCCGATGCGCAGGAGTTCTTCGTCGACCTGGGCAACCATGGCGTCGGTGGAGTCGACGTGGGGGCCGAGGAAGGTTTCGACGCCCCAGGTGAGGTTGAGCTGGGAGCGGGTGGCGGGGTCGGGGGTGAAGGCGAGGAGGGGGATGGGTGAGCGGTAGCGGGAGAGTCGGCGGACGGTGTCGCCGCTCTGGGTGAAGGCGACGAGGAATTTGGCGCCGAGGAAGTCGCCCATTTCGGCGGCGGCGCGGGCGACGGCGCCGCCTTGGGTGCGGGGCTTGCTGCGTTCGGTGAGGGGTGGGAGGCCCTTGGCGAGGATGTCCTCTTCGGCGGCTTCGACGATGCGGGACATCGTCTTGACGGTTTCGATGGGGTGTTTGCCCACGCTGGTCTCGCCGGAGAGCATGACGGCGTCGGTGCCGTCGATGACGGCGTTGGCGACGTCGCTGGCCTCGGCGCGGGTGGGGCGGGAGTTGTCGATCATCGAGTCGAGCATCTGGGTGGCGACGATGACGGGTTTGGCGTTGCGCTTGGCGAGTTTGATGGCGCGCTTCTGGACGATGGGGACTTGTTCGAGGGGCATTTCGACGCCGAGGTCGCCGCGGGCGACCATGATGCCGTCGAAGGCGGCGACGATGTCGTCGATGTTGTCGACGGCTTGAGGCTTTTCGATTTTGGCGATGACGGGGAGGCGTCGGCCTTCTTCGTCCATGATGCGGTGGACGTCTTCGATGTCGCGGCCGCTGCGGACGAAGGAGAGGGCGATGACGTCGGCGCCGGTGCGCAGGGCCCAGCGGAGGTCTTCGACGTCCTTGTCGGAGAGGGCGGGGACGGAGACGGAGACGCCGGGGAGGTTGAGGCCTTTGTGGTCGGAGACCATGCCGCCTTCGATGACGCGGGTGTGGACGCGGGGGCCGTCGACGTGGGTGACTTCGAGGGTGACACGGCCGTCGTCGACGAGGATGCGTTCGCCGGTGGTGACGTCGGCGGCGAGGCCGTTGTAGGTGGTGCCGCAGGTGTGGCGGTCGCCGGGGACGTCGTCGGTGGTGATGGTGAAGGTGTCTCCGCGTTCAAGGAGTACGGGGCCTTCGTGGAAGCGGCCGAGGCGGATCTTCGGGCCTTGAAGGTCGGCGAGGATGCCGACGCTGTGGCCGGTCTCGTCGGAGGCCTTGCGTACGTGGCGGTAGCGCTCCTCGTGTTCGGCGTAGGTGCCGTGGCTGAGGTTGAGGCGGGCGATGTCCATTCCGGCTTCGACCAGGGCTTTGATCTGGTCGTATGAGTCGGTGGCGGGGCCCAGGGTACATACGATTTTCGCTCGGCGCATGGGGTGAGGTTATGCCCTACCGGGCGGTAGGAAATGGGCTGTGGGTGTCGTCTCAACAACCTTTGGGCGAAAGGTTGTTGACACTTGTTGAATGGGCGTGGGGGTGCTCTGATGAGCACCCCCCGGGTGTGGGTTACAGCTGTGGCGGGGTCATGGTGAAGCGGGCGTTGACCTGGGCGTAGACGCTCTGCCGTTGGGGTTCGAGGTCGAGGGCGGGGGCGCCGGCGTCCTCGGCGCCGTAGGCCATGGTGCGCATCATGCCGGCGGGGGCGGCCATGGTGAGGGGGGTGGCGTTCTCGGCGCCGAGGTCGGCGAGTTCGACGAGGGCGGTGAGGCGGGCACCGAGGGCTTCGGCGTATTCGCGGGCGCGTTGGACGGCCTCGTGGACGGCTTGTTTGCGGGCTTCGCCGTGGGCGGGCGAGTCGGGGCGCAGGGCCCACCAGGGGCCGTCGACGCGGGTGAGGTCGAGGTCGGCGAGGCGGGTGGTGAGTTCGCCGAGGGTGGTGAAGTCGCTGAGTTCGGCGGTGATGAGGACGCGGCCGTGGTAGGCGCGGACGCGTTCGCCACGGCCGTGGCGCGTGAGTTCCGGGGTGATGGAGAAGGCGCCGGTTTCGAGCTTTTCGACGGGGTCGCCGTAGCTCTTGATGAGGTCGAGGACGGTGGTGTTGCGGCGGGTGAGGTCGTCGAGGGCGGTGCGGCGGTCGGTGCCGCGGGCGCTGACGGTGATGGTGATGCGGGCGATTTCGGGGTCGACTTCGATGTGGGCTTCGCCGCGGACTGCGACGCGGGGCACTTCGGGGGTGCCGTAGGGCTGGGGCGTTGCGTCTGAGGTCATGGTTTCACTCTCGCACGGCGTCTGACGCGGGGCCGGGGTGTCGGCGTCGGGGTGGGTGTCGGGGGTCAGGGGTGTTCGACGAGGGGGAGGAGGGCGGCGGGTGCGGGTGGGCGGGGGTGTTCGCGTGGTTCGAGGCCGAAGGTGGTGAAGGCGGTGCGGGTGGGGAGGGGGTAGAGCTCTTTGCCGGTGAGGGTGTTGAGGATGGAGGCGCTGCGCCAGGCGGTGAGGCCGAGGTCGGGGGCGCCGACGCCGTGGGTGTGGCGTTCGCCGTTCTGGACGTAGAGGGATCCGGTGACGGCGGGGTCGAGGATCATGCGGTGGCGGTCGTCGATGCGGGGGCGGCCGGAGGCGTCCTTGCGGAGGTAGGGGTCGAGCCCGGCGAGGAGCTGGGTGAGGGGGCGTTCGCGGTAGCCGGTGGCGAGGACGACGGCGTCGGTGGTGAGGCGGGAGCGGGTGCCTTGCTGGACGTGTTCGAGGTGGAGTTCGACTTTGGTGGTGGCGACGCGGCCGGCGGTGCGGACGGTGACGCCGGGGGTGAGGACGGTGTCGGGCCAGCCGCCGTGGAGGGTGCGGCGGTAGAGCTCGTCGTGGATGGCGGCGATGGTGGCGGCGTCGATGCCTTTGTGGAGTTGCCATTGGGCGGGGACGAGCTGGTCGCGGACGGGTTCGGGGAGGGCGTGGAAGTAGCGGGTGTAGTCGGGGGTGAAGTGTTCGAGGCCGAGTTTGGAGTACTCCATGGGGGCGAAGGAGGGGGTGCGGGCGAGCCAGGTGAGGCGTTCGTGGCCGTGGGGGCGGGCGCGTAGGAGGTCGAGGAAGACTTCGGCGCCGGATTGTCCGGATCCGATGACGGTGATGTGGTCGGCGCCGAGGATGCGGGTGCGGTGGTCGAGGTAGTCGGCGGAGTGGATGACGGGGACGGTGGGGGCGTCGGCGAGGGGGCGCAGGGGGGCGGGGACGTAGGGGGCGGTGCCGATGCCGAGGACGAGGTTGCGGGTGTGGGTGCGGCCGAGGGCGTGGGCTTCGCCGTCGGGGTCGAGCTGGGTGAAGTCGACTTCGAAGAGGTCGTGTTCGGGGTTCCAGCGGACGGCGTCGATCTGGTGGCCGAAGTGGAGGCCGGGGAGGCGGCCGGCGACCCAGCGGCAGTAGGCGTCGTATTCGGCGCGCTGGATGTGGAACTGCTCGGCGAAGTAGAAGGGGAAGAGGCGTTCCTTGTGCTTGAGGTAGTTGAGGAACGTCCAGGGGCTGGCGGGGTCGGCGAGGGTGACGAGGTCGGCGAGGAAGGGGACTTGGAGGGTGGAGCCTTCGATGAGGAGGCCGGGGTGCCATTGGAAGTCGCGGCGCTGGTCGTAGAAGGCGGTGGCGAGTCCGGTGCCGCCGGTGGGGTTGAGGCTGTGGGCGAGGGCGGCGAGGGAGAGGTTGGCGGGGCCGATGCCGATGCCGACGAGGTCGTGGGGGATGTCGAGGTGGGCGGTCATCGCTGGGTGCTGCCTTCCAGGAGGGTCACCAGGGCGTGGAGGTCGGCGGCCGTGGTGTGGGGGTTGAGCAGGGTGGCCTTGAGCCAGAGTCGGCCGGCGGCGGTGGCGCGACCGAGGACGGCGTGGCCGCCGTGCAGGAGGGTGCGGCGCAGGGCGGCGAGGTCGTCGTCGGTGGCGGCCGCGGGGCGGAAGAGCACGGTGCTGATGGTGGGCGCCGCGTGGAGTTCGAAGCGGGGGTGGGCTTCGAGGAGTGCTGCGAGGTGGTGGGCGGCTTCGCAGGTGCGGTCGATGAGGTCGGTGAGGCCGTCGCGGCCGAGGGCGCGGAGGGTGACGGCGATTTTGAGGGCGTCGGCGCGGCGGGTGGTGCGCAGGGAGCGGCCGAGGAGGTCGGGGAGGCCGGCTTCGGTGTCGTCGGGGGCGTTGAGGTAGTCGGCTTGGTGGTGGAGGGGGGTGAGGCGGCTGGTGTCGGGTACGGCGATGAGGCCTGCGGCGATGGGTTGCCAGCCGAGTTTGTGCAGGTCGAGGGTGATGGAGTGGGCGCGGGTGAGGCCGCTGAGGCGGGGGCGGTGACGGGGGCTGAGGGCGAGGGGGCCGCCGTAGGCGGCGTCGATGTGGAAGTCGGCGTGGTGGCGTTCGCAGATGTCGGCGAGGGCGTCGAGGGGGTCGATGAGGCCGGCGTCGGTGGTGCCTGCGGTGGCGGTGACGAGGGTGGGGCGGGGGGTGTGGGTGAGGGCTTCGTCGAGGGTGGTGGGGTCGAGGGTGCCGGTGGGGGTGGGGAGGGTGTGGGCCTTGGGGAGGCCGAGGAGCCAGGCGGCGCGGGGGATGGAGTGGTGGGCGTTGGCGCCGTGGAGGACGGTGAGGTGGGGGCCGTGGTGTTCGCGGGCGAGGAGAAGGGCGAGTTGGTTGGCTTCGGTGCCGCCGGTGGTGAGGACGGCGTCGGGGTGGGGGTGGTGGGGGTAGAGCTCGGTGGCGAGGGTGTGGGTGAGGAGGGCTTCGAGGGCGGAGGCGGCGGGGGCCTGGTCCCAGGAGTCGAGGGAGGGGTTGAGGGCGCTGGCCGCGAGGTCGGCGGCGGTGGCGAGGGCGAGGGGTGGGCCGTGGAGGTGGGCGGCGCACAGGGGGTCGGCGGGGTCGGCGGCGCCGGCGGCGAGGGTGTGGACGAGGGTGGTGAGGGCTTCGTGGGCGCCGGTGCCGTGGTCGGGCAGGAGGGGGGTGGCGGCGGCGCGGACGCGGGCGGTGACGGTGTCGGGTCCGCCGACGGGCAGGGGGCCGCCGCGGGCGCGGGCGCCGCTGCGCAGGGCGTCGAGGACGGTGTCGACGAGGGGCCGCAGGGCGTCGGGGCCGGTGGTGCCGCCGGCCAGTGGCGGCGGTGGGGGGCGGTTCCCGGGCGGTGCGGTCATGCGGGTCCTCGTGGTGGGCGGGCGGGTGTTCGCCGGGCCCGGCCCTGCCGTCCGGTGTGGAGGTACAGGGCCGGGCACCTGCCCAGCACAACGATCAGACCCGAATGGGGTAACCGCCGGGGTTTGTCCGCTGTCGGTTTCCGGGTGCGTGCGCTGTTCCGCGTGCGCCGTTACGCGTCCGGCTGGGTGCCGGTCGTGGTGTCGGCGGTGGTGTCGGCGGCGCGGGCGCGGACCTTCAGGGCGCGGTCGAGGTCGTCGAGCTGGTCGACGAGCTTGCGGCGCAGGAGCGGGATGATGCGGTCGTCGGTGAGGGCGGCGCGGCCGGCGGTGAGGATGTCCTGGTCGGTGGTGTGGGTGGGGAAGGCCCAGCGGCCGGCGGCTTCGCCGATGGCGGGGCCGCGGCGGTCGGCGAGGGCGATGGCGTCGGTGTAGTAGCGGTCGGTGTAGGGGCGTACGAGGTCGGTCTGTTCGGGCTGCCAGAAGCCGCGGGCGGTGGCGGTGAACAGGTAGTTGGAGAGGGTGTCGTCGTGGAAGAGGCGCTGCCAGGCGGCGTCCTTGGCGGCGGGGTCGGGCAGGGCGGCGCGGCAGCGGGCGGCGCCTTCCTGGCCGGTGGCGCTGGGGTCGGCGGCGAGGGCGGCGGCGATGTCGGGCTCGCCGATGGCGCCGAGGACGGCGAGGCGGGCGAGGATGCGCCAGCGCAGTTCGGGGTCGAGTTCGGGGCCGCCGGTGACGGTGCCGTCGGTGAGCCAGGCGGTGAGGGTGTCGGGCTGGGTGGCGCTGTCGATGAGGACGCGTACGGCGGCCAGGCGCAGGCCGGGGTTGTGGCCGTCCTCGGTGCGGCGGATGAGGTCGCGGGCGGTGGCGGTGATCAGGCGCAGGGCGGCGGGGCGCTCGGCGTCGGGCAGGTAGCGGTCGGCGATCTGGGTGCGGGCGAAGCCGAGGACGCCCTGGACGATGGCGAGGTCGTGCTCCTCGGGCAGGTGTGCGCGGAGGGTTTCCAGGTGGGCGGCGGGTGCGAGTTCGCCGTCGCGGACCATGTCGCGCAGGGCGTTCCACAGGACGGCGCGGGTGAGGGGGCGGGGGATGCCGGAGATGCCGCGCAGGACGGTGTCCAGGGAGTGCTCGTCGAGGCGGACCTTGGCGTAGGTGAGGTCGCCGTCGTTGAGGAGGACGAGGGCGGGGCGGGGGCCGGCGCCGGAGATGATCTCGTCGGTGGGGACGTCGAGGTCGAGGTGGTCGCGTGCTTCGAGGGTGCGGTCGGGGCCGTGGTCGTAGGTGGCGACGTTGATGCGGTGGGGGCGGCTGCCGTCACGGCGTACGGCGAGGCTCCAGCCGCCGGGGCCTTCCTGGACCTGGGGGGTGAGGGTGTCGATGCCGGTGGTGCGCAGCCAGATGTCGGCCCAGGCGTGGACGTCGCGGTCGCTGCCGGCGGCGAGGGAGTCGACGAAGTCGGCGAGGGAGGCGTTGGCGAACTTGTGGCGGGCGAAGTGGGTGTTGATGCCGGCCAGGAAGTCCTTCTCGCCGAGCCAGGCGACGAGCTGGCGCAGGGCGGAGGCGCCCTTGGCGTAGGAGATGCCGTCGAAGTTGAGGAGGGCGGAGGCGGTGTCGGGGACGCCGTCGGGGTCCGGGGCGACGGGGTGGGTGGAGGGGCGCTGGTCGGCGTCGTAGCCCCAGGACTTGCGGGTGACGGCGAAGTCGGTCCAGGTGTCGGTGAAGCGGGTGGCTTCGGTGAGGGTCTGGTAGCCCATGTATTCGGCGAAGGACTCGTTGAGCCAGATGTCGTCCCACCAGCGGAGGGTGACGAGGTCGCCGAACCACATGTGCGCCATTTCGTGGGCGATGACCATGGCGCGGGTCTGGCGTTCGGTGTCGGTGACGGCGGAGCGGTAGATGAATTCGTCGCGGAAGGTGACCAGGCCCGGGTTCTCCATGGCGCCGGCGTTGAATTCGGGGACGAACGCCTGGTCGTAGGAGTCGAAGGGGTAGGGCTCGGTGAACTTCTCGTGGTAGCGGTCGTAGCAGGCCGTGGTGAGGGAGAGGAGTTCGTCGGCGTCGGCGTCCATGTGGGGGGCGAGCGAGCGGCGGCAGTGGATGCCGAAGGGGAGCCCGGCGTGTTCGGTGCGGATGGTGTGCCAGGGGCCGGCGGCAACGGCGGCGAGGTAGGTGGAGATGAGGGGGGTGGGGGCGGACTGCCAGATGCCGGCGCCGTCGCCGGAGGGGTGTCCCGTCCGGTCGCCGGTGCGGGTGGTGATGCCGTTGGCGAGGACGCTCCAGTGCGCGGGGGCGGTGACGGTGAAGGCGAAGACGGCCTTGAGGTCGGGCTGGTCGAAGGCCGCGAAGACGCGCTGGACGTCGTCCATGAACATCTGGGAGTAGACGTAGGTCTCGCCGTCGGCGGGGTCGGTGAAGCGGTGCAGGCCCTCGCCGGTGCGGGAGTAGCGCATGCGGGCGTCGACGCGCAGTTCGTGGCTGCCTTCGGCCAGGCCGGTCAGGGGCAGGCGGTTGCCGTCGAGGGTGGCCGGGTCGAGGTCGTGGCCGTCGAGGGTGGCGGAGCGCAGCTCGTCCGGTTTCAGCTCCACGAAGGTGTCGCCCGCGGCGCGTGCGGCGAAGCGGATGACGGTGTGGGAGTCGAAGGTGTCGTCGTCGCCGGTGAGGTCGAGGGTGACGGCGTAGTGGTGGACGTCGAGGAGAGCGGCTCGGGTCTGCGCTTCGTTGCGCGTCAGTGCGGACATGGGGCCCATGCTGCCTGACCGGGCCGCCGCTGCCCCAGGGGGTGGGCCGGCCCGGCCCGGGCCGTGATCCGACGGGCGCCCGCTTGGGGGTTACTCCTCGCCGGCGGCGATCGTCTCGTGGTGGCGGATGACCTCGGCGATGATGAAGTTGAGGAGCTTCTCGGCGAAGGCCGGGTCCAGCTTGGCGTTCTCGGCGAGCTCGCGCAGGCGGGCGATCTGGCGGGCCTCGCGGGTGGGGTCGGCCGGGGGGAGCTGGTGGCGGGCCTTGAGGTGGCCGACCTGCTGGGTGCACTTGAAGCGTTCGGCGAGCATGTGGACCACGGCCGCGTCGATGTTGTCGATGCTGTCGCGCAGCCGTGCCAGTTCGGCGCTGACGTAGTCGTCGATGTCGCTGTTGTTCATGGTTCCCGAGCTTACGTGGCGGGCGGGGGTGCGTCGGGGGGTTGGCGGGGTCGTACCAGTGGGTGAGACGGGCCTACCTCCCGCCCCGGCCGGGCGGGAGGTACGGAGCACCGCTCCGGGCGTGCGGAGCACCGCTCCGGAGGTGGAGCGCCGCTCTACAGGGGCAGGACGGCGGTGACGAGCCAGCCGCCTTCGGGGGCGGGTCCGGCGCTGAGGGTGCCGCCCATGGCCTCGGCGCGTTCGGTCATGCCGGCGAGGCCGTATCCGCCGCCGCGGGCCGTGTCGGAGAGGCGGGCGGGGCGGCCGCCGTCGTCGGCGATGCGGATCTCCAGGCCGGCGGGGACGGTGCGCAGGCCGACGCGGACGGCGGTGGCGGTGGCGGCGTGTTTGCTGATGTTGGTGAGGGCTTCGAGGACGATGCGGTGGGCGGTGGCCGCGACATCGCCGGGGATCCGGGCCTCCAGGCCGGGTTCGATGTGGAGCACGACGGGGGGTCCGGTGCGGGAGTAGCGGGCGGTGAGGTCGCGCAGGTCCTTCAGGCCCGCGACGGGGGTGATGCCGGGGCCGCCGTCGCCTTCGCGGAGCACCTTGACCAGGCGGCGCATGGAGCCGAGGGCTTCGTCTCCGGCGGTCTCGATACGGCCGAAGATCTCGGCGGCGCGTTCGGCGGGGACCTGGGTGAAGCGGGCGGCGCGGGCCTCGACGACGATGCCGGTGACGTGGTGGGCGACGAGGTCGTGGAGTTCGCGGGCGAGTTCCAGGCGTTCGGCGGTGCGCACGGCGTGGACCTCGCGGACGCGCTGGACGGCTTGCAGGCGCAGGACCAGGGAGTAGGCGCCGACGACGACGGCGAGGCCGCAGAAGAGGAGGGTGAAGCGGCCGGGGTCGGTGTCGCGGACGGGTACGGCCATGCAGCCCAGGCCGAGCAGGGGGCCGAGGACGGCGGCGGTGCGGGCGGGGGCGTGCAGCAGGACCTGGCTGAGCAGGACGAGCAGGGCGATGGCTTCGCCGATGCCCAGGGCGGCCAGGGGGCGGGCGGAGAAGAGCAGCAGGCCGGTGGCGGTCCAGGTGACGAGGGCGGCGAACCAGGCGCGGGCCAGGAGGGGGAGGAAGGGCCAGGGGGCGGCGCTGAGGCAGACGAGGACGCCGGAGACCGTGACGAGGGCGTGGGGGAAGGTGGGCTCGCGGGCGAGGACGAGGCCTTCGGCGGTGACCAGGGAGAGCAGCAGGACGGAGAGGGCGATCCGGATCCGGGTGGCGGCGTGCGGGTGGCGGCGGGCCCAGCTGGCCAGGGGGCTCATGCAGTGCTCGCGGCGAGGCCGCTCTCCCAGGCCCAGGCGGCGATCTCGACGCGGTTGCGGGCGTCGAGTTTGGCCTGGACGTTGGCCAGGTGGGTCTTGACGGTGGAGAGGGACACGTAGAGCTCTGCGGCGATCTCGGCGTTGGTCATGCCGCGGGCCAGGCAGCGCACGACGTCGCGTTCGCGTTCGGTGAGGGGTTCGGTGGGGCGGCGGGCGGCCTGGGCGGCCGGGGTGCGCGGTGCCATGTCGCGCAGCAGGCGCACGGTGATGGCGGGCGAGACGAGGGAGTCGCCGACGGCGGCGGCGCGGACGGCCTCAACCAGCATGGCGGGGCTGGCGTCCTTCAGGAGGAAGCCGCAGGCTCCGCCGTGCAGGGCGGCGTGGACGTATTCGTCGAGGTCGAAGGTGGTGACGATGACGATGCGGGGTGAGGTGCGGCCGGCCAGTCGCCGGGTGACCTCGAGGCCGTCGAGGCGGGGCATGCGGATGTCGAGGAGGAGGACGTCGGGCCGGTACCGCTCGACGGCGGCGAGGGCGGCCTCGCCGTCGGCGACGTCGGCGAGCACCTCGATGTCGGACTGGCTCTCCAGGATCATCCGGAATCCGGTCCTGACCATCTCCTGGTCGTCCGCGATGACCACGCTGATCGTCATGCGCTGCCTGCCCCACTGTCGTCCGCGGCGTGTGCCGGTGCGGATGGATCCTTCCCAGGGGACCGGGGCGCGGGGCGGGCCGCAACCGCGCGGTGGGCCGCCGGGGACATGCCGCGAGCCCGGGACACCGGCCTGGGCGGCCGGGTGCCGGGCTCGCGATACGTCCTGCGACGCTACCCGCGTCCGCTCGCCCGCGCTTCGCCCTTCCGGCCGATCCGGGGCGGGGCCCTTCGGCCGGAAGGACGAGCGGCGCGACGGGGGACGCGTCGGTCGGCTACATGCCGGCGGCCGCGCTCTTGATCTGGGCGGCGAACGTGGAGACCTCGGTGTAGACGCCGGGGTAGTCGGGGCGGGCGCAGCCTATGCCCCAGCTGACGATGCCGACCTGGATCCAGGCGCCGGCGTTGTCGCGGCGGAACATGGGGCCGCCGGAGTCGCCCTGGCAGGTGTCGACGCCGCCCTGGTCCAGCAGGCCCGCGCAGATCTCCTCGCCGGCGACGAGGTCGCTGCCGTACGCGGCCCTGCAGTCGGCGTCGGAGACGAAGGGGACGGTGGCCTTCATGAGGTGGCGCTGCTGGCCGCCGCCCTCGCGGGTGGCGCCCCAGCCGGCGACGGTGAAGGTGCCGTTGTTGTACTGGGTGGTCTCGGCGATCTTGAGGGTGGGCAGGTTGATGGGCTTGGCGAGCTTGATCAGCGCCCAGTCCTTGCCGGAGCCGTTGTAGCCGGGGGCCTGGAGGACCTTGGTGGACTTGACCTTGATGGCGCTGGAGCTGTTGAGGTCGGCGACGCCGGCGGTGGCGGTGATGGAGGTGTTGTTGCCGGAGCCGTTGACGCAGTGGGCGGCGGTGAGAACGATCTGCTGGGTGTAGAGGGCGCCGCCGCAGCCCATGGAGAGGCGGACCATCCACGGGAACTCGCCCTGTGCGGCGCGGGTGCCGCCGACGACGGGGGCGGTGCCGGCGCTGGCGGATCCGGGCTGGAGGCTGACGGCGGCCAGGGCGATGGCGCCGGCGGCGAGGGTGCGCTTGACGAACCGGTTGAAGGTGGTCGACACAGTCAACACACTGCCTTTCGTGGGGGGTTGGGCCGTGCGCGTCACTGGGTGGGTGACGTTTCTGACGAGTCCATGTCACATCAGGGTGCGGGCGCGCAGCAAGAAGGTGTTTCCGGCCAATTTCCGGCGAGGGGGCCCGTATGACGGACAACGGTGGGCGGGCCGGGCCCGTCGAGCACGGATTTCCGCATCTGCCCCTGGTGCGCGCGTCGTTGACGGCCCTGTACCGCAGGCTGTCCGCGCCGGGCGTGCGCGCGTACGGGACCTCCTTCGCGGCGGCGGACGCGGCGTTCGGGGACGACGACGACCTGCACCTGGGGGCGCAGCGGGTGGCGGCGGCGATGGTGCGGCAGCTGCGGCTGCCGGGCCCGGACGCGCGGATGATCGTGAGCTTCCGGCCGATGGAACAGGCGGCGGTGGTCGAACTGGCCGCGGGCCCGGAGTACTTCATCGAGGTCAACGACCGCTTCCGCAGGCACCGCCGGGACCTGGCGGCGGCGCTGGCGCACGAGGTGACGCACGTCCTGCTGCACCGGCTGGACCTGGGCTTCGCGGCGGCCGGGGACGACGAGATCCTGACGGACACGGTGGCGGCGTACCTGGGGGCGGGGTGGCTGCTGCTGGACGCCTACCGCCAGGACGCGCTGACCCACCAGAAGCTGGGCTACCTGACGCCGGAGGAGTTCGGGTACGTGCTGGCCAAGCGGGCGGCGGTGGTGGGCGAGGACCCCTCGCCCTGGTTCACGAGCCCGCGGGCGTACGAGGCGTACCGGGCGGGCGCGGCGGTGGCGCGCGCCGACTGGCGCCGCCCACCGCTGGCCGGGGCGGGCCCCTGGCAGCGCCGCCGCTACGCCCGCCTGCGCCGCGCGGCCGCCGCCGGGGGCGGCGGGCTCGGGGGCGGTGGTACCGGCGGGGACGGGGCGGCGTACCGCTTCGACGCCGCGGGCCGGGTGACCTTCGCGTGCCCGGTCTGCTGGCAGCGGCTGCGCGCCCCGGCCCGCGGCCCGGTCCAGATCCGCTGCGGCGTGTGCGACACGGTCCTGGCCTGCGACACATAGGCCTCGCCGGCGGATCACGGCCGGGGCCGCTACGCGTCGCCGCACCCTCCACAGCCGTCCGCGCCGTCGTCGCCGCCCCTCCGGCGTACGCCCCGGTGGGTCACGACGTCGACCACCACCCAGACGACGAACAGGGCCACCAGCCCCACGACGACGCCCGTGTCCAGGTCCATGCGCACGGTGTGCCCGCGGGCCGGCGGCGGAACACCCGGCTCCGCGCGCCGCTCGAGAACGCACGGAACCGGACGGGTGGCCGCGGTTCAGCGAGGGGGTGCGGTGGGTAGGGATACCTCATCGCACGAGTGACCGGGCCCGACCCCTCGCCAGGGGGCCGGGCCCGGCCCGTTCACCGCGCCCCGTACGCCGGGAGCGGATCCGGTGCCGAGGCGAGCAGCCCGGCCGCCGCCGCACCGGCCTCCGCCGGTGTCAGGCGGGCGCCCTTGTCCGAGGTGGGGCCCGGGCGCCAGCCGTCCATGAGGGTGATGCGCCCGCCCTCCGTCTCGAAGACGCGGCCCGTGACACCGGCCGAGGCGGCGGAGCCGAGCCAGACCACCAGCGGGGAGACGTTCTCCGGGGCCATCGCGTCGAACGCGCCCGCGCCCGGGGCTGCCATGGCGTCCGCGAACGCCGCTTCGGTCATGCGGGTACGGGCGGCCGGGGCGATGGCGTTGACCTGCACGCCGTAGCGGCCCATCTCCGCCGCCGCGACCAGGGTCAGGCCCAGGATCCCGGCCTTGGCCGCGCTGTAGTTGCCCTGGCCGACCGAGCCGAGCAGGCCCGCGCCCGAGGAGGTGTTGACCACCCGCGCCGCCACCTCGCGGCCCGCCTTGGCCTCGGCCCGCCACCACGCGGCGGCCGCGCGCAACGGCAGGAAGTGGCCCTTGAGATGGACCCGCATCACCGCGTCCCAGTCGTCCTCGTCCAGGTTGACCAGCATCCGGTCGCGCAGGAACCCGGCGTTGTTCACCAGGGTGTCCAGCCCGCCGAAGGCGTCCACCGCGCACCGTACGAGCGAGGCCGCGCCCTCGGACGTGGCGATGTCGCCGCCGTGGGCCACAGCCTCGCCGCCCGCCGCCCGGATCTCGGCCGCCACGGCGGCCGCCGGGCTGTCCGGGCCGGGCCGGCCGTCCAGGCCCACCCCCAGGTCGTTGACGACGACCCGCGCGCCCTCTGCCGCGAAGGCGAGCGCATGGGCGCGGCCCAGCCCCCGGCCCGCGCCCGTCACGACCACGACCCGCCCCGCACACAGCCCCGGCTCCGACCCCGGTCCCGCACCCACATCCACACCCACCGGCCCCGACCCACGTTCCATCTCAGCCCTCCTTGTTGACAGTTGCCGCGTCCAGGAACGCCGGGCGTTCCCCGCCCCCGTGCACCAGCAGGCTCGCCCCGCTCACGTACGCCGCCCGCTGCGACGCCAGGAAGACCGCGGCCTCCCCCACCTCGTCCGGTTCCGCGAGCCGCCCCAGCGGGACGGTGGCGCCGACCGCCGCCACGCCCGCCTCGTCCCCGTAGTGCAGGTGCGCGAGTTCGGTGCGCACCATGCCCAGGACCAGGGTGTTCACCCGCACCTCGGGGGCCCATTCCACGGCCATCGACCGGGCCAGGTTCTCCAGGCCCGCCTTGGCCGCCCCGTACGCGGCGGTGCCCGGCGAGGGGCGGGTGCCGCTGACGCTGCCGATCATCACCACCGAGCCGCGGGCGGCGCGCAGGTACGGGTACGCCGCCAGCGAGGCGGCCAGCGGGGCGGTCAGGTTCAGGGCCACGACCCGCGCGTGGCGTTCGGCGTCCCCCTCCCCCAGCAGCCGGTACGGGGTGCCGCCGGCGTTGTTGACCAGGCAGTCCAGCCGCCCGTACCGCTCGGCGACCTGCGCGGGGAAGGCCTGGACGGCCGCCGGGTCGCGCAGGTCGAGGGCGGTGAAGGCGGCCGTCCGGCCGGCCGCCGTCACCGGCTCGTCCGGCGGGCGGCGCGCGCAGAGGACGACCCGCGCGCCCGCCGCGAGGAACGCGCGGGCGATGCCGGCGCCGACGCCCCGGGTCCCGCCGGTGACGACGGTGACCCTCCCGTCGAGCTCCATAGGCTGCTACCTTCCTCACCTAACAAATGTTTGGTGGAAAGGTAGCGGATCCTCTCATGGGTGTCTCCACCTCCGGCCCGGACAAGGGCGTCGCCCTGGTCACCGTCGACTTCCCGCCCGTCAACGCCCTGCCCGTGCGCGGCTGGTACGAGCTCGCGGACGCCGTGCGCGCCGCCGGCCGCGACCCGGAGACGCGGTGCGTGGTGCTCGCCGCCGAGGGGCGCGGGTTCAACGCCGGGGTCGACATCAAGGAGATGCAGCGCGACCCCGGGCACGGGGCGCTGATCGGCGCCAACCGCGGCTGCTACGAGGCCTTCGCGGCCGTGTACGAGTGCGAGGTGCCGGTGGTGGCGGCGGTGCACGGGTTCTGCCTGGGCGGCGGGATCGGCCTGGTGGGCAACGCGGACGTGATCGTGGCGAGCGAGGACGCCACGTTCGGGCTGCCCGAGCTGGACCGGGGCGCGCTGGGCGCGGCCACCCATCTGGCCCGGCTGGTGCCGCAGCACCTGATGCGCGCGCTGTACTACACCTCGCGCACCGTGACGGCGGCCGAGCTGCAGGCCCACGGCTCGGTGTGGCAGGTGGTGCCGCGCGAGGGGCTGCGGGCGGCGGCGCTGGACCTGGCCGCGGAGATCGCGCTCAAGGACGGCCGGCTGATCCGGCTGGCCAAGGCCGCCATCAACGGCATCGACCCGGTGGACGTGCGCCGCAGCTACCGCTTCGAGCAGGGCTTCACCTTCGAGGCCAACCTCAGCGGGGTCGCCGACCGGGTCCGGGACACCTTCGGGAAGGAGCGGGAGCGGTGAGCGACAGGACCGACAAGATCATGTCCCCGGACGAGGTGGTGGGGCGGCTGCGCAGCGGCATGACCCTCGGGATCGGCGGCTGGGGCTCGCGCCGCAAGCCGATGGCCCTGGTCAGAGCGCTGCTCCGGTCCGAGATCACCGATCTGACCGTGGTGTCGTACGGCGGTCCGGACGTCGGTCTGCTCGCCGCCGCCGGCCGGATCTCCGCCCTGGTGACACCGTTCGTCACCCTCGACTCCATCCCGCTCGAACCGCATTACCGGGCCGCCCGCGAGCGCGGCGCCTTCGCGCTCACCGAGCTCGACGAGGCGATGTTCATGTGGGGCCTGCACGCGGCCGCCAACCGGCTGCCGTTCCTTCCCGTCCGGGCCGGCCTCGGCTCCGACGTCCTGCGCGTCAACCCCGGCCTGCGGACCGTCACCTCCCCCTACGCCGACGGCGAGGAGTTCGTGGCGGTCCCGGCCCTGCGCATGGACGCCGCCCTGGTCCACCTCAACCGCGCCGACCGCCTCGGCAACGGCCAGTACCTGGGCCCGGACCCCTATTTCGACGACCTCTTCTGCGAGGCCGCCGACACGGCGTACGTCTCCTGCGAGCAGATCGTCGGGACGGCCGAGCTGTCGAAGGCGGCCGGCCCGCAGTCGCTGCTGGTCTCCCGGCACAGCGTGACCGGCGTCGTGGAGACCCCGGGCGGGGCGCACTTCACCTCCTGCGTGCCCGACTACGGCCGCGACGAGGCCTTCCAGAAGCTGTACGCGACGACCCCCTGGCCGGAGTTCGCGCAGCGGTTCCTGTCCGGCGCGAGCGAGCACGACTACCAGCGGGCCGTGACGGCCTGGCAGGAGGAACAGCGGTGAGCCGGAGCGACACCCCCCTCGACCCGGCCCGGGACCGGGACTCGGCGCCCACCGCGGTCACCCGCGCCGAGTACTGCGTCATCGCGTGCGCCGAGGCCTGGCGCGGCGACGGCGAGGTGCTGGCGAGCCCCATGGGCCTGATCCCGGCCCTGGGGGCCCGGCTGGCCCGCCGCACCTTCTCCCCCGACCTGCTGATGACCGACGGCGAGGCGATGCTCGTGGCCGCCGACGGCAGCACGGTGGAGGGCTGGCTGCCGTACCGCCGGCACCTGACCATGGTCACCGGCGGGCGGCGGCACGTGATGATGGGCGCGAGCCAGATCGACCGCTTCGGCAACCAGAACATCTCCTGCATCGGCGACTGGGAGCGGCCCGCCCGGCAGCTGCTCGGGGTGCGCGGGGCACCCGTCAACACCTTGAACAATCCGGTCAGTTACTGGATCCCGCGGCATTCGGCCCGGGTGTTCGTCGAGCGCGTCGACATGGTCTCGGGCGTCGGCCACGACCGGGCGGCCGCGGCCGGCCCGTCCGCGACCCGCTTCCACCGTCTGCCGCGCGTGGTGTCGAACCTGGGCGTCTTCGACTTCGAGACCCCCGACCGGTCGATGCGGATCGCCTCCCTCCACCCGGGGGTGAGCCTGGAGGAGGTCCGGGCGGCCACCGGTTTCGCCCTCGTGGAGCCGGCCGGGGACGGCCCCGTACCGCTGACGCGCGAGCCGGAGCCCGAGGAACTGCGGTTGATCCGCGAGGAGCTGGATCCGCGCGGCACCCGCGAGCGCGAGGTGCCCGCCTGATGGAGACCGCGTTCACGAAGCTGGTCGGGGTCGAGCACCCGCTGGTGCAGACCGGGATGGGCTGGGTCGCGGGCCCCCGCCTGGTCTCGGCCACCGCGAACGCGGGGGCGCTGGGCATCCTGGCCTCGGCGACGATGACCGTGGACCAGCTGCGGTCGGCGGTGCGGGAGGTGAAGTCCCGTACGGACGGGCTCCCGTTCGGGGTCAACCTGCGCGCGGACGCCGGGGACGCCGCCGAGCGGGTACGGCTGATCATCGACGAGGGCGTGCGGGTGGCGTCGTTCGCGCTGGCGCCGTCGCGGGAACTGATCGCGACGCTCAAGGACGCGGGCGTGGTGGTGATCCCCTCGATCGGGGCGCGCCGGCACGCGGAGAAGGTCGCGGCGTGGGGCGCGGACGCGGTGATCGTGCAGGGCGGCGAGGGCGGCGGCCACACCGGGGACGTGGCCACGACCGTGCTGCTGCCGCAGGTCGTCGACGCCGTCGGCATCCCGGTGGTCGCGGCTGGCGGCTTCCACGACGGGCGCGGACTGGTGGCGGCGCTGGCGTACGGGGCGGCGGGGGTCGCGATGGGGACGCGGTTCCTGCTGACGTCGGACTCGACGGTGCCGGACGCCGTCAAGGCGCGGTACCTGGCGGCGACCGTGAAGGACGTGACGGTCACGACGGCCGTGGACGGCCTGCCGCACCGGATGCTGCGCACGGAGCTGGTCGCCTCGCTGGAGCGGGCGGGCCGGGCGACGGCGCTGGCGCGGGCGGTGCGGCACGCGGCCGCGTTCCGGAGGCTGTCGGGGCTGTCCTGGGCGCAGCTGGTGCGTGACGGCCTGGCGATGAAACACGGCAAGGACCTGTCCTGGAGCCAGGTCCTGCTCGCCGCGAACACCCCCATGCTCCTCAAGGCGTCCATGGTCGAGGGCCGTACGGACCTCGGCGTCATGGCATCCGGCCAGGTCGCGGGTGTGATCGAGGACCTTCCGTCGTGTGCGGAGCTCGTCGCCCGGGTGATGGCCGAGGCACAGCAGGTACTGGAGAAGCTGCCGAGGAGCTGACACATGAGCCGTATGACCCGCACGAGCCGCATATCCCGGTGGGGCCGGGGCCGAAGAATCCGCCTGGCGACGACCGGAGTGCTGCTCTCCGTGCTCGCCGCCGGGGTCCTTCCGGCGTCGGTCGCGTCCGCGTCCGCCGCGTCCGCGTCCGCCGCCGCGCCGGTGGCCGTGGAACAGGGCCACCACCGGTCCGCCGCCGCGCAGGGGATCCGCCGGATCCCCCTCCAGGGCGCGGTCAACGTCCGCGACCTGGGCGGCTACCGCACGTACACCGGCGGCGAGGTCCGCCACGGTCTGGTCTACCGATCGGACGCGCTGGGCAAGGTGACGGACGCCGACGTCGTCACCCTGTCCGGCCTGGGCCTCACCAAGGTGATCGACTTCCGGATCCCGATGGAGGTCCAGTACGACGGCGCCGACCGGCTGCCGGCGGGGCTCACGTCCGTCGCGCGTCCGGTGAGCGACCTGGGTCTGTTCGGGACCCTGGTCGCCGCGATCCGCGCCGGCGACCCGGTCAAGCAGGAGCAGATGCTCGGCGGCGGGCGGGCCGAGGCGTACATGCGGGACATCTACCGCACGTTCGTGACGTCCCCCGAGAGCCGGGCGCAGTTCGCGACGACGCTGCGCGAGATCGCCGACGGCCGGCAGGGGCCGCTGCTGTTCCACTGCACGGCGGGCAAGGACCGTACGGGCTGGCTGAGTTACGTGCTGCTGCGGGCGCTGGCCGTGCCGGAGGGCTGGGCGGAACAGGACTTCCTGGCGACGAACGGGTTCCGGGCGGCGTACGACGCGCAGGTCCGCGAGGGGCTGCGGCAGGCCGGGCTGATGCAGAAGCCGGAGCTGCTGATCCCGCTCCAGGAGGTCCGCCAGGACTACCTGGACGCGGCGCTGGCGCAGATGACGGCGGACTACGGCAGCTTCTACGGCTATCTGACGCAGGGGCTGGGGCTGGACCTGCGGACGCTGGCGAAGCTCCAGTCGAAGCTGGTCCGCTAGCGCTGGCCGGGCGCGGGGATTTGGGTGCGGGCCGTACGTGGCTGAGTGCGCAGTTCCCCGCGCCCCTCACGGGGTGCTGCCCGGTATCCGGGTGCGGGCCGCACGTGGCTGGTCGCGCAGTTCCCCGCGCCCCTGACGGGGCCAAGCCCGGTGGGCGGGTGCGGGGAATGGTCGGTTGCTCGCGCAGTTCCTCGCGCCCCTGTCGGGGCGAGGCCCGGTGGGTGGGTGCGGGGTGTGCGCGGTTGCTCGCGCCCCTGGTGGGGCGGAGCCCGGCGCGCGGTGCGGGCCGGGCTTCGTCGTGGGTTCCCGCCGGGTCAGGTGGTGCGGCGGGGGCGGCGGGGGCGGCCGGTTGCGGAGCCGCCGGCCTGGGTACGGCGGGGCTGGGCCGGGGCGTCGGCGGCACCCTGCTGCCGGCGGCGGCCCGTGCCCTCGCCCGTGGTGGTGCGGGGGGCCGACGAGCGGCGGCGGCCGTTGCCTGACTTGGCGCCGGAGCGCTGCGCGGCCGGCGGGGTCGGCTGCGGCACCTCCAGGACCACCGGGATGCCCGAGGGCTCGCGGGCGCCGGTCAGCCGGGACAGCTCCTCGTCCGAGGACTTGATCTGCGCCGTGCGCGGGGAGATGCCGGCGTCCGACATCAGGCGGGTCATCTCGCGCTTCTGTTCCGGCAGGACCAGAGTGACGACGCTGCCCGACTCGCCCGCGCGCGCCGTACGGCCGCCGCGGTGCAGGTAGTCCTTGTGGTCGGTCGGCGGGTCCACGTTGACGACCAGGTCCAGGTCGTCGATGTGGATGCCGCGCGCGGCGACGTTGGTGGCGACCAGCGCGGTCACCTCGCCCGTCTTGAACCAGTCGAGCGTGCGGTTGCGCTGCGGCTGCGAGCGGCCGCCGTGCAGGCCGGAGGCCCGTACACCGCTGGCGAGCAGCTTCTTGACCATGCGGTCCACGGCCCGCTTGGTGTCCAGGAACATGATGACCCGGCCGTCGCGCGCGGCGATGCGGGTCGCGACGACCTTCTTGTCGGTCTCGTCCATGACGTACAGGACGTGGTGCTCCATGGTCGTGACCGCGCCGGCCGACGGGTCGACCGAGTGCGTGACCGGGTCGCTCAGGAACATCTTGACGAGCTTGTCGATGTTCTTGTCCAGCGTCGCCGAGAACAGCAGCCGCTGGCCGTCCGGCTCGACCTGCTTGAGCAGCGCGGTGACCTGCGGCAGGAAGCCCATGTCGGTCATCTGGTCGGCCTCGTCCAGCACCGTGACCGCCACCTGCGCGAGCGTGACGTCGCCGCGCTCGATCAGGTCGGCGAGCCGGCCGGGGGTGGCCACCAGGACCTCGGCGCCGCGCCGCAGCGCGCCCGCCTGGCGGTTGATGGACATGCCGCCGACCACGGTCGCGATCCGCATCCGCAGCGCCTGCGCGTACGGCTCCAGGGCGTCGGTGACCTGCTGGGCCAGCTCCCGCGTCGGGACGAGGACCAGGGCGAGCGGGGCCTTGGGCTCGGCACGCCGGCCCGCCGTGCGGGCGAGCACGGCCAGGCCGAAGGCGAGGGTCTTGCCGGAGCCGGTGCGGCCGCGGCCGAGGACGTCACGGCCGGCCAGCGAGTTCGGCAGGGTGGCGGCCTGGATCGGGAACGGCTCGGTGACGCCCTGCGCCGCGAGGGTCTTCAGCAGCGCCGCGGGCATGTCGAGGTCCGCGAACGCGGCCACGGGCGGCAGTGCCGGGACGACCGGCTCGGGCATGGTGAATTCCTGCGGCCGCGGCGGCTGCGCGGGAGCGGCGGACTTCTTCCGCGCACGGCCCCCGGCGCCCTGGGCGGGCCCCCGTCGGCGGGCAGGGCGGCGGGCGGCGGGTATGGCGCTGGAGCTGGTCATAAGAGAGGTCACGCTAACACACCGCACTCCCCCGGCCCCGCCACCACGGCCCCGGTCCGGCCGTGCGGGCGTACGGGGGAAGGGGTCCGCCGGGTGGTGTGTGACGGCTCTCACTGCGCCCGGCGGCGCGCGGGTCCCCTACAGGCGTTCGATGATCGTGACGTTGGCCTGGCCGCCGCCCTCGCACATGGTCTGCAGGCCGTAGCGGCCGCCGGTCCGTTCCAGTTCGTGCAGCAGCGTGGTCATCAGCTTGGCGCCGGTGGCCCCCAGCGGGTGTCCGAGCGCGATGGCGCCGCCGTTGACGTTGACCCGGTCGGGGTCCGCGCCGGTCTCCTTCAGCCAGGCCAGGACCACCGGCGCGAACGCCTCGTTGATCTCGACGAGGTCGATGTCGTCGATCGTCATGCCGGCCTTCTTCAGGGCGTACGCCGTCGCGGGGATCGGCGCGGACAGCATCCGGATGGGGTCCTCGCCCCGTACCGACAGGTGGTGGATGCGGGCCCGGGGCGTCAGTCCGTGTTCGCGCACCGCCCGCTCGGAGGCCAGGAGGATCGCCGCCGCGCCGTCGGAGACCTGTGAGGAGACGGCCGCGGTGATCGTGCCGCCCTCCATCACCGGCCGCAGGGCGGCCATCTTCTCCAGGGAGGTGTCCCGGCGCGGGCCCTCGTCGGCGCGGACCTCGCCGTGGGCGACGGTCTCCCGCTCGAAGCGGCCCTCGTCGAGGGCGCGGACGGCCCGCTGGTGGGAGCGCAGGGCGAAGTGCTCCATGTCCTCGCGGCTGATGCCCCACTTCCCGGCGATCAGCTGCGCGCCGTGGAACTGGTTGACGGGTGCGTCGCCGTACCGGGCCCGCCAGCCCTCGGAGCCGGTGTAGGGGCCGCCGGTCAGGCCCAGCGGCTCCGCGGCCTGCCGGGAGGCGAAGGCGATCGGGATCATCGACATGTTCTGGGTGCCGCCCGCGACGACCAGGTCCTGGGTGCCCGACAGCACGCCCTGCGCGGCGAAGTGGACCGCCTGCTGCGAGGAGCCGCACTGCCGGTCGATGGTGACGCCCGGCACCTCCTCGGGGAGTCCCGCCGCCAGCCAGGCCGTCCGTGCGATGTCGCCCGCCTGCGGGCCCACGGTGTCGACGCAGCCGAGGACCACGTCCTCGACGGCGGCCGGGTCCACGCCCGAGCGTTCCACCAGGGCCCGCAGCACGTGTGCGCCGAGGTCGGCCGGGTGGACGGCGGCCAGGCCGCCCTGGCGCCGGCCGACGGGGGTTCGGACCGCTTCGACGATGTAGGCCTCGGGCATCGGAACACTCCTTGAGTCAGGTGGTGCTGCGTACGGCGATGCCGTCCAGCACCATCGACAGGTACTGGCGGGCGATCTCCTCGGGGCTGTGCTGTCCGCCGGGCCGGTACCAGGACGCGGCGACCCAGACGGTGTCGCGCACGAAGCGGTAGGTCAGGCGGATGTCCAGGTCGGCGCGGAAGACCTGGGCGGCGACCCCCCGCTCCAGCGTTCCCAGCCAGGCCTTCTCGAACTTCACCTGCGAGTCGGACAGGTAGTGGAAGCGGGGCTGCGCGGCCAGGTGCCGGGCCTCCTTCTGGTAGATCGCGACGGCGGCGCGGTGCCGGTCGATCTCCCGGAAGGACTCGGTGACGAGGGCCTCGATGGTCTCCCGGGGGCCGAGTCCGGCGGCGAGTACGGCGTCGTAGCCGTCCCACAGCTCGCCCAGGAAGGTGGAGAGGATCTCGTCGAGCATCGATTCCTTGGAATCGAAGTGGTAGTAGAGGCTGCCGGCGAGCATGCCGGCGGCGTCGGCGATCTTGCGCACGGTGGTGGCGTTGTAGCCCTGGGCGGCGAACACCTCGGCGGCGGTGCCGAGGAGTTCGCGCCGGCGCTCCGGGGAGGGCGTCACCTGGGATTTCTTCTTGTTCGTTGGCACGCGTCCATTCTCGGCCTAGGCGCGCTGGCTGCTGACCGACACGGTCTCGCCCGTCATGTACGAGGCGTAGCCGCTGGTCAGGAACACGATGACGTTGGCGACCTCCCACGGCTGCGCGTACCGCCCGAAGGCCTCGCGTTCGGTCAGGTCCGCGAGCAGTTCGGCGGAGGTGACCTTCACCAGGTGCGGGTGCATGGCCAGGCTGGGGGCCACGGCGTTGACGCGTACGCCGAACTCGGCGGCCTCCAGGGCCGCGCAGCGGGTCAGGGCCATCACCCCGGCCTTGGCGGCGGCGTAGTGGGCCTGGCCGGCCTGGGCGCGCCAGCCGACCACGGAGGCGTTGTTGACGACGACTCCGCCGGAGCCGGTGGCCCGCATGGCGCGCAGGGCGGCGCGGGTGCAGCGGAAGGTGCCGTTCAAGGTGACGTCGAGCACCTTGGACCACTGGTCGTCGGTCATGTCGACCAGGTGCGCGGTGCCGCCCAGGCCCGCGTTGTTGACGACGGCGTCGAGGCGTCCGTGGACCTCCTCGGCGTACGCGAACAGGGCCTGGACCTGGGTCTCGTCGGTGACGTCGCAGGGCAGGGAGGTGACGGCGTCCGGCCCGAACTCGGCGGCGAGCACGGCCTCGGTCTCCTTCAGCCGGCGTGCGTGGGCGTCGCTGACGACGACCCTGGCGCCCTCCTCCAGGAAGCGGCGGGCGGTGGCCCCGCCGATGCCGGCCCCGGCGGCGGCGGTGATGACGGCGGTGCGGCCGCGCAGCAGCCCGTGGCCGGGGACGTACCGGGGCGCGTGTGCGTGCTCCTCGACTCCGCTCATGACCGTACGTTAACCTACCAAACACTTGTTAGGGAAGCGTGGAAGGACGGCGATGGACCTCACGCACACCCCGGAGACGGACGCCTTCCGGGCCGAGGCGCGGGCCTGGCTGCGCGCGCACGTGCCCGGCCGGCCCCTGCCCTCCCTGGAGACCGGCGAGGGCTTCGCCGCGCACCGCGCGTGGGAGGCCGAGCTGGCCGCGGACCGCTGGTCGGTGGTCTCGTGGCCCGAGCGGTACGGCGGCCGGGGCGTGGACATCGTCCGGTGGCTGGTCTTCGAGGAGGAGTACTACGCGGCGGGCGCCCCCGGCCGGGTCGCGCAGAACGGCATCAACCTGCTCGCCCCCACCCTCTTCGACCACGCCACCGAGGAGCAGCGGGCCCGGATCCTGCCGCCGATGGCGCGCGGCGAGGTGATCTGGGCCCAGGCCTGGTCGGAGCCGGAGGCCGGCTCGGACCTGGCCTCCTTGCGCTCGCGGGCGGTGCGCACGGACGGCGGCTGGCTGCTGTCGGGGCAGAAGACCTGGTCCTCGCGCGCCGCGTTCGCCGACCGCGCCTTCGGCGTCTTCCGCAGCGATCCGGACGCGCCCCGGCCGCACCAGGGCCTGACGTACCTGATGTTCGACCTGCGAGCGCCGGGGGTGACGGTACGGCCCATCGGGCGCCTGGACGGCAAGCCGGCCTTCGCCGAGCTGTTCCTGGACGGGGTCTTCGTGCCCGACGAGGACGTGATCGGCGAACCCGGGCAGGGCTGGCGGATCGCGATGTCGGCCACCGGCAACGAGCGGGGGCTGACGCTGCGTTCCCCGGGGCGGTTCCTGGCGGCGGCGGACCGGCTGGTCGGGCTGTGGCGGCAGGCCGGCGATCCGGCGGACACCGCGCTGCGCGACCGGGTCGCGGACGCGGTGGTGGGGGCGCGCGCGTACGAGCTGTTCACGTGGGCGTGCGCGTCGCGGTTCGCGGCGGGCGGGGCGATCGGCGCCGAGTCCAGCCTGAACAAGGTGTTCTGGTCGGAGTACGACATCGCGCTGCACGAGACGGCGCTGGACCTGCTGGGCGCGGACGGCGAGCTCGCCGACACCGCGTGGGCGGAGCCGTACCTCTTCTCGCTGGCGGGCCCGATCTACGCCGGCACGAACGAGATCCAGCGCGACATCATCGCCGAGCGGCTGCTCGGCCTCCCGAAGGGCCGCCGCTGATGCGCTTCCTGCTGACCGACGAGCAGTCGGACCTCGCCCGCACGCTGGCCGCGCTGCTGGCCGCCTCGGACGTGCCGTCGGTGGTGCGGGCCTGGTCGGCCGGGGCGCACGGGCCGGGCCGGGCGCTGTGGGCGCGGCTGGCGGAGTGCGGGCTGTTCGCGCTGGCCGTGCCGGAGGAGCACGAGGGGCTGGGACCGCTGCCGGTGGAACTGGCGGTGGCGTTCGTGGAGCTGGGGCGGTACGGGGTGCCGGGTCCGCTGGTGGAGACGGTGGCCGCGGCCGCGCTGCTGCCGGGCAAGGACCTGCCGGCGCTGGCGGCGGGCGAGTGCCTGGCCACGCTGACGCTGCCGGGCGCCGGCCCGTACGCGCTGGACGCGGACGCGGCCACGGTGGTCCTGACGCTGTCGGCGGACGGCGGGCTGTACGCGTCCCCCGGCCACCGGCCCGTGCGCGCCTCGTCGGACCCGGCCCGCCGGCTGGCCGAGCCGCTGCCCGGCGGGGACCTGCTGGCGGCCGGGGTACCGGCGGAGCCCGCGCTGGCCTGGGCCCGGCTGCTGACGGCGGCGCAGGCGCTGGGGGTGGGCGAGGCGCTGCTGGAGCGGACGGTGGCGTACGTCAGGCAGCGCACCCAGTTCCGGACGCCCATCGGCGCGTTCCAGGCCGTCAAGCACCGGCTGGCGGACACCCTGCTGGCGCTGGAGTTCGCGCGGCCGCTGGTCCTGGGCGCGGCGCTGACGATGGCGGCGGGCGATGTCGCGGCGGCGAAGCTGGCGGCGGGCGAGGCGGCGTACCGGGCGGCCCGTACGGCGCTGCAGCTGCACGGCGCCGTCGGCTACACGCAGGAGCTGGACCTGTCGCTGTGGCTGCGCAAGGCCCGGCCGCTGCGCGACGCGTGGGGGACGCCGGCGCAGTGCCGGGCGGCGGTGCTGGCGGCGTACGGAAGCTGAGCGCTCAGGGCAGGACGGCGACGCTGAGGGTGACGACGTAGGCCTCCTCGACCGTCCCGCCGGGGAACCGCGTCCGCAGCCGGGCCCGTTCCGCGTCGAGGAAGGGCCGGGTGGCGGCCTCGCCGAGCACGAGGAAGGCGGAGTGGCTGGCGAGGTTGGCCAGGTGCGCGTCGAGGGGGAGACGCCGGGTCCAGGCCATGCGCCGGGTGGTGAAGGCCGGCCCCTCGGGCAGCGCGCGGGAGGTGGCGGCGACGGTGACCCGGAAGAACTCCCGCAGCCGTTCCTCCTGTTCGGCGATCCAGGGCACCTCGGTGTCCGTGTCGTTCCACCACAGGGCCAGGGCCCCGCCGGGCCGCAGCACCCGCCGGGCCTCCGGGAGCGAGCGCTGCGGGTCGGTCCAGTGCCAGGCCTGGGCGTACGTGAGCAGGTCGAAGGCGCCGGAGGCCAGCGGCAGCCGGTCGCCGTCCCCGCGCACGAGCGGCACGGCCGGGAGGGTACGGCGCAGCTCGGCGGCCATGCCGTCGCCGGGCTCGACCGCCAGCACGCGCGCGCCGCGGGCGTGCAGCAGCGCGGTGGCGATCCCGGTGCCGGCCCCGACGTCGGCGACCCGGGCCCCGGCGAGCGGCCGGCCGGTGAGCTCCTCCAGGGCGTCGAACAGCGCGCCGGGGTAGGAGGGGCGGTGGGCGCCGTAGAGCGCGGCGGCGGCGTCGAAGGACCGGGCACGGGCGGGGGACGCGGTCATCCGGCGGACTCCTGGACGGCGGGGCGGAAGGTGTGCACGACCTCGATGCGGCCCACGATGTGCGCGTTGAACTCGTCGAGCTCCTCCGCCGGCACCCACAGCTCCAGGATCGTCTCCCCGCCCGCCTGCCGGACGGGGTACCGGGCCAGGAACGCGGTGTCGACCTCGAAGCGGGTCACGAAGCCGGCGCCGTCGTGCCGGACGTTCCAGTCGCGGGCGATACGGATCGCGTAGTCCTCGTTGAGCACGGGGTAGAAGATCGGCTGCTCGGGCAGGCGCGGCGGCCAGCCCCGCCAGTCGAGCGCACGGACCAGGTCCAGCTCGACCGGACCGGTGGGCCGCCAGAGGGTGGTCGTGGCCGTGGTCGTGGTCATGACCACGACCCTATGCGGCGGCAGGAACCCGGTGCGAGCGCTTTCCCGGGCCCCGGGCCGGTCAAGGGGCGGCGGGAAGCCGCCCCCCGTGCGGCTGGACGAGTTCCGTCGACTCGAGCTGGTGCGGCATGTTCCAGCCCTCGGCGAGTCTCGACGGGTGAACGTTGTGTCCACCGCCGAAGAACTCGCAGAACTTCATGATCAGCGGGTCCCAGCCGAGCGGGTCCACGTACGGGGTTCCGGGGATGACCAGGTCCTCCTCGACATGGGCGCGAAGGACCTCCACCTCGAAGGCGGTGGCGTGCGACGCGGGACCGCCGAAGGGATGGGCCGAGACGACCCTGCACTCCAGCTGGACCGGACACTCCGCGACCCTGGGCGCCCGGACCAGGTCCGATGCCTGCTCGGTCAGCCGTGCGGCCGAGAACTTGTCCGGCTCGTACCGGTAGCCCTGCCGGACCTTGTGGTCCGGCATGGCCGGCTTCCCTGTGGTGAGCGCGATCCGGTCGACGGCATCGACCATCGCCGACGAGGGCAGGTTGAGCACGCACTCGCCCTCCCGCAGCAGGTTCGCGGTGGTCTGGGCGTTGTTGCCGAGACCGAGCATGCAGGACTGGTCCAGCCACCACGCCGAGGACATCGGCGCGAGATTCGCCGTACCGTCCTCGTTGAGTGAGCTGATCAGCACCACCGGAGTTCCGAAGTACAGGACCTTGAGCCCGGGGACGAGGTGCATGGCTGTGCCTTTCGCGGAGTGCCGGACGGACAGGCCCGCGACCAGGAACACGAGCCTTCGCCGACTCTCTCGTGAGCGGGACCACCGACGCTGGCGGTAATGCGACACCGCGTTTGCGGACGAGGAGAGCGGTCGTCCGACGGCTGAACCGACCCGGCGTCGATGACCGGGACACCTTCCTAGGCGGCGGTCATCCCGCCGTCGACGGCGAACTCGGCGCCGGTGACGTACGAGGAGGCGTCCGAGCACAGGAACAGCACCAGCGCCCCGACCTCCTCGGGGCGGCCCATCCGGCCCAGCGGCAGGTGCGACCAGTCCCGGCCGGTCACCGCGTCCGCCACCATCGGGGTGTCGATCGCCCCCGGGTGCACGGAGTTGACGCGGATCCGGTCGGGCGCCAGGTCCATCGCGGCGGACCGGGTCAGCCCGCGCAGCCCGGCCTTGGCCGAGCCGTACGCCGCGTGGCCGGCGATGCCCACCAGCCCGGCCGTGGAGGAGATGTTGACGACGGAACCGCCGCCCGCGGCGCGCAGCGCCGGGGCCGCCGCCCGGATCCCGAGGAACGGCCCGAGCAGGTTGACCCGCAGCAGTTCCTCGAAGCCCTCCGGGGACTGCTCCTCGACGTGGGCCGTGCGCCAGATCGCGGCGTTGTTGACGAGCGCCGAGAGCGTCCCGAACGCGCCGACGGCGGCCTCCACGGCCGCCGTCCAGCTCGTCTCCGAGGTCACGTCGTGCCGTACGAACAGGCCCTGGTCCCCCAGTCCGTCGGCGACGGCCCGCCCCTCCTCCTCACGTACGTCGGTCACGACCACCCGCGCGCCGGCCTCGGCGCACAGCCGCGCCTCCGCGGCGCCCTGCCCGCGGCCCGCACCCGTGATGAGCACGACCTTCCCCGCCAGAGATCCCACCGCCACCGCCCGGCCTCCCGCCGCCCACCCCTGTCTGATGATCCGTCAGTATGCCGGGGAAGGCGGGGCGGGAACAGGGCAGGAGCCGGCGTCACTTGCACTTGAGCGTGAATACCATGCGGTCCGAGGCACCGCCTGCGGAAACGAAGACGTTCACCTTGGGGGCCGGGTCGGTGGCCGCCGCGCGCGGGGCGGACTTCGCGATGAACGCCGCGCTCTCGGTAGCGGGAGCGGTGAACTTCAGCACGGGGTTCGTCGACTTGTTGTCGGACCCCCACAGGAGCTTGACGTCCCCGGTGCCCGTTCCGGTGAGCGTGGCCTTGAACGTGACGTTCTGCGCCACGGAGCAGTCGACTTCCGCGGGGGTGGTCGACGCGCTCGTGATCTCGGCCTCCGAGATGTGGACGGGTGTCACCCGGGGCGGCTTGGCGCAGTTGATCGACATCTGGTTCCGGTTGTTCTGGCCGCCGAACCGCACGCTGTACGAGCCCTTCTTGACGTCCTGCTCGGTGAAGGAGCCCGCCTGGTCGACCTTGGTGTTGATCCTCTCCGCACCCCTGATCTGTACGTTCTGCCCCGCCCTGAACCCGGTGAGGATGATGTCGTACTCGGCGGCGGTCGACCCGTTCTCCAGCTTGCACGTCGGAGCCAGCGGGGCCGCGGCGGGTGCGCCGGGGGCCCGTTCCACCGGGGCGGCCTGGGCCAGGGCCGGGGGCAGGGCCACCGAGGTGACCACGAGGGGGGTGAGGAGTGCGTAGCGAACGTGCCGGTTCATGCGTTTCCCTCCTTGCCGGGAAAGCACTGACGTGGATACGGACGAAAGGATCCCGGTGGCGGTGGAGCACGCGGGTCGGGCACACCTTGGCCCGCGGGCGCCGCGGCGGGTGCAGGACCGGCGGCCCGGCGCATCAGGGACGGCGCCGCGCCATGGATGTCCTGTTTCAGGCTAGCGCCGTGGGCGGGCCGGGGCACGCCGAACCGGTCCCGGCGGCCCGCCGCAGGCCGTAACCTCTCGCCCATGACGGCCAGCGCGATGAGCCTCCGCACGATCGAAGCGACCGCTCCGGCGCTCGTGAACCTGTACAAGAGCGCCGGGGTGTCCTTGCGCAAGCACGGCCTGGACGGCCTGCGGGCCGCGGTGTACCTGGTGCTGGACTATTCCGGTTCCATGCGGCCGTACTACGACGACGGCAGCGTGCAGGCTTTCGCCGACCAGGTGCTGGGGCTGTCCGCGCACCTCGACGACAACGGGCGGGTGCCGGTGGTGTTCTTCTCCACGGACGTCGACGCGATGACCGAGATACCGCTGGACGGGCACGCGGGCCGGATCGCGAAGATCGTGGCGGGCCTCGGCCACATGGGCAGGACCTCGTACCACGCGGCGATGGACGCGGTGATCGACCATCACCTGGACTCGGGGGCCACCGAGCCGGCCCTGGTCGTGTTCCAGACCGACGGCGGGCCCGTCAGCAGGCCGGCCGCCGAGCGGTGGCTGTGCAAGTCGGCGCGGCTGCCGCTGTTCTGGCAGTTCGTCGGGTTCGGCCACACGCGCAGCACGCAGTTCGACTTCCTGCGCCGCCTCGACGAACTGCCCGTGCCGGACCGGCGCCCGGTGGACAACGCCGGCTACTTCCACGCCGGCGCGGACCCGCGGCGGGTGCCGGACGCGCAGCTGTACGACCGGCTGGTCGGCGAGTTCCCGGCGTGGCTGGCCTCGGCGCGCCGCCTGGGAATCGTTCGACCCCGGGCGGCCGACGCGCTTTGATGACGGCATGACGACCAACAATTGGGCGGCGTTCGAGGCCGCCGAGCCGGAGTTCGCCAGGAGCGTCCAGGACCGCTTCGGGCAGTTCAAGCACCACGTGCTGGCCACCCTGCGCAAGGACGGCTCCCCCCGCCTGAGCGGCCTGAACGTCGACATCCGCGGCGGGGAGCTGTGGCTGGGGATGATGCCGGGTTCCTGGAAGGCCAGGGACCTGCAACGCGACCCGCGCTTCGCGCTGCACGCGAACCCGGGCGAGGGCGAGACGATGCCGTACGGGGACGTACGCCTCTCGGGGCGGGCGGTGGAGATCCTGGAGCAGCCCGAACTGCACCGCTACGCGGAGGAGACCGACTCCCCGCACCCCTTCCACCTGTTCCGCACGGAACTGACGGAGGTGGTCCACCTGGCCATCGACGGCGAGGACCTGGTGATCCGCACCTGGACCCCGTCCCACGGCCTGCGCACCCTCCGCCGCGGCAACGACGACGAACCACCCCGGGAGTCCTGAACGCCCGCCGCCCCGCCCGGGGCATGACGGGCGGGGCGGCGGGCGCATAGCGTGGCAGCGGCGGTGGCGTGGCCGGGCGTACGGGAGGACGGCATGAGCGGCATGAGCGGCAGCGGATGGACCAGCACGTCGATGCCCTACCTGACGCCGCGCGCGGCCGGGGCGCCGGACGCCTGGAGCGAGGAGGCGGGGGCGGCGGGGCGCCGGGGCGGGCAGCGGATCGTGCGCGCCGGGGAGACGTCCGCGTCCGCCGAGGTCGCCGCCATGCTGGCCGGCCACGCGGGCGAGACCGTCGTGGTCCGCCGCCGGATCATCGAACTCGACGGCGAACCGTGCGAGTTGACGGACACGTACTACCCGGCCCGCATCGCGTCCGGCACCCCGCTCGCGGGCACGGCCAGGATCCGCGGCGGTGCGGTCACCCTGCTGGCGTCCCTCGGGCACGTCGGCGTACGGGTCGTCGAGGACGTCACGGCCCGGATGCCGTCCGCCGAGGAGCGCGAACAGCTGGCGCTGGGCCCGGACGAGCCGGTGCTGCGGATCGCCCGCGTCACGTACGACGCGGCGGACGCGCCCCTCCAGGCGGACCTGATGGTCATGCCCGCCACCCGCCAGCGGCTGCGCTACGAGATCCGGCTCGCGTGACACGCCACGGCGCCCGTCATCCCTGGTCGGGGACATGACGGGCGCCGTGTCGGAGTGCCGCACACCGTTGTACGGACCGCATGAGGGGTCCCGGCCACGCGGGGCCGGGGGTACTGCTCGCTCCCGGCCGCAGGCCAGACGTACTGCTCGATTCCCGGCCACGCGGGGCCGGGGGTACTGCTCGCCCCCGGCCGAGCGGGGCCGGAGGTACCACGAGACCGCAACCCCGCACCGACGGCCGGAGGCCGGCGCAGCCGGGCGAAGCCCGGGAGGCCGCCTGCGGCCGAGCGGTGCGAGCCCGGCGTCCCAGGGTGGTGCGGTCAGACCATCAGGGAGCGGTCCGTCGGCTTGACCGGGTACGGGAGGGTGCTCGTGCCCGTCAGGTAGCGGTCCACGCCGCGGGCCGCCGAGCGGCCCTCGGCGATCGCCCACACGATCAGCGACTGGCCGCGGCCCGCGTCACCGGCCACGAAGACGCCGTCGACGTTGGTCGCGTACGACGCGTCGCGGGCGACGTTGCCCCGCTCGTCGAGGTCCAGGCCGAACTGGTCCACCAGGCCGTTGGCCTGGTCGGTGCCCGTGAAGCCCATCGCCAGGGTGACCAGCTGGGCCGGGATGGAGCGCTCCGTGCCCTCCTTCTGGACCAGCTTGCCGTCCACGAACTCGACCTCGACCAGGTGGAGGGACTGCACGTTGCCGTCCTCGTCGCCCTCGAAGTGGGTCGTGGAGACGGAGTAGACCCGCTCGCCGCCCTCCTCGTGGGCCGAGGTGACCTTGTACAGCATCGGGAACGTCGGCCAGGGCTGGTTCGCCGTACGGTCCTCGGACGGCCTCGGCATGATCTCCAGCTGGGTGACCGACGCCGCGCCCTGGCGGTGGGCGGTGCCCACGCAGTCCGCGCCGGTGTCGCCGCCGCCGATGACGACCACGTGCTTGCCCTCGGCCGTGATCGGCGGGGCCATGAAGTCGCCCTCCTGGACCTTGTTCGCGAGGGGGAGGTATTCCATCGCGAAGTGGATCCCGCGCAGGTCGCGCCCGGGGACCGGCAGGTCCCGGGAGACCGTGGCGCCCGCCGCGACGACCACCGCGTCGAACCGCTTGCGCAGGTCGGTCGCCGTCAGGTCGCGGCCGATCTCGATGCCGGTGCGGAACTTCGTACCCTCCGCGCGCATCTGCTCGATGCGGCGGTTGATGTGCACCTTCTCCATCTTGAACTCGGGGATGCCGTAGCGCAGCAGGCCGCCGATGCGGTCCGCGCGCTCGTACACGACCACGGTGTGGCCGGCCCGGGTCAGCTGCTGGGCGGCGGCCAGGCCCGCCGGGCCGGAGCCGATGACGGCGGCCGTCTTGCCGGACAGCCGCTCGGGCGGCTGCGGGGTGACGTTCCCGTTGTCCCACGCCTTGTCGATGATCGAGACTTCGACGTTCTTGATGGTGACGGCCGGCTGGTTGATGCCGAGCACGCACGCCGACTCGCACGGGGCCGGGCACAGCCGCCCGGTGAACTCCGGGAAGTTGTTCGTGGCGTGCAGGCGCTCGGACGCCGCGCCCCAGTCCTCGCGGTAGGCGTAGTCGTTCCACTCGGGGATCAGGTTCCCCAGCGGGCAGCCGTTGTGGCAGAACGGGATGCCGCAGTCCATGCAGCGGCCGGCCTGCTTGCTGATGATCGGCAGCAGGGAGCCGGGGACGTAGACCTCGTTCCAGTCCTTGAGGCGGTCCTCAACGGGACGGGAGCAGGCGGTCTGCCGGGGGGTGGTGAGGAAGCCCTTCGGGTCAGCCATGGGTCGCCGCCTCCATCATCTTCTCGGTGGTCTCGGACTCGGAGAGTCCGGCCCGCTCAGCGGCGTCCTTGGCGGCGAGCACTGCCTTGTACGTGGTCGGGATGATCTTGCTGAAGCGGGTCACCGCGGTGTCCCACTCCGCGAGGAGCTTGGCGGCGACCGTGGAGCCGGTCTCCTCCTCGTGGCGGCGCACCACGTCGTGCAGCCACCGCTGGTCCTCGTCCGACAGGGTCTCGACGGCCTCGAGGTTGCCGGAGTTGACGTTGTCGCGGTCGAGGTCGACGACGTACGCGACGCCGCCCGACATGCCGGCCGCGAAGTTGCGCCCGGTCTCGCCGAGGACGACCGCCGTGCCGCCGGTCATGTACTCGCAGCCGTGGTCGCCCACGCCCTCCGAGACCACGAGGGCGCCGGAGTTGCGGACGCAGAAGCGCTCGCCGGTGCGGCCGCGCAGGAACATCTCGCCGCCGGTCGCGCCGTAGCCGATGGTGTTGCCCGCGATGGTGGAGTACTCGGCCAGGTGGTCGGCGCCCCGGTCGGGGCGGACGATCACGCGGCCGCCGGAGAGGCCCTTGCCGACGTAGTCGTTGGCGTCGCCCTCCAGCCGCAGGGTGACACCGCTGGGCAGGAAGGCGCCGAAGGACTGGCCGGCGCTGCCGGTGAAGGTCAGGTCGATGGTGTCGGTGGGCAGGCCCGCGCCGCCGAACCGCTTGGTCACCTCGTGGCCGAGCATGGTGCCGACCGTCCGGTTGATGTTGCGGATCGCGACCTGGGCGCGGACCGGGACCGCCTCCTCGGCGCTCGCCGCGTCCAGCGCGTCGGCGGCGAGCTCGATCAGCTCGTTGTCGAGCGCCTTCTCCAGACCGTGGTCCTGGGCGACGACGGCGTGGCGCACCGCGCCCTCGGGCAGCTCGGGGACGTGGAAGAGCGGCTGGAGGTCCAGGCCCTGCGCCTTCCAGTGCGAGACGGCCCGCGCGGTGTCGAGCAGCTCGGCGTGGCCCACGGCCTCCTGGAGGGTACGGAAGCCCAGCTCGGCGAGGAGCTCGCGAACCTCTTCGGCGATGAACTCGAAGAAGTTGACGACGAACTCGGCCTTGCCGGAGAAGCGCTCGCGCAGCACCGGGTTCTGGGTGGCGATGCCGACCGGGCAGGTGTCCAGGTGGCAGACGCGCATCATGACGCAGCCGGAGACGACGAGCGGCGCGGTCGCGAAACCGAACTCCTCGGCGCCGAGCAGCGCGGCGATGACGACGTCGCGGCCGGTCTTGAGCTGGCCGTCGGTCTGCACGACGATCCGGTCGCGCAGGCCGTTGAGCAGCAGCGTCTGCTGGGTCTCGGCCAGGCCGAGCTCCCAGGGGCCGCCCGCGTGCTTGAGCGAGGTCAGCGGGGAGGCGCCGGTGCCGCCGTCGTGACCGGAGATGAGGACGACGTCCGCGTGCGCCTTGGACACGCCGGCCGCGACCGTGCCGACGCCGACCTCGGAGACCAGCTTCACGTGGATGCGGGCCGCCGGGTTGGCGTTCTTGAGGTCGTGGATGAGCTGGGCGAGGTCCTCGATGGAGTAGATGTCGTGGTGCGGCGGCGGGGAGATCAGGCCGACGCCCGGGGTGGAGTGCCGGGTCCTGGCGACCCACGGGTAGACCTTGTGGCCGGGCAGCTGGCCGCCCTCGCCGGGCTTGGCGCCCTGCGCCATCTTGATCTGGATGTCGTCCGCGTTGACCAGGTACTCGCTGGTGACGCCGAAGCGGCCGGAGGCGACCTGCTTGATCGACGAGCGGCGCGCCGGGTCGTACAGGCGCTCGGGGTCCTCGCCGCCCTCACCGGTGTTGGACTTGGCGCCCAGCTGGTTCATGGCGATGGCGAGGGTCTCGTGCGCCTCCTTGGAGATGGAGCCGTACGACATGGCGCCCGTGGAGAAGCGCTTGACGATCTCGCTGACCGGCTCGACCTCGTCGAGCGGGACCGGCGCGCGGTCGGCGGAGAAGCCGAACAGGCCGCGCAGGGTCATGAGGCGCTCGGACTGCTCGTTCACCCGGTCGGTGTACTTCTTGAAGATGTCGTACCGGCGGTTGCGGGTGGCGTGCTGGAGGCGGAAGACCGTCTCCGGGTCGAACAGGTGCGGCTCGCCCTCGCGGCGCCACTGGTACTCGCCGCCGATCTCCAGCGCGCGGTGCGCCGGGGCGATCCCGGAGGCCGGGTAGGCCTTGGCGTGGCGGGCGGCCACCTCCTTGGCGATGACCTCCAGGCCCGCGCCGCCGATCTTGGTGGCGGTGCCGTTGAAGTACGTCGCGACGAACGCGTCGTCCAGGCCGACGGCCTCGAAGACCTGGGCGCCGCGGTAGGAGGCCACGGTGGAGATGCCCATCTTGGACATGACCTTCAGGACGCCCTTGCCGAGGGCGCAGATGAGGTTGCGGATGGCCTTCTCGGGCTCGATGCCCTCGATGAACGTGCCCGCGCGCAGCAGGTCCTCGACCGACTCCATGGCCAGGTACGGGTTGACCGCGGCCGCGCCGTAGCCGATGAGCAGCGCGACGTGGTGCACCTCGCGGACGTCGCCGGCCTCGACGAGCAGGCCCACCTGGGTGCGCTGCTTGGTGGCGATGAGGTGGTGGTGTACGGCGGAGGTGAGCAGCAGCGAGGGGATCGGCGCGTGCTCGGCGTCCGAGTGGCGGTCGGAGAGGACGATCAGGCGGGCGCCGCTCTCGATGGCCGCGTCGGCCTCGGCGCGGATCTCCTCGATGCGGGCGGCGAGCGCCTGGGCGCCGCCGGAGACCCGGTACAGGCCCGAGAGGGTGGCGGCCTTCATGCCCGGCATGTCGCCGTCGGCGTTGATGTGGATGAGCTTGGCCAGCTCGTCGTTGTCGATCACCGGGAAGGGCAGGGTGACGCTGCGGCAGGAGGCGGAGGTCGGCTCCAGCAGGTTGCCCTCGGGGCCCAGCGAGGACAGCAGCGAGGTGACGAGCTCCTCGCGGATGGCGTCCAGCGGCGGGTTGGTGACCTGCGCGAACAGCTGGGTGAAGTAGTCGAACAGCAGCCGCGGGCGCTCGGAGAGGGCCGCGATGGGCGAGTCGGTGCCCATGGAGCCGAGCGGCTCGCCGCCGGTACGGGCCATCGGCGCGAGGATGACGCGCAGCTCTTCCTCGGTGTAGCCGAAGGTCTGCTGGCGGCGGGTGACCGAGGCGTGGGTGTGCACGATGTGCTCGCGCTCGGGCAGGTCGGTGAGCTCGATCTCGCCGGTCTCGAGCCATTCGGCGTACGGCGCGGCGGCCGCGAGCCCGGCCTTGATCTCGTCGTCCTCGATGATCCGCTGCTGGGCGGTGTCGACGAGGAACATCTTGCCGGGCTGCAGGCGGCCCTTGCGGACGACCTTGGCCGGGTCGATGTCGAGGACACCGACCTCGGAGCCGAGGACGACGAGGCCGTCGTCGGTGACCCAGTAGCGGCCGGGGCGCAGACCGTTGCGGTCGAGGACCGCGCCGACCTGGACGCCGTCGGTGAAGGTGACGCAGGCCGGGCCGTCCCAGGGCTCCATCAGGGTGGAGTGGTACTGGTAGAAGGCGCGGCGGGCCGGGTCCATGGAGGTGTGGTTCTCCCACGCCTCGGGGATCATCATCAGCACGCTGTGCGGCAGCGACCGGCCGCCGAGGTGCAGGAGCTCCAGGACCTCGTCGAAGGAGGCCGAGTCGGAGGCGTCCGGCGTGCAGATCGGGAAGATCCGCTCCAGGGAGCCCTCGCCGAAGACCTCCGAGGCCAGCTGGGACTCGCGGGCGCGCATCCAGTTGCGGTTGCCCTTGACCGTGTTGATCTCGCCGTTGTGCGCGACGAAGCGGTACGGGTGGGCGAGCGGCCAGCTGGGGAAGGTGTTGGTGGAGAAGCGCGAGTGGACCAGGGCGACGGCCGAGGCGAAGCGGCGGTCGGAGAGGTCCGGGAAGAAGGGCTCCAGCTGGCCGGTGGTCAGCATGCCCTTGTAGACGATGGTGCGGGCGGAGAGCGAGGGGAAGTAGACGCCCGCCTCGCGCTCGGCGCGCTTGCGCAGGACGAAGGCCTTGCGGTCCAGCTCGATGCCGGCGGCGCCGGGCGCGGAGACGAACAGCTGGGAGAAGGCCGGCATGGTGGCGCGGGCGCCGTTGCCGAGCAGCTCGGGGGTGACCGGGACCTCGCGCCAGCCGAGGACCGTCAGGTTCTCCTCGGCGGCGATGGCCTCGATCCGCTCCACGGCGACGGCCTGTGCGGTGCCGTCGGTGGCGGGCGGGAGGAAGGCGATGCCGACGGCGTACGCGCCGGCCTCGGGGAGCTCGAACCCGGCGACCTCGCGCAGGAAGGCGTCCGGGACCTGGGAGAGGATGCCGGCGCCGTCGCCCGAGTCCGGCTCGGATCCGGTGGCGCCGCGGTGCTCGAGGTTCCGCAGGACGGTCAGGGCCTGCTCGACGAGGGTGTGGCTGGCCTCGCCGGTGAGGTTGGCCACGAAACCGACGCCACAGGCGTCCTTCTCGTTGCGCGGGTCGTACATGCCCTGCGGGGCGGGGCGACCGTCCAAGGGCGACCAGGCGGTGTTGCTGAGGCCGGTCGCGGAGTGCGTGGATGCGGAACGCATCGGCTCTCCCGTCGTCGTCGTGGCAAAGGTGCGTGCCGAGGGACGACGTTGGCCCTCTGCTTGAAATTTCGTGCAGGTTACATGATGGCGGCAATCCCGGGAACCGGATACCGCATTCCAGCATGCGGACACCGCACGAGGCGGAAAGTGGGGACCTTCGCAGGTGGAGCACGGGACAAAGGCCCGTGGGGCACCGTAGGAGGCCCCGTCGCGAGGCAGGCTTCATTGCCCGCGCGCCTGGATCTCATGCCCGGCGGACACGGAATCGAAACCGCCGGGTAATGGACTACTTATGTGGGGTACCGCATAGTGTCTCACCCCTGTGCCGGTCAGCCTATGGCCGCACCGATCCAGCTGCCCAGGACGTACGTCACACCGGCGGCCGCGCCGCCCAGCAGCAGCTGCCGTACGCCGCTGTACCACCAGGAGCGCGCGGTGACCCGCGAGACGACCGCGCCGCACAGGAACAGCCCGGCCAGCGCGAGGACGACGGCCGGCCACAGGGCGGTGGCGCCGAGCAGGTACGGCAGGACGGGCAGCAGCGCGCCCAGCGCGAAGGAGCCGAACGAGGACACGGCGGCGACCATCGGGGACGGCAGGTCGTCGGGGTCGATGCCGAGCTCCTCGCGGGCGTGGATCTCCAGCGCCTGCTCGGGGTCGCGGGAGAGCTGCATGGCGACCTCGCGGGCCAGCGGGGGCTCGACGCCGCGCGAGACGTACAGCTCGGCCAGCTCCTCCATCTCGTCGACGGGGTGCTTGCGCAACTGCTGCCGCTCTATGTCGAGTTCGGCGAGGACGAGCTCGCGCTGCGAGGCGACGGAGGTGTATTCGCCGGCCGCCATCGAGAAGGCGCCGGCCGCGAGACCCGCCAGCCCGGTGATCACGACGGTCTGCGGGGCGACGGCGCCGCCGGCCACGCCGGTCATCAGCGCGAGGTTGGAGACCAGTCCGTCCATGGCACCGAAGACGGCCGGACGCAGCCACCCGCCGTTGACATCACGGTGCGTGTGATTGTCACGGTGGGCCTCGTGCAGCGGCGCTTCGATGTCGATGATGGACATGCGTCTTTCCTCCCCATACGTACGAGCGGTCCCCGCGACGGGTCCCGCTCCCCCCTGAACACCTCGAAACTACGCACGATTTCTGCCGCCCGCCAGCAAGGTAGGCCGTACTTACCTGCGCTTTTGTGCTTCGGCGACCGGGTGACGGCGCCCCGCGCCGGGTGTTTCACACCGGGCGACAAACCCCACTCCATGGCACAAATCCCCCATGGGCTCACGATGGGTCCACCCACAGCAGGAGAGGCGCCGCCATGGAGCTGATTGCATGCAATCCGCAGGTCCTCCTCGAACGGGCCAGGGGCGCTCTTCTGGGCCTCGCGGTGGGTGACGCGCTGGGCGCCCCCGCGGAGAACATGAAGCCGTCGGAGATCCGCGCGCGGTGGGGCCGGATCGAGGGCTTCGTGACGGAGGACCCGGCGGGCACGGACGACACCGAGTACGCGATCTTCTCCGGCCTGCTGCTGGCCCGGCACGGCTCCGCGCTGACCGTCTCCCACGTCGAACGGGCCTGGCACCACTGGATCGCCGACCTGGACGAGGGCCCGTTCCGGGGGGCGGGTTTCTCCGAACGCGGCACTCTGGAGAACCTGCGCCGGGGCCTGGCCGCCCCCATCTCGGCCCAGCACCGCCACGCGTGGTCGGACGGGCTGGCCATGCGGGCGGCCCCCTTCGGCGTCTTCGCGGCGGGCCGGCCGGCCGAGGCCGCCCGCCTCGTCGCGATCGACGGCACGGTCAGCCACGACGGCGAGGGCATCTACGGCGGCCAGGCGGTCGCGGCGGGCGTGGCGGCGGCGATGGCCGGCGGCAGCCCGGCCTCGGTGATCTCCGCGGCCCTCTCGGTCATCCCGTCGGACTCGTGGACCGCCCGCTCCCTGCGCCGGGCGGTGACGGCCGCCCCGCGCGGCGAACGGGCGGTCCGCTCGGCGGTCGTGATCGGCGGCTACCCGTGGACGGACCTGGCCCCGGAGGCGGTGGGCCTGGCGTTCGGCGCGTTCGCGGCGGCGGCGGGCGACTTCGCCGCCTCGGTCCTCACCGCGGTCAACATGGGCCGCGACGCGGACACCACGGCGGCGGTGGCGGGCGCCCTGGCCGGCGCCCTCTCGGGCGCCGCCGCGATCCCCGCCGCCTGGTCCTCGGCGATCGGCCCGGTCCGCGGCAGCTGCCTGCCCGCGATGCGCGGCTACCACGTCCTGGACATCGCGGACCTCCTCACCCCGGAATACGAGGCCCCCCGATGACCGCCCCCACCCCCGGCCCCAGGCCCGTGGCGGGCCCTACGACCCCGCCGACCCGGCCGGGGACACCGGGTACGTCGGGTACGCGGGGCACGGCGGGTACGCCGAGCACGCCGGGCACGTCAGGTACGCCGGGCACGCCAAGCACGCCAGGCACGGCGGGTGCACCGGGCGCGTCGGGTACGCCGAGCCCGTCGGGTACGCGGGGCACGCCGGGCGCGTCGGGTACGCCGAGCGCGCCAGGCACGGCGGGCGCGTCGGCCCAGCCGGGTCGGCCGGGCGCGTCGGGCACGGCGGGTACACCGGGCGCTTCGGGCACGGCGGGTACACCGGGCGCGTCGAGCGCGACGGGAGCGTGGGGCACGACGGGCACGCCGAGCGCGACGGGCGCGTGGGGCACGACGAGCACGTGGGGCGCGACGGCCCCGCCAGGTACGCCGGGCACGCCGAGCGCGTCGGGTACACCGGGCACGCCAGGTGCACCGGGGGCGTCGGCCCCGCCGGGCGCACCGGCCCTGCCACCGGGGCTCAGGCCGGGCGCGTCGGCCGGCCTGCGGCCGGCCTTGACCGGTACGCCGGTCACGCCACCGGACCCGGCGCCCGTGGGCCAGGGCCCGGCGGGGCCCTGGTGGGCCGTCGTGGCGGACCGCGCCCCCGCTGGCGCCGCGCCGGCCACGGCCACGGCCACCACCGCGCCCCTCGCGCCCCTCGCGGGCGGACCGCCGTACCCCGGCGCGCCGGAGGCGGCCGCCCTGGGGTCGGCGGCCACCGCGTCGGTCGGCCTGCGGGTCGACGTACCGGTCGGCCTGCGGCGGGCCGGTGCCGTGCGGGCGGCCGGTCCCAGGGGAACGGCCGCCGTCGCGGCGTACCCCGCCGCGCCGCCCGGCCCGCGGCGGATCGAGGGGCTGCTGCTCGGGCTCGCCGCCGGGGACGCCGCCGGGTGGCCCGCCGCCCGGCACCGGGCCAGCCGGATGCCCGAGTGGACCCGTCGCCTCACCCGCGAGCTCGACACGTTCGCCGAGCAGAACGCCACCACCACCCTCCCCGTCCCCATCGCCCTCAACCAGCCCCCCGAGCCCCTGCGCCTGGGCCCCTCCGACGACGCCGAATGGGCCGCCTTCGCCGCCGAGTCCGTCCTGACCGCCGCCGGGGTCCTGCTCAGCGACCTCTCCCGGTCGCGCCGCATGCGCGCCGCCATCGACCTCGCCTGGAACGCCCTCGCCTCCGAGGTCGCCGCGGCCGCCGAACGCGCGCCCGAGGTCGAGTCCGCCGTCCTCCCCCTGCGCGCCCGGATCTCCGTACGGGCCGGCCTCGGCAACCTCGCCACCGGCCTGCGCCCGCCCGCCACCGGCCACGACAACCCCCACTACTTCGACGACGCCGCCTGCGTCCGCGCCGCCGTCCTGGCCGTCGTCCACCCCGGCGACCCCGAACACGCCGCCGAACTCGCCGAGTTCGACGCCCGCTACACCCAGGACGGCGACGGCGTCCACGGCGCCCGCGCGATGGCCGCCGCCATCGCCGCCGCTCTGGGCGGCGCGGACGTCGACACCGCCGTCGACGCCGCCCTCGCCCAGCTGCCCGGCGCCACCGAGATCGGCCGCAACGCCCGCCACGCCGTCGAACTGGCCCGCAGATCGCCCGCCGAGGGCGCGTTCGGCCTCGTCCCCACCCTCGAGCACGAGATCGTCGACCACGTCTACAGCTACGGCATCGCCGCCGCCGAGACCGTCCCCGTCGCCCTCGCCCTCGCAACCGCCGCCCGCGGCAAGGCCGTCGAGGCGGTCCCGGCCGCCGCCTGTCTGTCCCGCGTCGCGGACTCCGCCCCCGCCCTGGCCGGCGCGCTCACCGGCGCGCTCGGCGGCGGCGACTCCCTCCCCACCGCCTGGCGCGAGGCCTGCCGGACCCTCTCCGGCTGTGCCCTGCCCCGCCTCGCCGGCACCGACCTCGTCGAACTCGCCGGGCTCCTCGCTCGCACGGAACTCACCTCACCCAAGGGATGATTCGGACATGACGCTGGCGCAGCAGCCGCACACGCAGACGCAGACCCGGACGCACACGCACACGCTCACGCTGGAGGACAGGGCGGCGGGCTGCCTCGTCGGTGCCGCCGTCGGCGACGCCCTCGGCGGGCCGGTCGAGGGCTTCTCCCCGGACCAGATCGTGGAACGGCACGGCGGCCGGGTGCACGGCATCGTCGGCCCCTGGTACGAGGACTGGCGCACCGCCCGCCCCATCGCGCCGTACCACAAGGGCGACGGACACGTCACCGACGACACCCTGATGACCCACGCGCTGGTCCGCGTCTACGCGCGCGTACGCGACCACCTCGACGCCTACGCCGTCGCCGACCACCTGGTCCCGGACCTGATGTCCACGCCCCGCTGGATCCCGGAGCTGGAGGCCGAGGCCCTCCCCCTCCAGCGGATCTTCCTGGCCGAGAAGTGGATCGTGGCGCGGCTGCACTACGGCCACGTCGACCCGCGCGAGGCGGGAGCCGGGAACATCGTCAACTGCGGCGCGGCGATGTACATGGCACCGGTCGGCATCGTCAACGCGGGCAACCCGGCGGGGGCGTACGCGGAGGCGCTGGACATCGCGGGGGCGCACCAGTCCTCGTACGGACGGGAGGCGGCCGGGGTGTTCGCGGCGGCGGTGGCGGCCGCGTGCGCGCCGGGCGCGACCGCCACCACGGTGGTGGACACGGCGCTGGCCCTGGCCAAGGACGGCACGCGCGCGGCGATCGCGGCGGTGGCGGAGGCGGCGGCCGGCCTGCGGGACGTCGAGTCGGCGGTGGTGCCGCTGCGGGCGGCGGTGGCGCCGTACGACACGGTCGGCCCGGACTACCGGGCCCCCTCGCTCGGCGCCCGCCGCCCGTCCCGCCTGCACGCGATCGAAGAGCTTCCGGTCGCCCTCGGGATGCTCCTGATCGCGGACGGGGCGTACGAACCGGCGGTCCTCGGCGCGGTCAACTACGGCCGGGACTGCGATTCGATCGCGACGATGGCGGGGGCGGTGGCGGGCGCGCTGGGCGGGGCGGCGGCCGTCCCGCCGGCGTGGTCGGAGCGGGTGGCCGGGGCCAGCCGGCTGGACCTGCAGGCGCCGGCGGCCACGATGGCGGAGGTGGCCCGCGAGGTCTTCACCCGGGACGTCGCCCGCCGCCGCACCCACGAATCGGCCTTCACCACCCTGACGGCCCCCCGATGACCCCCCGAACCCCGCCCCCGCCGGCCACCCCGGCCCCCGGCCACGCGGCCGACGGACGGCCCCACCCGTGGGACACGCCGGCCGGCGCCCCCACGGCCCCGGCGCCGGCACCGGCACCGGCACCGGGCACCGGGTCCACGCACCCGGACGCCGCCCGGGGCCACCCGGCCCCGGCGGAGCCCCGTGCCCACGGCGAGGAGGGGGCCGTCCGGCTCACGTGGGCGCAGCCCGAGGACCTGATCGGGCACGAGTTGCGCCGGGCCGCCGAGGACGGCCGTGATCCGGAGCCGTACCGCCGGGCGTGGCTGGCCGCGGGCGGTGCGCCCGCGCCCGACCGGGCCGGGGCCTCACCGGTCCCGGCACCGCCCGCCCTGCGGGCCCTGGCCGAGCGGCTGCTGACCGGCCTGGAGGCCGTCCCCTCCCCCTGGGCGGACGCCGAACCGCTGGCGCTCGACGCCATCGCGGCCGCGTGCGGCGGCCGGGCGGAGTCGTTCTCCCCCACCGCGAGCCCCCACGAGGCGGACCGCACCCCGACCGGACCCGTGACCACGGGCCCAGGCGCCCCCGCCCGGAACCGGGCGGGCGACCGGGGCCGGGCGGAGCCCGGTGAGGCGGGCGGCCCGGGCGGGGCCGGGGGCCGCTGGGGGGAAGGGCTGCGGCGGCGGCTGGAGGCGGCGTGGGTCGGGCGGGCCGTCGGGTGCCTGCTCGGCAAGCCCGTCGAGAAGGTGTCCCTCGACGGGATCCGGGCCCTCGCCCGCGCCACCGGCAACTGGCCGCTCGACGACTGGTTCACCGCCCGCGGCGTCCCCGCCGCCACCCTGGCCGCCCACCCCTGGAACCGCCGTTCCGCCGCCACCTCCCTCGCCGAGAACATCGACGGCATGCCCGAGGACGACGACCTCAACTACCCCCTCCTGAACCTCCTGCTCCTCCAGCGCCACGGCAAGGACTTCCGCACCGCCGACGTCGCCCGCCTCTGGCTCGACGAGCTGCCGGCCGGCCGTACGTTCACCGCCGAGCGCGTCGCGTACCGCAACCTGCTGCTCGGGCTGGAACCACCGCACACCGCCACCCACCACAACCCCTTCCGCGAGTGGATCGGCGCCCTCATCCGCGCCGACGTGCACGGCTGGACCAACCCCGGCCAGCCGTGGCGCGCGGCGGCGCAGGCCTACCGGGACGCCACCCTCACGCACACCGCCAACGGCGTGTACGCGGCCATGTTCACCGCCGCCGCCCTCGCCGAGGCGGCGACCGGCACCGCCGACGTGCACGCCGCGCTGCGCGCCGGGCTGGCCGTCGTACCGCCCGCCTCGCGCCTGGCCGAGGCCGTGACGTACGGCATCGGTGCCGCCACCGCCGCCGATCCCGCCCCGGCCGGGTTCGACCACGTCGTGGACGCCCTGCACCACCGCTACGGGCACTACCACTGGGTGCACGCGGTCCCCAACACCGCCCTGATCGCCGCCGCCCTCGCCCACGCCGACGGGGACTTCACCCACTCCGTCTGCCGCGCCGTCTCCGGCGGCTGGGACACCGACTCCAACGGTGCCACGGCCGGTTCCCTCGCCGGGCTGCTCGCCGGGGCGCCGGAGAACGTCCCCGCCCGCTGGACCACCCCGCTGAAGAACCGGCTCGCCACCACCGTCCCCGGCTTCGACGGCATCGGCTTCGACACCCTCGCCCACCTCACCGCACAGGAGGCAGCTCGCTCATGACGGCCATCGCCGTGCTCGGCAGTACCAACATGGACCTCGTCGCCTACGTCCCCAAGGCCCCCCGCCTCGGGGAGACCGTGGCAGGCCGCGAGTTCCGCACCGTCCCCGGCGGCAAGGGGGCCAACCAGGCGGTCGCCGCCGCCCGCGCGGGCGGCGAGGTGACCATGATCGGGGCGGTCGGCGCCGACGAGTTCGGCGTACGGCTGCGCTCCGCGCTCGCGGCCGCCGGCGTCGAGACGGCCGCCCTGCGCACCGTCGAGGGTGCCAGCGGCACCGCCCACATCACCGTCGACGACGAGGGCGGCAACGCCATCATCGTGATCCCCGGGGCCAACGGCCGCCTGACCGCGCTGGAGGCCGGCGACGAGACCCGGATCGCCGCGGCCGACGCGCTGCTGCTCCAGCTGGAGGTCCCGCTGGGCGTGGTCACCGAGGCCGCCCGCGCGGCCCGCGCGCACGGCGTACGGACGGTCCTGACCCCCGCGCCCGCCCAGCCGCTGCCGCCCGGGCTGCTCGCCGCCGTCGACCTGCTGGTGCCCAACGAGCACGAGGCCGCCGCCCTGACCGGACTCACCGATCCGCACCAGGCGGCCGAGGCGCTGCTGCGGCAGGTGCCCGAGGTGGTCATCACCCTCGGTGCGGCCGGCTCCCTGTACGCCGCCCGCGGCCGGCGGCCGGTCGCCGTCCCGGCGCCGCGCGTACGGGCCGTGGACACCACGGCCGCCGGGGACACCTTCGTCGGGGCGCTGGCCGTGGCCCTCGGCGAGGGCCGGGCGATGCCGGAGGCCCTGGCGTGGGCCTCGGCGGCCGCGGCGCTGTCGGTCCAGCGCCCGGGCGCCCAGGACTCGATGCCGGCCCGCCGCGAGACGGACGCCGCCTACGCCCGGACCCTCGCCGAGGGACGGGAGCCCGCCTCCGAACACGGCCCGGCGCAGGAGCCCGCCTCCGGACACGGCCAGGCACGGGAGCAGGCCCCCGGACACGGCCCGGCGGCGCAGGCCCAGGGGCCGGGCGGGGCGTCGGCGTCATGAGCGCGGCCACCGCCCGGCCCGACACGCGACCCGACGCCCGGTCCGGCCCCACGCCCGGCACCGCAGCCGACACCGCAGCCGACACCGCCCCCGGCACCGGCACCGGCCCTCTCCACGGCCTGCGCGTCCTCGACCTCGCCACCCTCTTCGCCGGCCCCCTGGCGGCGACCCTGCTCGGCGACTTCGGGGCCGAGGTGATCAAGGTCGAGCATCCGGAGCGGCCCGACCCCTCCCGCGGGCACGGCCCCGCCAAGGACGGCGTCGGCCTGTGGTGGAAGCTGCTCGGCCGCAACAAGCGGACCATGACCCTGGACCTGTCCACCCCCGGCGGCCGGGACACGCTGCTGCGGCTGGCCGCCACCGCCGACGTGGTCGTCGAGAACTTCCGCCCCGGCACCCTGGAGAAGTGGGGCCTGGGCTGGGCGGAGCTCAGCGCCGCCAACCCCCGCCTGGTCCTGGCCCGCGTCACCGCCTTCGGCCAGGTCGGCCCGTACGCCCGCCGCCCCGGCTTCGGCACCCTCGCCGAGGCGATGAGCGGGTTCGCCGCGATCACCGGGGAGCCGGACGGACCGCCGACCCTCCCCCCGTTCGGGCTCGCCGACTCCATCGCGGCGCTGACCTGCGCGTACGCCGTCATGACGGCCCTCGCCGGCCGCGACCGCACCGGGCAGGGCCAGGTGGTCGACCTGGCGATCATCGAACCGATCCTCACCGTCCTCGGCCCGCAGCCCCTCTGGTACGACCAGCTCGGCTACGTCCAGCCCCGCACCGGCAACCGGTCGGCCAACAACGCCCCGCGCAACACCTACCGGTCCGCCGACGGGCGCTGGCTGGCGGTCTCCGCCTCCGCGCAGTCGATCGCCGAACGCGTGGTGCGGCTGGTGGGACGGCCGGAGCTGATCGCCGAACCGTGGTTCGCGACCGGCTCCGGGCGGGCCGCCCACGCGCACGTCGTGGACGAGGCGGTCGGGTCGTGGATCGCCCGTCACAAGGCGGAGGAGGTGACCGCGGCGTTCGAGGAGGCCCAGGCGGCGGTCGCGCAGGTCTACGACGTACGGGACGTGATGGCCGATCCGCAGTTCGCGGCCCTGGACACGCTCACCGAGGTCGAGGACCCGGAACTGGGCCCGCTGCGGATGCAGAACGTCCTCTTCCGCCTCTCCGGGACTCCCGGCGGGATCCGCTGGGCCGGCCGCCCGCACGGCGCGGACACCCACGCCGTCCTCGCCGAACTCGGACTGTCCGAGGCGGAGATCACCGCCCTGCGCGGGGAGGGTGCGCTGTGATCCTCACCTGGCTGTACGTCCCCGGGGACCGCCCGGCGGTGGTGGCCAAGGCGCTGGGCGCGGGCGCCGACGCGGTCATCGTGGATCTGGAGGACGCGGTTCCGGCGTCGCGCAAGGAGTACGCCCGCGCGGCCACGGCCGAGCTGCTGACCGCCCGCACGCCGGTCCCCGTCCACGTCCGGATCAACGCCCTGGAGTCGCCCTGGGCGGGCGCCGACCTCACCGCGCTGGCGGGGCTGCGCGGCCTGGCGGGGCTGCGGCTGCCCAAGATCAGCGAGCCGCGGCAGATCGCCACGGTGGCGGACCGCTCGGGCGGAGTCGCCCTGTACGCGCTGCTGGAGAGCGCGCTGGCGGTGGAGCGCGCGTACGACATCGCCCGCGCCCACCCGGCCCTGCACGGCCTGGCCCTGGGCGAGGCGGACCTGCGGGCCGACCTGGGGGTGAGCGCCGAGGCGGGCCTGGACTGGCCGCGCTCGCGGGTGGTGGTGGCGGCGCGGGCGGCGGGGCTGGCACCGCCGGCGCAGTCCGTGTTCCCCGACATCCGCGATCTGGAGGCGCTGGAGGTGTCCTGCGCACGGGGGCGGGCGCTGGGGTTCCTTGGGCGGGCGGCGATCCACCCGCGCCAGCTGCCGGTGATCGAACGGGCCTACCTGCCGCGTCCGGAGGAGGTGACGGCCGCCGAGGAGATCGTCACGGCGGCCCGCCGCACCCCGGGAGCGGTGGCCCTCCCGGACGGCCGCTTCGTCGACCCGGCGGTCGTGGCGGCCGCCCACCGCACCCTGTCCCTCCACCACCGCACGCTCGTGCACTGAGCAGCGGACAGGGCGCGGCCGGGGCACGCGCCGCCGAGTACGACGCAGGGGGTGCCGCGTGATCGCGGCACCCCCTGCGCAAGACCTCTGGACCTCGTGAGACCTCGTGAGACCGGTCAGAGCTTCTTGGCCGTCCCGGCCCCGCCGTCGGCCTTGGCACCATCCGCCTTGGCACCGGCCGCCTTGGCACCGGCTGCCTTGGCACCGTCCGCCGCCGGGGCCTCGCCCTTCGGCTTCGCGGAGTCGCGCTTCCGCTTCGTGGAGTCGCGCTTCGGCTTCGCGTCGTCCGCCGGCCGTTCCGGTTCCACGATCTCCTCGCGTCCCGGCCGCAGCTTCGCCGACAGGACGAAGTACGCCACCGCCGCCGTGAAGACCACGATCGACGTCCAGACGTTCAGGCGCAGGCCCAGGACGTGGTGGGCCTCGTCCACGCGCATGTACTCGATCCAGCCGCGGCCCGCGCAGTAGCCCGCCACGTACAGGGCGAACGCCCGGCCGTGGCCCAGCTTGAAGCGGCGGTCCGCCCAGATCACGAGCAGCGCCACGCCGATGCACCACAGCGACTCGTACAGGAACGTCGGGTGGTAGGTGCCCGCGACCCGGTTCGGGCCCTCGCTGATCTTCAGCGCCCACGGCAGGTCGGTGGGACGGCCGTACAGCTCCTGGTTGAACCAGTTGCCCCAGCGGCCCGCCGCCTGGGCCAGCGCGATGCCGGGGGCCAGGGCGTCCGCCCAGGCCGGCAGCGGGATGCCGCGGCGGCGGCAGCCGATCCAGGCACCGACCGCGCCCAGCGCGATCGCGCCCCAGATGCCGAGGCCGCCCTCCCAGATCTTGAAGGCGTCGACCCAGTTGCGGCCCTCGCCGAAGTACAGCTGGTAGTCGGTGATCACGTGGTAGAGGCGACCGCCGACGAGGCCGAACGGCACCGCCCACACGGCGATGTCCGCCACCGTGCCCGGCTTGCCGCCGCGCGCGATCCAGCGCCTGTTGCCGAGCCAGACGGCGATGAAGACACCGATGATGATGCAGAACGCGTAGCCGCGCAGCGGGATCGGTCCGAGATGGATCACGCCGGTCGACGGGCTGGGAATGTAAGCAAGGTCCATGGCAGACCCGACGCTACCCTGCCGGGCGGTGGGCACCGCAACCCGCCCGGCAACCTGTAACCAGAACGTCAGCTGCCGCTGCCCTTGGCGGCGGCCTCCACCTTCTCCTTGAGTTTCTGCGGCGTCAGCGGATTGGCCTGGTCACCGAAGATGTCGGCGCCGTTGAGCTGCACCGTCGGGGTGCCGCGGAACTTGCCGCCGCGGAAGGCCTCCTGCGACTTGCCCACCCAGCTCTTGTGCGTGCCGTCCGCCACGCACGCGCGGAAGGCCGGGGTGTCCAGCCCCTCCACCTTGCCCGCGAGCTCCAGCAGCCTGGCGTCCTTGGCGTAGGCGTCGTCGATCTCCTGCGGCTGGTTCATGAAGAGCACATCGTGGTACGCGGAGAACTTCCCCGCGTCCTGCGCGCAGGCCGCCGCGTTGGCCGACCGCAGGGAGCCGCTGCCGCCCATGTTCCCGTCGATCAGGGTCACCAGGTGGTAGTCGACCTTGAGCAGCCCCTTGGCCTCCAGCTCGTGGATGGTCGTGCGGTAGGCGTCCTCGAAGGACTTGCAGGCGGGGCAGCGGAAGTCCTCCCACACCACCAGCGTGGACTTCGCGTCGTCCTTGCCCGTCCGGATCGCGAGCGCGTCCTTGCCGGTGGCCCCGGAGGGGGCGACGACCGGGCCCGCCGCGTCCTTGCCGCCGTCCTTGCCGGCGTTGGCCGCGATCACGCCGACGACGGCCGCCAGGCCCAGTACGCCGATCACCGCGCCCGCGACGATCAGGGTCCGCCGCCGCTTGTCCCGGGTCTTCTGCCGCTCGCGCTCCACCTGGAGCCGCTCGCGGGCCGATCGTTTCGCATCGCGGTTCGCACCGTCGTTCTTCTCGCTCACGTCCCGCCAAACGAAGCGGGGAGGCACCCCAGTGCCTCCCCGCTCCCACAACCACCCGATCGGGCTACAGAACCCTCCCGGGGGAACAGCCGTGCGTCAGCTCCTGCGCACGCCGCGGGCGAGGTCGCCCGCCAGGGCCCGTACGGCGGCCAGCCCGGCCGGCAGGTCCGGCGCGTCCAGCAGCAGCTTGACGAAGGCCGAGCCGACGATCACGCCGTCCGCGAAGCCGGCGACCTCCCGGGCCTGCTCGGCGTTGGAGACGCCGAGCCCGACGCACACCGGGAGCTCGGTCGTGCGGCGGGTGCGCGTCACGAGTTCCGCGGCCTCGGCGCCGACCGAGGCGCGGGTGCCGGTGACACCCATCAGCGACGCGGCGTAGACGAAGCCGCTGCCCGCCGCGGTGATGGTCGCCAGGCGCTCGTCCTTGCTGCTGGGAGCCACCACGAAGACGGTCGCCAGACCGTGCTTCTCGGCGTGCTCGCGCCACAGCGCGGACTCCTGGACCGGCAGGTCGGGCAGGATGCAGCCGGCGCCGCCGGCGGCCGCCAGCTCCTCGGTGAACCGCTCGACGCCGTACCGGTCGATCGGGTTCCAGTACGTCATCACGAGCACCGGAGCGCCCGTGGCGGCGACCGCCTCGCGCACGGTCCGCATCACGTCGGCGATCTTCACGCCGCCGCGCAGCGCGATGTCGTCGGCGGTCTGGATGACCGGGCCGTCCAGGACCGGGTCGGAGTGCGGCAGGCCGACCTCGACGATGTCGGCGCCGCCCGCGAGGACGGCCTTGGCCGCCTCGATGCCGCCGTCGACGGTGGGGAAGCCGGCCGGGAGGTAGGCGACGAGGGCGGCACGGTCCTCGGACTTCGCCTTGGCCAGGGTGTCGCTCAGCAGCTGGATGTTGCCCGTGGTCACTTCGACTCCCCCTCGGCCCCGCCGTCGTAGAGCCCGAAGTAGCGGGCCGCCGTGTCCATGTCCTTGTCGCCGCGGCCGGACAGGTTGACGATCAGCAGACCGTCCTTGCCCAGCTCCTTGCCCAGGTCGAGGGCGCCCGCGAGGGCGTGCGCCGACTCGATGGCCGGGATGATGCCCTCGGTGCGCGAGAGCAGCCGCAGCGCCTGCATGGCCGCGTCGTCGGTGACCGCGCGGTACTCCCCGCGGCCGCTGTCCTTGAGGAAGGCGTGCTCCGGGCCGATGCCCGGGTAGTCCAGACCCGCCGAGATCGAGTACGGCTCGGTGATCTGGCCCTCCTCGTCCTGCAGGACGTAACTCCGGGAGCCGTGCAGGATGCCCGGCTCGCCCGCGGTCAGGGTGGCCGCGTGCTCGCCGGTCTCCACGCCGTGCCCGGCGGGCTCGAAGCCGACCAGGCGGACGTCGGCGTCCGGGATGAAGGCGTGGAAGAGGCCGATGGCGTTGGAGCCGCCGCCGACGCAGGCCGCGACGGCGTCCGGCAGCCGGCCGGCGCGCTCCAGGATCTGGCGGCGGGCCTCGACGCCGATGACGCGGTGGAAGTCGCGGACCATCGCCGGGAACGGGTGGGGACCGGCGACCGTGCCGAAGAGGTAGTGGGTGCGGTCCACGTTGGCGACCCAGTCGCGGAACGCCTCGTTGATGGCGTCCTTCAGGGTCCGCGAGCCGGACTTCACCGCGATGACCTCGGCGCCCAGCATGCGCATCCGGGCCACGTTCAGGGCCTGGCGCTCGGTGTCGATCTCGCCCATGTAGACGGTGCAGTCGAGGCCGAAGAGGGCGCAGGCGGTGGCGGTGGCCACGCCGTGCTGCCCGGCGCCGGTCTCGGCGATGACCCGGGTCTTGCCCATCCGCTTGGTGAGCAGCGCCTGGCCCAGCACGTTGTTGATCTTGTGCGAGCCGGTGTGGTTGAGGTCCTCGCGCTTGAGGAAGATCCGCGCGCCGCCGGCGTGCTCGGCGAACCGCGGCACCTCCGTGAGGGCGCTGGGACGTCCCGTGTAGTTGACGAGGAGGTCGTTCAGCTCGGCCGCGAAGGCCGGGTCGCCCTTGGCCTTCTCGTACTCGACGGCCACCTCGTCCACGGCGGCGACGAGCGCCTCCGGGATGAACTTGCCGCCGAAGTCGCCGAAGTAGCCCTCGGCGTTGGGGACGCGACCCTCCGGGTCGGGAATGAAGAACTCGCTGGACATGGCCAGTAACTCCTACGGAAGCGACGGTTGGTTGCACCGTATTGCGCCGTCGGCCCGTGCCGGTCGCGCCCCGCTGAGGCGCGGGCGGTGCACGGGCGGAGCGGTCCGCGTCCGGGGCCGGGCGGCCCGGGGTACGCGGGACCGGGCACTGCCGCGGTTCACGCCGCGCGGGTTCCGCGTGACGTGGGGTGCGACGTGCCTACGGCGCGCCTGCGCGGCGCCATCGCATGCCGTTGACCTGGCCGGGTTCGGAGCCGATCACGTACCGCACCCGGCGGCCCAGCACGCGGCGGGCCGGCGCCCGGCAGCCGCGCGGCTTGCAGCCGCGGGCCAGGGGCGCGTGCGGGTCGCGGGCCGGGGTCCCGCCGGCCGCGGGCACGCCGACCGGACCGGGGTGCACGGCACCCCGGCTGCGGCGGCCTGCGCGGCGGACGGCGGACACGGCGTGGCTCAGCTCCGCCCGTGCCGCAGGGCGGGGTGGGCGCCGGCGGCGACCAGGTCGGCCACGGCGGCCTTGGGGTCACGGCCGGTGACCAGGGACTCTCCGACGAGGACGGCGTCGGCGCCCTCGTTGGCGTAGGCGATGAGGTCGTGCGGACCGCGGATGCCGGACTCGGCGACCTTCACGATGCCGGCCGGGATCTCCGGGGCCACCCGCTCGAAGGTGGAGCGGTCGACCTTGAGGTCCTTGAGGTTGCGGGCGTTGACGCCGATGATCTTGGCTCCGGCGGCGACCGCGCGCTCGACCTCCTCCTCGTCGTGGACCTCGACGAGCGGTGTGAGCCCGATGGAGTGGGCCCGCTCGATGAGGGAGACGAGTGCCTCCTGCTCCAGGGCCGCGACGATCAGCAGCGCGAGGTCGGCGCCGTAGGCACGGGCCTCCCACAGCTGGTACGCGGTGACGATGAAGTCCTTGCGCAGGATGGGGATGTCCACCCGGGCACGGACTGCTTCCAGGTCGGCGAGCGAACCGCCGAAGCGGCGCTGCTCGGTCAGGACGGAGATGACGGCCGCGCCGCCCGCCTCGTAGTCGGCGGCGAGCCCGGCCGGGTCCGCGATCGCGGCCAGCGCGCCCTTGGAGGGGCTGGAGCGCTTGACCTCGCAGATCACCTTCACGCCATCGCCCCGCAGGGCCGCGACGCCGTCCTTGGCCTGGGGCGCCTTGGCGGCACGCTCCTTGAGCTCGTCGAGGCTCACGCGGGCCTGCCGTTCGGCAAGGTCTTCGCGGACCCCTTCGATGATCTCGTCGAGCACACTCACGCGAGCGGCCCCCTTCCGGGTCGGTCGGGCTGGTTCAAGGTCAGCAATCAAATGGTATCCGCAGGAGGCCTCGCGCTCCGCACGCGGTTGACGGCGTCCCATTACCTGGACACCTGGAATCGGAGCTTCCTACGAGGGCGCCGCGAGGCTCCTGCGACGGAACTACGAGGGAGCCGCGAGGCTCCGCGCGGACCCGGGGATTCCGCCCGGTCCGCCGGGGACGGGCCGCGGCCTCAGGGCGCGAGGGCGGACCCGAAGGGGAGGTTGCGGACCACCGCGAAGGCCAGGACCAGGGTCCCGGTCACCCACCACCACACGGGGGTGAGGGTGATGCGGGGCGTGGGCCCGCCCCGGTGGGCGCGCACCAGCCACAGCAGCACGAAGCCCGCGAAGACGACGTAGCCGAGGACCGCGACGGCGTTCGCCCCGAAGGCGGTGGGCAGATCGCCGTGGGCGAACGCGTGCGCGCTGCGCAGTCCGCCGCAGCCGGGGCACAGGATCCCGGTCAGCCCCAGGAGCGGGCACACGGGGTAGTGGCCGGGCTCGTTCGGGTCGACCCGGGCGACGTACGCGAACGCCGCGACCGCGGTGGCCAGGGTCAGGGCGGGGGCGGCCAGCCGCCGGGCCCGCGAGGGCGGCCGTACGTCGGGGACGGCCGAGACGGCGGGGACGGCCGAGACGTCGGCCGCGGAGGGGACGGCGGCTGCGGAGGGGCGCGCGGGCGGGGGCGTGCGAGGGGCGTCCACCGGGTGATTGTCTCCGCTCATGACAAAAGGCGCAGCCCGACGGGCCGCGCCTTTCGGGGATCGTCGCGCCGTCAGGCCTTGGCGGCGGCGATGACCTTGGCGAGGTCCTCGTGGGCGGGCTTCTTGGCGCCCATGCCCGCGGCCCTCATCGCCATGCCGACGACACCACCGAGGGCGACGACGACCATGCCGGCCCAGAACCCCAGCGGGTTCGCCAGCACCATGAAGGCGCCGGAGATGCAGAAACCGATGAAGGCGATGGTGACACCGGTCCAGGCGGCCGGGGTGTGTCCGTGGCTGCTGCCCGCCATGAGTAGCTCCTCGTTGCTCTGTCGAACGTGCTGTGTCGACGCTCGGGGCCCATTGTCCCGTACCCGGGGACGGGACGGATCAGCGGGTCGGGTCCTCGCCGCGGTCGAGGGCCTTCCACAGGTCTTCCGGACGCTCGGGGTCCACCACCACGGGCCTGCCGCCGCGCGCGCCGCCGGCTCGCTCGTAACGGCCGCCCATCGCGGGCCAGGCCCGCCCGAAGCGCAGGGCCAGCAGCCCGGCGGCCAGGATCAGCACGGCGCCGGTGGCCGTGACGTACGGCCAGGCCGTATGGGTGATGCCGGCCACCGTCGCCGCCGTGTCGGCGGTCGTACGGGCGGCCGCGGCGTCCAGCGCCTCCCGGTCGAAGGCGCCGGCCACGGCCGCCAGGGCGGCGCCCAGGCCGCTCAGCGCCAGCAGGGCGGCGACCAGCAGCCGGCCCTTGCCGCGTACGGCGAACACGGCGACCAGCGCCGCCAGGCCGACGATGGCCAGCGCGGCCGGGACACCGGTGACCGCGCGGCCGTCGGCCGTCAGCGGCAGCGCGCCGCCGCCGACCCCGGCGGTGCCGTGCGCCCAGGTCCGGCCGGAGGCCAGCAGGACGACCGCGGCGCCGAGCGCGCCGAGCAGCAGGGCGACGGCCACGCTGCGCCGGCCGGCGCGCGCGGAGGAGGGCTCTTCGGTTCGGGGCAGGGGTACGGCACTCACGTACCCCACTATCCCCCGGGGCCCCGGCCGCGCGGTAGCCGGGGCGGGCTCAGTGGCCGCGCAGCCGGTTGGCGGCGCCGACGGCCCGCAGCACCGCGGCGGCCTTGTTGCGGCACTCGGTGTCCTCGGCGACGGGCTGGGAGTCCGCGACGACGCCGGCTCCGGCCTGCACGTACGCCGTCCCGTCGCGCAGCAGCGCGGTGCGGATGGCGATGGCGGTGTCGGAGTCGCCGGCGAAGTCGAGGTAGCCGACGCAGCCGCCGTACAGGCCGCGGCGGGAGGGCTCCAGCTCCTCGATGATCTGCATGGCGCGCGGCTTGGGGGCGCCGGAGAGGGTGCCGGCGGGGAAGCAGGCGGTGAGCACGTCGAAGGCGGTCCTCCCCTCGGCCACGCGCCCCGTCACGGTCGAGACGATGTGCATGACGTGCGAGTACCGCTCGATCGACATGAAGTCGACGACCTCGACCGAACCGGGCTCGCAGACCCGGCCGAGGTCGTTGCGGCCGAGGTCGACGAGCATCAGGTGCTCGGCGCGCTCCTTGGGGTCGGCCATCAGCTCCTCGGCGAGCTCGTGGTCCTCCTGCGGGGTCGCGCCGCGGTGGCGGGTGCCGGCGATGGGGTGGACCATGGCCCGCCCGTCCTCGACCTTGACCAGCGCCTCCGGACTCGACCCGACCACGTCGAAGCCGTTCTCGAAGCGGAGGAGGTACATGTACGGGGACGGGTTGGTGGCCCGCAGCACCCGGTAGACGTCCAGGGCCGAGGCCGTGCAGGGGGCCTCGAACCGCTGCGAGGGCACGACCTGGAAGGCCTCGCCGGCGCGGATGCGCTCCTTGATGTCCTCGACGGCCGCCTGGTACTTCTCGCCGCCCCACAGCGCGGAGAACTCCGGCAGCTCGGAGGCGGGCAGCGGGGTCGGGGTGTACGGGGCGGGCCGCGCGAGGTCGGCCTCCATGGCGTCGAGGCGGGCCACCGCGTCCGCGTAGGCCTCGTCGACGCCGGTGTCGAGGTCGTTGTGGTTGATGGCGTTGGCGATCAGCAGGACCGTGCCGTCCCAGTGGTCGAGGACCGCCAGGTCGGAGGTGAGCAGCATGGTCAGCTCGGGCAGCTGGAGGTCGTCGCGGCCGTGCTCGCCGATCCGCTCCAGGCGGCGCACGATGTCGTACCCGAGGTAGCCGACCATGCCGCCGGTGAAGGGCGGCATGCCCGCGGCGAGGTCGCGGGGGGTGTGCAGGGCCTCGACGGTGGCGCGCAGGGCGTCGAGCGGGTCACCGGTGGTCGGGACGCCGACGGGCGGGGTGCCGATCCAGTGCGCCTGGCCGTCGCGGACGGTCAGGGTGGCGTCGGACCGCACCCCGATGAAGGAGTAGCGGGACCAGGAGCGCCCGTTCTCGGCGGACTCCAGCAGGAAGGTGCCGGGGCGTTCGGCGGCCAGCTTGCGGTAGAGCCCGACGGGGGTGTCCCCGTCCGCCAGCAGCTTGCGGCTGACGGGGATGACACGGCGGTCACCCGCGAGCTTGCGGAACGTCTCGAGATCCATGCGTTGGGACCTTACCTATTCGGCGTCGGCGGCGAGCGGAAGGACGTCGGCGTCGAAGCAGGTGCGGGCCCCGGTGTGGCAGGCCGCGCCGACCTGGTCGACCTTCACGAGCACGGTGTCGGCGTCGCAGTCGAGGGCGACGGACTTCACGTGCTGGAAGTGGCCGGAAGTGTCCCCCTTGACCCAGTACTCCTGGCGGCTGCGCGACCAGTAGGTGCAGCGGCCGGTGGTCAGCGTGCGGTGCAGGGCCTCGTCGTCCATCCAGCCGAGCATGAGCACCTCACCGGTGTCGTACTGCTGGGCGATGGCGGGCACCAGGCCGTCCGGGGAGCGCTTGAGGCGGGCGGCGATGGCGGGATCGAGGTGGCTGGATCGCGGGGACGTACTCATGCGGGCCATTGTGCCGCGCGGGAGCGGTGGGTACGGGACACTGTCCGCCTGATGAGCGGGCGTACGGCGGGTTCCGGCCGTAGGCTTGCGGGCATGTCGACCCATGCGAAGCGTGAACGCCTGCTGCTGGCTGACCTGTTGGAGGGGGCCGGGCCCCAGGCTCCCACGTTGTGCGAGGGCTGGCGGACGACGGAACTGGCGGCGCACGTCGTGGTGCGCGAGCGGCGGCCGGACGCGGCGGGCGGGCTGCTGCTGAACGTGCTCAAGGGCCGTCTGGACCAGGCGATGGCGGAGTACGCCGCCAAGCCGTACGAGGAGCTGATCGAGCTGATCCGTACGGGGCCGCCGAAGATGTCGCTGTACGCGCTCAAGCAGATCGACGAGGCGGCGAACGCCGTCGAGTTCTTCGTCCACGCCGAGGACGTGCGCCGGGCGCAGCCGGACTGGAACCCGCGCGCGCTGGACCCGGTCTTCTCGGACGCCCTGTGGTCCCGCCTGGAGAAGCTGGCCCGCCTGACCGGGCGGCGCTCCCCGGTGGGCCTGGTCCTGCGCCGCCCCGACGGGCGCACGGCGGTGGCGCGCAAGGGGACGCCGGTGGTGACGGTGACGGGTGAGCCGGGCGAGCTGACGCTGTTCTGCTTCGGCCGCCAGGACGCTGCCGCTGTGGAACTCGACGGTCCGCAGGACGCGGTAGCCAAACTGACCTCGGCAAAGCTAGGCCTCTAACGGCCCCCGGGCCCCAACGCGGACTCCGCCCCCGCGCCTCAAACGCCGGCGGGGCTGGGGTGGTGCCCGGCGGCGCTGGAGGGGGTGTCCGGCGGGGCGGGAGCGGACGCCCGGTACGGCCGACCCTGCGGGGGCTCCGCCCCCACACCCCCGCGCCTCAAACGCCGGCGGGGCTGGAATCGGGCCCGGCGGCGCTGGAAGGGTGCCCAGGGGAGCTGGACGTTTGCCCGCCGTTGGGCTGGGATGCCGCGCAGCGGCATTTCCAGCCCGCGCGGCGTTTGAGCGCACGGGCGCGAAGCGCACGTATGGGGGCCCGGGGGCGCAGCCCCCGATCTTCGAGCCCGCCGGGCACCACTCCAGCCCCGCCGGCGATTGAGGCGCGGGGTCCGGGGCGGCGTCACGGGCGAGCGACGTGCAGCGGGTCAGCGGACCGGGTGGCCCGCTTCGCGTAGGGCCGACTTGACCTCCGAGATCCGCAGGTCGCCGAAGTGGAACACCGACGCCGCCAGCACCGCGTCCGCCCCGGCCGCCACCGCGGGGGCGAAGTCGGCCAGGCGGCCCGCGCCGCCCGAGGCGATCACGGGGACGGTCACGTGCTTGCGGACCGCCGCGATCATCTCGACGTCGTAGCCGTCCTTCGTGCCGTCCGCGTCCATCGAGTTCAGCAGGATCTCGCCGGCGCCCAGGTCCGCGGCCCGGTGCGCCCACTCCACCGCGTCCATGCCGGTGCCCTGCCGCCCGCCGTGCGTGGTGACCTCGAAGGAGCCGGACGCCGTGCGGCGGGCGTCCACCGACAGGACGAGGACCTGGCGGCCGAAGCGCTCGGCGATCTCCCGGATCAGCTCGGGGCGGGCGATGGCCGCGGTGTTCACGCCCACCTTGTCCGCACCCGCCCGCAGCAGCTTGTCGACGTCGTCGGCCGTGCGGACGCCGCCGCCGACGGTCAGCGGGATGAAGACCTGCTCGGCGGTGCGGCGCACCACGTCGTAGGTGGTCTCGCGGTTGCCGGAGGAGGCGGTGATGTCCAGGAACGTCAGCTCGTCGGCGCCCTCGGCGTCGTACAGCTTCGCCATCTCCACCGGGTCGCCGGCGTCCCGCAGGTTCTGGAAGTTGACGCCCTTGACGACCCGGCCGCCGTCGACGTCCAGGCAGGGGATCACCCGTACGGCCAGGGTCATGACGTTGCTCCTCGGTAGGCCTCGACCTCGACCTCGACGACCATGCTCGGGTCGACGAAGCCGGAGACGATGATCATGGACGCGGCGGGCCGGACCGCGTCGAACAGTTCCTTGTGGGCCCGGCCGACCTCGTCCACGTCCCGGGCGTGCGTGAGGTACATCCGGGTGCGGACCACGTGCTCGGGGCCGAGACCGGCCTGCTCCAGCGCCTTGAAGGCGACGCCGAAGGCGGTGACGGTCTGGTCGTACGGGCCGCCGGCGTCGCCCGCGGTGCAGCCCGAGACCAGGACCAGGCCGTTGGAGAGCTGCACGGCGCGGGAGTAGCCGATGACGTCCTCGTACGGGCCGCCCGAGGAGATCCGCCGTACGCCGGGGGTGCTCGCGGGCGTGCTCATGCCGAGACCACCGCCAGCGCCTCCTGGAGGGTGAACGCCTTGGCGTACAGCGCCTTGCCGACGATCGCGCCCTCGACGCCCTCGCCGACCAGGCCGGACAGGGCCCGCAGGTCGTCCAGCGAGGAGACGCCGCCGGAGGCGACGACGGGCCGGTCGGTGGCCGCGCAGACGTTGCGCAGGAGTTCGAGGTTGGGGCCGGTGAGGGTGCCGTCGCGGCCGATGTCGGTGACGACGTAGCGGGCGCAGCCCTCGGAGTCCAGGCGGGCCAGGGTCTCGTACAGGTCGCCGCCCTCGCTGGTCCAGCCGCGGCCCTTGAGCGTGGTGCCGCGGACGTCGAGGCCGATGGCGATCCGGTCGCCGTACTCGGCGATGGCCTTGGCCGCCCACTCGGGGGTCTCCAGGGCGGCGGTGCCGAGGTTGACGCGGGTGCAGCCGGTGGCCAGGGCCGCGGCGAGCGTGGCGTCGTCGCGGATGCCGCCGGACAGCTCGACCTTGATGTCCATGGCGCGGGTGATGTCGGCGACCAGCGCGCGGTTGTCGCCGGTGCCGAAGGCGGCGTCGAGGTCGACGAGGTGGAGCCACTCGGCGCCGGCCGCCTGCCAGGCCAGGGCGGCCTGGAGCGGGGAGCCGTACGAGGTCTCGCTGCCGGACTCGCCGTGGACGAGACGGACCGCCTGGCCGTCGCGGACGTCGACCGCGGGGAGGAGTTCCAGCTTCGCTGCGGGCTCGGTCATCACAGGGTCTCGATCCAGTTGGTGAGGAGCTGGGCGCCGGCGTCGCCGGACTTCTCGGGGTGGAACTGGGTGGCCCACAGGGCCCCGTTCTCCACCGCCGCGACGAAGCGTTCGCCGTGGGTGGCCCAGGTGACCCGGGGAGCTCGGATCACCGGGTTGGTGACCTCCAGGCTCCAGTCGTGGGCCGCGTAGGAGTGCACGAAGTAGAACCGGGCGTCGGCGTCCAGGCCGGCGAAGGCCTGGCTGTCGGCCGGGGCCTCGACGGTGTTCCAGCCCATGTGGGGGACGACCGGGGCCTTGAGCGGGCCGACCGTGCCGGGCCACTCGTCGAGGCCTTCGGTCTCGACGCCGTGCTCGATGCCGCGCTCGAAGAGGATCTGCATGCCGACGCAGATGCCCATGACCGGGCGGCCGCCGGAGAGCCGGCGGCCGATGATCCAGTCGCCGCGGGCGTCCTTGAGGCCCTGCATGCACGCGGAGAAGGCGCCGACGCCGGGGACGAGGAGTCCGTCGGCGTCCATGGCCTTGTCGTAGTCGCGGGTGATCTCGACGTCCGCGCCGACGCGCGCGAGGGCGCGCTCGGCGGAGCGGACGTTGCCGAAGCCGTAGTCGAAGACGACGACCTTCTTGGTGGGACCGGCTGTGCTCATTCCCAGATTCCTTGGATCCGCAGGACTCCGGCGACCAGACACATCGCGGAGCCGATGGCGAGCAGCACGACGACCGACTTGGGCATCTGCTGCTTCTGGAAGGAGTAGACGCCGCCGGCCAGGAAGAGGCCGACGACGATGAGGACGGTGGAGAGGCCGTTCACGGTCAGAGGGCGCCCTTCGTGGAGGGAAGGATGCCGGCGGCCCGCGGGTCGCGCTCGCTGGCGTAGCGCAGGGCGCGTGCGAGGGCCTTGAACTGGCACTCCACGATGTGGTGCGCGTTGCGGCCGTACGGCACGTGCACGTGCAGGGCGATCTGCGCCTGCGCGACGAAGGACTCCAGGATGTGCCGGGTCATGGTCGTGTCGTACGCGCCGATCATCGGCGCCATGTTCTCGGGCTCGGTGTGCACGAGGTACGGGCGGCCCGACAGGTCGACGGTGACCTGGGCGAGGGACTCGTCCAGGGGCACGGTGCAGTTGCCGAAGCGGTAGATGCCCACCTTGTCGCCGAGGGCCTGCTTGAAGGCGGCGCCCAGCGCGAGGGCGGTGTCCTCGATGGTGTGGTGGCTGTCGATGTGCAGGTCGCCGTCGGTCTTGACGGTGAGGTCGAACAGGCCGTGGCGGCCGAGCTGGTCGAGCATGTGGTCGTAGAAGCCGACGCCGGTCGACACGTCGACCTTGCCGGTGCCGTCGAGGTCTATCTCGACCAGGACCGAGGTCTCCTTGGTGGTGCGTTCCACCCGTCCGATGCGGCTCATGCCTGCTGCTCCTTCTTCAGTGCGCGAACCGCTTCCAGGAACGCGTCGTTCTCGGCCGGGGTGCCCGCGGTGACCCGCAGCCATCCGGGTACGCCGTTGTCCCGGACCAGGACGCCCTGGTCGAGGATCCGCTGCCAGGCGGTGTGGGAGTCGTCGAACCGGCCGAACTGCACGAAGTTCGCGTCGGACTCGGTGACCTCGTAACCGATGGCGCGGAGCTCCGCGACCAGCCGGTCCCGCTCGGTCTTGAGCTGCTCGACGTAGCCGAGCAGGGTGTCGGTGTGCTCCAGGGCGGCCAGGGCCGTGGCCTGGGTGACGGCCGACAGGTGGTAGGGCAGGCGCACCAGCTGGACGGCGTCCACGACGGCCGGGTGCGCGGCCAGGTAGCCCAGGCGCAGGCCGGCCGCGCCGAAGGCCTTGGACATGGTCCGGGAGACCACCAGGTTGGGCCGGCCCTCGATCAGCGGCAGGAGGGAGTCCCGGTGGCTGAACTCGACGTACGCCTCGTCGACGATCACCAGCGAGGGCTTCGCGGCCTGGGCGGCCTCGAACAGGGCGAGGACCGTCTCGGCCTCGACCGCGGTGCCGGTGGGGTTGTTCGGCGAGGTGATGAAGACGACGTCGGGCGCGTGCTCGGCGATGGCCCGCTCGGCGGCGGCCGCGTCGATGCGGAAGTCCTCGCGGCGCGGGCCGGAGATCCAGCGGGTGCCGGTGCCCCGCGCGATCAGCGCGTGCATCGAGTACGAGGGCTCGAAGCCCATCGCGGTCCGGCCGGGTCCGCCGAAGGTCTGCAGCAGCTGCTGGATGACCTCGTTGGAGCCGTTGGCGGCCCAGACGTTCTCCTTGGCGACGGGGTGCTTGCCCGTGCGGGTGAGGTACGCCGCGAGCTCGGTGCGCAGCTCGACCGCGTCCCGGTCGGGGTAGCGGTTGAGGGTGCGGGCGGCGTCCGCGACGCGCTCGGCGATCCGCCGTACGAGTGGTTCGGGCAGCTCGTACGGGTTCTCGTTGGTGTTCAGCTGGACGGGCACGTCGAGCTGCGGGGCGCCGTAGGGGGACTTGCCGCGCAGTTCGTCCCGGATGGGAAGGTCGTCGATTCCGGTCACAGCTGGGGAACCTTCCATCCGAAGCGCGCCTTGAGGGCCGCGCCGTGCGCGGGCAGGTCCTCGGCCTCGGCCAGCGTCACCACGTGGTGGGTGACGTCGGCGAGGGCGTCGCGCGTGTAGTCGACGATGTGGATGCCGCGCAGGAAGGACTGCACGGACAGGCCCGAGGAGTGGCAGGCGCAGCCGCCGGTGGGCAGGACGTGGTTGGAGCCGGCGCAGTAGTCGCCGAGGGAGACCGGGGACCAGGGGCCGACGAAGATCGCACCGGCGTTGCGGACCCGGGCGGCCCAGGCGGCGGCGTCGGCGGTCTGGATCTCCAGGTGTTCGGCGCCGTAGGCGTCGACGACCTTGAGGCCGTCCTCCAGGCTGTCGACCAGGACGATCGCGGACTGCTCGCCCGCGAGGGCCGGCTTGATCCGGTCCTCGATGTGCTTGGCGACGGCGACCTGGGTCGCCAGCTCGGCCTCGACCGCCTCGGCCAGCGCGGCCGAGTCGGTGACCAGCACGGCGGCGGCCATCGGGTCGTGCTCGGCCTGGCTGATCAGGTCGGCGGCGACGTGCACCGGGTCGGCCGTGGAGTCCGCGAGGATCGCGATCTCGGTCGGGCCGGCCTCGGCGTCGATCCCGATCTTGCCGGTGAAGTAGCGCTTGGCGGCGGCCACCCAGATGTTGCCGGGGCCGGTCACCATGTTCGCCGGGGTGCACTCCTCCGTGCCGTACGCGAACATCGCGACGGCCTGGGCGCCGCCGGCGGCGTACACCTCGTCCACCCCGAGCAGCGCACAGGCGGCCAGGATGGTGGGGTGCGGCAGACCACCGAACTCGGCCTGGGGCGGGGAGGCCAGCGCGAGCGACTCCACGCCCGCCTCCTGCGCCGGGACCACGTTCATCACGACGGAGGACGGGTAGACGGAGCGGCCACCGGGCGCGTAGAGGCCCACGCGGTCGACCGGAACCCACTTCTCGGTCACGGTGCCGCCGGGGACCACCTGGGTGGTGTGCTCGGAGCGGCGCTGGTTCGCGTGCACGATCCGGGCGCGCCGGATCGACTCCTCCAGGGCGGCGCGGACGGCCGGGTCCAGCTCGGCGAGGGCCTTCTCCAGGGCCTCGGCGGGCACCCTGACCTGCTCCAGCGTCACTCCGTCGAACTTCTGCGCGTACTCGATCAGCGCCGCCGTGCCACGATGATGGACGTCCTCGCAGATCGGCCGCACCTTCTCCAGGGCAGCCGCGACGTCGAACTCGGCACGGGGAAGCAGATCGCGCAGGGCGCCGCCCTCGGGGAGGGCCTTGCCGCGCAGGTCGATACGAGAGATCACGTCCCAATTCTCTCAGACCGTCTCCCACCACCGGTCGCCCGTATCACTGGCTGATACACGCCCCGGCTGTCACTGATGACCATTAGCGTTCGAGTACGCGCGGAATCCGGCGCGGAACGAGCGGAGGGGGGCCGCCATGACCGAGGCACGGGCCGGCGAGGAACCGGAGGACCTCACCGGGGCCGAACGGCGGATGTGGCAGGCGTTCCGGACCGGCAGCGTCTGCGATCTCAGTACGCGCAGCGCGGCGCAGGACGACCCGATGTCGGAGCGGACCTGGGGCCCCGAGCGCAGCGTCCGCGCCGAGATCGTGGCGCTGCTGCTGCTCCACGGGCCGCCGCCGGTGCCGGGGCGGGTCTCCTCGCTCAAGCTGCGCGGGGTGCGCGTCACGGGCCGGCTGGACCTGTCGGGCGGCACCGTGGAGCCGTACGTCGAACTCCAGTCCTGTCGCTTCGACAGCGAGGTCCAGCTCTCCGAGACCCGGGTGGGCACGCTGCGCATGGTCCGCTGTGCGATACCGCGGCTGGACGCGGCCCGCCTGCACACCGAGGGGGACCTGCACCTGCCGCGCTGCCGGGTGGCGCGCGGGGTGCGGCTGACCGACGCCCAGATCGGCACCGACCTGCTGATCAGCCAGGCCGTGATCCAGCGCGACAGCAAGGGCCGGGCGATAGCGGCCGACGGCATGTCGGTGGCGCAGGACTTCCAGGGCGAGCTGCTCCAGGCGTACGGGGAGGTCAGCCTGCGCGGGGCGAAGATCGGTGTGTCGATGAGCCTGCGCGGGGCCCGGCTGAGCAATCCGTACGGGCGACGCGCGCTGAACGCGCCGCAGCTGACGGTGGAGCGCACGCTGTACCTGACCTCGATCGCCGTGGACCACGGCACCGGCGACCCCATGTCCACTCCGCCGTACGGGCTGGGCCAGACGCCCACGCGGGGCCAGCGCTCCCGGCACTTCGAGTGCCGGGGCGGGCTGCGGCTGGACGACGGGCGCTTCGGGGACGCGGTGGACTTCTACGGGGCCCGCTTCGTCCTGGCCGAGGACCAGGAGGTGTCGCTGCGGCGGATCCAGACGCCCGAGTTCCGCTTCGTCGGGGAGCCGCTGGAGCAGGGCCGGGTGGTGGTCTCGGGGTCCAAGGTGGTCAAGCTCGTCGACCGGTCCACGAGCTGGCCCGGGCCGGGCCGGCTGGCGATCGAGGGCTTCGTGTACGAGAACCTCGCCCCGCGCGGCCACTTCCCGCTGGTGCGCCGGCTCGGCTGGCTGGAGGCCGCGACCCCGGAGTTCTCGCCGGAGCCGTACGAGCGGCTGGCGAGCGTGCTGCGGGCCAGCGGCGAGGACGCGGACGCCCGTGAGGTGCTGCTGGCCAAGCAGCGCCGGCGGCGGCGGACGCTGCCACTCGCCGGGAAGCTGTGGGGCTACGTCCAGGACTGGACGGTGGCGTACGGCTACCGGCCGGGCCGGGCGGCGATGTGGATGGCGGTGCTGTGGGCGGCGGGGGCGGTGCTGCTCAGCACCCACGACCCGCGGCCGATCAAGCCGGACGAGGCCCCGCAGTGGAACGCGGTGCTGTTCGCCCTGGACCTGCTGCTGCCGGTGATCGACCTCGGCCAGCAGGACCGGTGGCGGCTGACGGGCGGCTGGCAATGGGCCGCGGCGGCACTGGTGATGCTCGGGTGGATCCTGGCGACGACGGTGGCGGCGGGCGCGTCCCGGCTGCTGAGACGGGGATGAGGCGGTGCCCGGCGGTGACGGGCGCGGGGTCTCGGCCATTACCCTGTGCGTCGTGACCACCGTTCGCCTTCCGCTGTTCCCCCTGAACACGGTGCTGTTCCCGGGGCTCGTGCTCCCGCTGAACGTCTTCGAGGAGCGGTATCGCGCCATGATGCGCGAGCTGCTGAAGACGAGCGAGGAGGAGCCGCGCCGGTTCGCCGTCGTCGCCATCCGCGACGGCCGCGAGGTGGCACCCAGCGCCCCGGGGATGCCGGACCCGACCGCCGTGCCCGAGCGGGGCCCGGCCGCGGGCTTCGGCAGCGACCCGATCCAGGCGTTCCACCGGGTGGGGTGCGTGGCGGACGCGGCGACGATCCGCGAGCGGGAGGACGGCAGCTTCGAAGTGCTGGCGACGGGCACGACGCGGGTCCGGCTGCTGTCGGTCGAGGCGTCCGGCCCGTACCTGGTGGCGGAGCTGGAGGAGCTCGCCGAGGACCCGGGCGACGGCGCCGGCGCGCTCGCGGAGGGGGTGCTGCGGGCCTTCCGCACCTACCAGAAGCGGCTGGCGGGGGCGCGGGAGCGGACCCTGGCCACGGCCGCGGAGCTGCCGGACGAGCCGTCGGTGGTGTCGTACCTGGTCGCGGCGGCCGCGGTGCTGGACATCCCGGCCAAGCAGCGGCTGCTGCAGGCGCCGGACACGGCGACGCGGCTGGCGGAGGAGCTGAAGCTGCTGCGGTCGGAGACGGCGGTGATCCGCCATCTGCCGTCGCTGCCGATGGTGGACCTGACGCGGACGCCGACGAGCCTGAACTGACGCGTGAACCGAACCGAGGGGGAACTCGAACCGTGCCGAAGAAGTCGAAGGCGGCCGCCGCTGCCGCTGCCACGCCGGCGCTGAACGCGGTCACGGCGGCGGGGGTCGCCCACACGGTGCACGCCTACGAGCACGATCCGGCGCACCCCTCGTACGGCGAGGAGGCGGCGCAGGCGCTCGGGGTGTCGCCGGAGCAGGTGTTCAAGACCCTGGTCGCGGACGTCGACGGCCGGCTGACCGTGGCCGTCGTGCCGGTGTCGGGTTCGCTGGACCTCAAGGCGCTGGCGTCGGCGGTCGGCGGCAAACGGGCGGCGATGGCGGACCCGGCGCTGGCGGAACGGACGACGGGCTACGTCCGGGGCGGCATCTCGCCGCTGGGTCAGCGCAAGCGGCTGCCGACGGTGCTGGACGCGTCGTCGGCCGGGTTCGCCACGATCTGCGTCTCGGCCGGCCGCCGGGGCCTGGAGGTCGAACTGTCCCCATCGGACCTGACGACGCTCACGTCAGCGGTGGTAGCCCCCATCGCCCGCCCCTGACCCCGGTCCACGCCGCCTCAATGGCCGACGAGGCTGGGTGAACGTGGCTCCGCCCCCGTGCCCCGCGCCTCAAACGCCGGCGGGGCTGGATCGGTGCGCCTCAATCGCCGGCGGGGCTCAAAGAACGGGGGCTCCGCCCCCGCACCCCCATACGTGCGCTCCGCGCCCGTGCGCTCAAACGCCGCGCGGGCTGGACATGCCGCTGCGCGGCACCCCAGCCCCGCGGCAGTCACCCAGCGTCCGCCAAGGACCGTCCGACACCGCCGGGCACCCCTCCAGCGCCGCCGGGCACCACTCCAGCCTCGCCGGCGATTGAGGCGCGGGAGTGCGGGGGCGGAGCCCCCGGGCTTGAAGCCTCGCCGGCCATTGAGGCGCGGGGGCGGGCGCCCGGTTACACGGTCACCGGTCCGGGTCCGGGCCGCCGTGGACGTGCGGGGGCGGGTACGGGGCCGTCCAGGCCGGCGCGGGTGCCGGGTCGCGGGGGGTGAGCAGGGCCGTCAGGCCCAGGTGCACGGCCACCGCGGCCATCGGCCACGCCAGCAGCACCCCGTGCGCCAGCAGTTGCAGCGGCGCGTCGAACGGCACCCCCTTGCCCGCCCGGACCGCCGCCCCGGCCACGTCCCCGGAGGGACCCAGCCACATCCCCAGCCGCCACCCGACGAGCGCGGCGAAGCACGATCCGACCGCCAGCCCGACGACCAGCGGCACACCGCCCCGCCGGCGCCACAGGAACGTCGCGACCGCGCTCAGCACGCCCAGCCCCGCCGACAGCAGGAAGAACGTGCCGTCGGCCCCGATCCGGGCCTCGCTCTCGGTGTCCCGCAGGAAGACGATCTGCCCGTTGGAGACGAACTGCATCCGCGGCGCCAGCCACACCCACAGCAGTCCGAGCAGCACACCGGACACCCCGACGGCCAGGGCGACGGCCGCGCCGTCCCGGATGTCGGCCGGGGTGATCTTCTCCGGTTCCGGCCCGGGCCCGGGCCCGGGCGCCGGCACGGGCACCGGCTCCTGCCCGTCCCCGTCGCCGGGTCCGTGTCCCGCTTGCGGATCCCGTTCCGGCTCTGGCTCGAACCCGCCGGACTTGGTCATGGCTTCGCTCACCCCCACATCGTGCCAGGTGGCGCCGGGACGGGCGTCAGCGGACCGCCGCCCGCCGGTACGCCCAGGTCGCGACCGTCAGCGACAGTACGCCCACCGCACCGCACACGCCCAGGTCGAGGGCGACCGCCGCCCAGTCCGGCTGCGGCGCGAAGGTCCGCGCGAACGCCTCCACGCCGTACGTCGACGGCAGCGCGTCCCGCGCCCACACGATCACGTCGGGCATCCGCTCGGGCGGCAGCACGCCCAGCAGCAGCGCCGCCGACATGCCCAGCTGCCCGGCCAGTGTGGCCAGCTCCTGGCGCGGGGCCAGCAGGCCGAGCGCGGCGCCCAGGCCCGCCAGCGCCGCCCCCGCCAGGGGGACGACGAGCAGCAGGATCCACAGTCCGCCCATCGGCAGCCCGAACAGCACGCACCCGAAGACCGCCGTCACCAGCGTCCCGGGCAGCGTGAACGACGCGTACGCCGCCGCCGCGCCCAGCACGACCGAGGCGGGCGGCACCGGCAGGGTGGCGTAGTGGTCCAGCCCGCCGCCGGCCCGCAGCTGCCCGAAGTACTGGGCGAGCAGGTTGAGGGCGACGAAGGCGACGACGAGGACGGAGGAGCCGGCGACGACCGCCCGCGCCTCGGTGCCGTCGTCCACGACCCCGCGCATCAGGATCATGATCCCGACCGACTGGAAGGTCGCCACGAAGAGCAGCGGGATCCGCGCCACCCGGGCGCGGGACAGCTGGGCGCGGTAGACGGCCGCGAGGGCCGGGAACAGCCGGGCGCGCGGCGCCAGCGCGGCCGCCCCGCCGCTCCCCGGGGCTCCGTCCGCGGCGCCGGTGGCCGCGGTGGGCGTCCCGGCTTCGGCCACGGCTGCGGTCGAGCGGTCGCTCACGCCTTCACCAACCCCTTCGTCCGGCCGCCCAGGGCCAGGTACACGTCCTCCAGGCTGGGCGTGGCCAGGGTGAAGTCGTCCAGTGCGGCGAACGCCGGACCGCCGGTCACGGCGGCCACCGCCGCCCGTGCCTCGTCGGGCCCCATGCGCAGCACCCATTTGCGTCCGGCCTCGGTGGCCAGGGGCGCCAGGGCGGCGACCTCCGGCACGTCCAGGGGCGGCTTCTCGCGCCACACCAGTTCCAGGCGCACCTCGTCGGAGACCCGCGCCTTGAGCCCGGCGGGGGTGTCGCAGGCGATGATGCGGCCCTGGTCGACGACGGCGACCCGGTCCAGGACGGTCTCCGCCTCGATGACGTTGTGGGTGACCAGCAGCACCGTGGCCCCGCCCTGGGCGCGGCGGCGGTCGACGGCCGTCCAGACCGCCCGCCGGGCCACCGGGTCCATGCCGGTGGTCGGCTCGTCGAGGACCAGGACCGGCCGTTCGCCCACCAGGGTGGCGGCGAAGCAGGCCAGCCGCCGCTGCCCGCCCGAGAGTTTCTTCAGCGGCCGTCCGGCGATCGCCGTCAGCCCGAGTTCGTCGAGTACATCGTCCCGCTCGGCCCGCGCCCGGCGGGCGCCCAGTCCGCGCAGCCGTCCGGTGGTCTCGGCGGCCAGGGCCACCGTGAGCTCGTCCAGGGCGGTGGATTCCTGCCCGAGGTAGGCCAGCAGCCGGGCGGCCCGCTCGGGGTGGCGTACGAGGTCGTGGCCGAGCAGGGTCACCGAGCCCGCGTCGGGCCGCAGCAGCCCGGTCAGCTGGCGGACCAGCGTGGACTTGCCGGCGCCGTTGGGGCCGAGCAGTCCGAAGATCTCGCCGCGCCGGACCTCCAGGGAGATCCCGTCGGTGGCCCGGGTCTCGGGCAGGGCCGGGGCGCCGCGCCCGCCCCGCACCGCGGGGTAGGTCTTGACGAGGTCACGCACCACGCAGACCGCGTCGGCCGTGGCCCCTGACGCGGTGTGCCCCGCCTGTGCTGTGCCCGTACTCACGAGGGAGCAGCCTACGGGGTTGCCGCGCGGTCCCCGCGCCCGGGGCGCCCGCGCCGGGCGCGGGCGGCCCCCCGTACGCGGCCGCGAGGGCCCCCGCGCACGCGGCCGCGAGAGCCCCGCGCGCCCGGCCGGGGAACCCCGCTCCCGCCCGGCCCTACTCGGCGAACGGCGCCGGTGCGGTGGCCGGCGGCGCGACGTGCTCGGCGGCCGCGCGGACGTCGATCTCCCGCCAGAACCCCGCCCGGATGGCATAGCGGTCGTGCTCGTCGATCTGGTCGTCCTTGTGGGCGAGCAGGCCGAACCGGGCGGCGTAGCGCAGCAGCTCGCCGTCGATGCGGTGCGGGATGCGCGGGTAGAGCGTGGCCAGTCTGGTCAGGTGGACGGTCTCGGGCAGGCGTTCCATCCAGCGCCGGGCGAAGACCTGGCCGACCTCGAAGGGGTCGCCGCCGACGGTGGTGATGTCCTCCTCCCGGTCGGCCCAGCGCTGCTCGGCGCTGGTGAGCTGGGCCAGCGTGGGCAGGGAGGCCGTCTCGGCGGGTTCGCCGAGCGGGCCGGCCCGGTCGACCCAGCCCCGGTCGGAGGACCAGCGCAGGGCGCTGCCCGCCGGGGCCTGGCCGTTGTGCGGGGCCGGCGCGGCGGCCTGCCCGGGGGCCCGCAGGCCCGCCAGGTCCTTGGGGGTGGGCACGGTGGTCTTTCCGGCGCTCGCCGGGGCCGGTACGGGGACGCCGTCGGGGTGCGCGGCGGCGGGCGTGCCGGGACCGGCGGGGGCGCCCCCGCCGGGGCCGGCACCGTGGCCGGGGCCGGGTGCGGCACCGGGTCCGACGGGGGCGGCGGCCGCTCCGTTGCGGGCGGCCTCGGCGAGGGCCGCCTCCGGCAGCGGGGCGGAGAGGATCGCGGCGATCTCCGGCCGGGGCGCGGGCGGCGGCGGGCAGATCCCCGCGAGGTCCTTGGCACGGACGGCCCGGGTGATCCAGGCCCGGTCCAGGACGCGGCGCTCGTCGGCCTCGGCGACCAGGTCCTCGGACTGGTTGTAGTCGCCGTCGGCGGCCTGGACGGCCCACAGGTGGACGGCGACCCCGTGCTCCTTGGCGGACATCAGCCCGGGCAGCAGGTCGCCGTCCCCGGTCACCAGGACCACGTCCGAACAGGCGCGGTTTCTGGCCAGCTCGGTGAGCTCGGCGTGCATGGCCGCGTCCACGCCCTTCTGGGCCCAGCGGCCGTCGCTGCGGGTGAGGGCGCCCAGCCGGACGGTGACCCGGGGCATGACGCGAAGCCGCCGGTGTTCGGGCTGCGGCACCCGGTCGGGGGCACCGTCGAACCAGTAGATCCGCAGCAGGGGCTGCTCGGTGTCCGCCTCGGCCCGCTCGCGCAGGCCCTGGATGAGGGCGGCGTGGTCGACGGTGATGCGGGAGCGGGACGGCTCCCCTGCCAGAAGGCTCGCGGCGGCGCCCAGCAGGTAGCCGGCGTCCACCAGGACGACGCAGCGGTCCACGCGTTCCACCCTCTTTCGGGGAGCGGTCTTGGTTCCCCGAGTCTGCCCGACCGTAAGGGCGTTGACGGCCGGAACTCGATCACCGGCGTGGCGGATCTCGCGGTTCTACCGGCTACGCACAGTAAAGATCCAAAATGCGCGGTGTGTGATGACATGTGAGGGTGAAGGCGGTCCTGGCCCCTAGACCCTCACGGAGGTTCCACCATGGCCAAGAACAAGAACCGCCAGCAGCCCGCGAAGCAGCAGCCCCGCTCCGCGCAGGAGCCGTCCAAGGGCTCGTCGGAGACCGAGTCGATGTCTTCGTCGTCCTCGCCCTCGTCGCCCAGTCCGATGGACATGGCGCACAAGCGCAAGGAAAAGAAGTTCGGCCACAACTGACCGGCCGGGACGTCACGGGCCCGTGCGCGGGCGTGTGAGAGCGGTACGGAAGAAGGGTGCACCCGGCGGGCCGGGTGCACCCTCGCGTGTCATCCGGCCAGGCAGGACGGGCCGAGCAGGACCTTCAGGTCGCCGAAGAGGGCCGGGTCGGGCTGGACCCGGTGCCGGTCCAGGCGCAGGACGGTCGTGGTGCGCGGGCCCTGGAGCTTGATCCGTACCTCGGTGTTGCCCTTGTGGTGGCGGAGGATCTCACCGAGGCGGGTGACCATCGGCGGGGTCACCTTGACGGTGGGGATGGTCAGGACCACCGGGGCGTTGGTGCCGGCGGAGGACAGGTCCGGGACCATCAGCTCCATGGCGACCAGCCGGGGCACGTCCTCGCGCTTGTCGAGGCGGCCCTTGACGAACACGACGGTGTCCTCGACCAGCTGGGTGGAGACGAGCTGGTAGGTCGCGGGGAAGAACATGCACTCGATGGAGCCGGCGAGGTCCTCGACGGTGGCGATGGCCCAGGCGTTGCCCTGCTTGGTCATCTTGCGCTGGAGGCCGGAGATGATGCCGCCGATGGTGACGACGGCGCCGTCCGCGTGCTCCCCACCGGTCAGCTGGGAGATGCCGGCGTCCGTCTTGTCGGACAGCACGTGCTCCAGGCCGAAGAGCGGGTGGTCGGAGACGTAGAGGCCGAGCATCTCGCGCTCCTGGGCGAGCAGGTAGGACTTCTCCCACTCGACGTCGGAGAACTCGACGTCGAGACCGAAGCCGGGCTCGCTGCTGTCCTCCTCGCCCATGCCGCCGAACAGGTCGAACTGTCCCTCGGCCTCCTTGCGCTTGACCGCGACCACGTTGTCGATCATCGACTCGTGGTGGGCGACCAGGCCCTTGCGGGTGTGGCCCATCTCGTCGTAGGCGCCGGCCTTGATCAGGGACTCGACGGTGCGCTTGTTGCAGACGACGGCCTCGACCTTGTCCAGGAAGTCGGGGAAGGAGGAGTACTTCCCCTTGGACTTCCTGGTCTTGATGATCGAGTCGACGACGTTCTGTCCGACGTTGCGCACGGCGGTGAGGCCGAAGAGGATCACGTCGTCGCCCTGGGCGGCGAAGTTCGACTCCGACTCGTTCACGTTCGGCGGGAGCACCTTGATGCCCATGCGGCGGCACTCGTTCAGGTAGATCGCGGACTTGTCCTTGTCGTCCTTGACCGAGGTGAGCAGGCCGGCCATGTACTCGGCCGGGTGGTTGGCCTTGAGGTAGGCGGTCCAGTAGGAGACCAGGCCGTACGCGGCCGAGTGGGCCTTGTTGAAGGCGTAGCCGGCGAAGGGGACCAGGACGTCCCACAGGGCCTGGATGGCCTGGTCGGTGTACCCGTTCTTGCGGGCGCCCTCCTGGAAGATGGTGAAGTTCTTCGCCAGCTCCTCGGGCTTCTTCTTGCCCATGACGCGGCGCAGGATGTCGGCCTCGCCGAGGGAGTACCCGGCGATGATCTGGGCGGCCTTCTGCACCTGCTCCTGGTAGACGATCAGGCCGTAGGTGACCGCGAGCACCTCTTCGAGCGGCTTCTCCAGCTCGGGGTGGATCGGGGTGATCTCCTGCTGCTTGTTCTTGCGCAGGGCGTAGTTCGTGTGCGAGTTCATGCCCATCGGGCCCGGCCGGTAGAGGGCCGACACGGCGGAGATGTCCTCGAAGTTGTCGGGCTTCATCAGGCGCAGCAGGGAGCGCATGGGCCCGCCGTCGAACTGGAAGACGCCGAGGGTGTCGCCGCGCCCGAGCAGTTCGAAGGTCTTGGGGTCGTCGAGCGGGAGGGCCAGGAGGTCGATGTCGATCCCCTTGTTGGCCTTCACCATCTTGACGGCGTCGTCCATGATCGTGAGGTTGCGCAGGCCCAGGAAGTCCATCTTCAGCAGGCCGAGCGACTCGCAGCTCGGGTAGTCCCACTGGGTGATGGTGACGCCGTCGGTGTGCCGCACCCAGACGGGCACGTGGTCGGTGATCGGCTCGCTGGACATGATCACGCCGGCGGCGTGCACGCCCATCTGGCGGACCAGGCCCTCCACACCGCGGGCGGTGTCGATGACCTTCTTCACGTCCGGCTCGTTCTCGTACATGCCGCGGATCTCGCCGGCCTCGCCGTAGCGGGGGTGCTGCGGGTCGAGGATGCCGGAGAGCGGGATGCCCTTGCCGAGGACGTCGGCGGGCATGGCCTTGGTGAGCCGGTCGCCCATGGCGTACGGGTAGCCGAGGACGCGCGCGGAGTCCTTGATCGCGTTCTTGGCCTTGATGGTGCCGTACGTGCCGATCATGGCGACCTTGTCCTCGCCGTACTTCTCGGTCACGTACCGGATCACCTCGACGCGCCTGCGCTCGTCGAAGTCGATGTCGACATCGGGCATGGAGACGCGCTCGGGGTTCAGGAACCGCTCGAAGATCAGGCCGTGCGGGATCGGGTCGAGGTCGGTGATGCCCATGGCGTAGGCGACGATCGAGCCGGCCGCGGAGCCTCGGCCGGGGCCCACCGCGATGCCCTGGTTCTTGGCCCACATGATGAAGTCGGCGACCACGAGGAAGTAGCCGGGGAAGCCCATCGAGATGATGACGTCCATCTCGTACTCGGCCTGCTTCATGCGGTCCTCGGGGATCCCGCCGGGGAAGCGGCGGTGCATCCCCTTCATGGTCTCCTCGCGGAACCAGGTGACCTCGGTGTAGCCCTCCGGGATGTCGAACTTCGGCATCAGGTTCCGGAACGTGAACATGCCCTCGGTGTCGATCTGGTCCGCGACCAGTTTCGTGTTGGCGCAGCCCTCCTGCCAGGCGTCCGAGGAGTCGATCGCGTACATCTCGTCGGTCGACTTCAGGTAGTAGCCGGAGCCGTCGAAGCGGAAGCGGTCGGGGTCCGAGAGGTTCTTGCCGGTCTGGATGCACAGCAGGGCGTCGTGGGCACCGGCCTCGGACGCGTACGTGTAGTGCGAGTCGTTCGTGACCAGCGGCGGGATGCCGAGCTTCTTGCCGATCTCCAGCAGGCCGTCGCGGACCCGGCGCTCGATCTCGATGCCGTGGTCCATCAGCTCCAGGAAGTACCGGTCCTTGCCGAAGATGTCCTGGTACTCGGAGGCCGACTTCAGGGCCTCGTCGAACTGGCCGAGGCGCAGCCGGGTCTGGAGCTCGCCGGAGGGGCAGCCGGTGGAGGCGATCAGGCCCTCCGACCACTGGCTGATGGTCTCCTTGTCCATGCGCGGCCACTTGGTCAGCCAGCCCTCGGCGTACGCGTCGGAGGACAGCCGGAAGAGGTTGTGCAGGCCGGTGGCGTTCGCCGCCCAGATCGTCTTGTGGGTGTAACCGCCGGAGCCGGAGACGTCGTCGCGCTTCTGGTGCGGCTGGCCCCACTGGATGCGGCGCTTGTTGCGCCGGGACTCGGGGGCGACGTAGGCCTCGATGCCGATGATCGGGGTGATGCCGGCCTTCTGCGCGGAGTGGAAGAAGTCGTACGCCCCGTGCAGGTTGCCGTGGTCGGACATGGCGATGTGTGTCATGCCCATCTCATTGCAGGCATTGAACATGTCCTTCAGCCGCGCGGCACCGTCCAGCAGCGAGTACTGGGTGTGAACGTGCAGGTGCGTGAACGGCTGCTTGGTCACGGCGGGTGGCTCCTGGCGGTGGGGGGCGGCGGCAGCTATGAATCCTACGTCCCACGGGTGACAGTCCGCGGGCACCGAGCGGTACCGTCGGGCGTTGCAGAACCAGGAAGGCCCACCCGGCGTCCAGCCGGTCAGAACCTGTACCAGCCCGTGCACCAGGAGGCACCCGCCATGGCGGTCCCCGAGACGACGAACGAGCAGCGCGCCGAGCAGATACTGGACGTCTTCGACACCGCGTTCGGTGAGCTGCTCGCCGCCGACCCCGCGGCCTTCCAGGTCAAATTCCGCAAGATGGCGGCGTCGGCCTTCGCCTTCTACCGCGGTACGGCCTGCCTCTTCTACGCCGACCTGGAGCGCGACCGGCACGGCGGCCCCTACCTGGACGAGCGCACCGGCCGGGTCTGGATCCACGGCGATCTGCACGCCGAGAACTTCGGCACGTACATGGACTCCCACGGGCGCCTGGTCTTCAACGTCAACGACTTCGACGAGGCCTACGTCGGCCCCTTCACCTGGGACCTCAAGCGGTTCGCCGCCTCGGTGGCCCTGATCGGCTACACCAAGGCGCTCAGCGACGAGCAGATCGGCGAGCTGGTGCGGATCTACGCGGAGGCCTACCGCGAGCGGATCCACGCCCTGGCGACGGGCGACCGGAACGAGGAGGGGCTCTCCTTCACCCTGGACACCGCCGAGGGCCCGCTGCTGGCGGCCCTGCGCGCGGCCCGCGCCCGCACCCGGTTCGCGCTGCTGGACTCGATGACCGAGATCCGCGACCACGAGCGCCGCTTCACGGCCGGCGGGGGCGCCATCGAGCTGGACGCGGCCACCCGCTACAAGGTGCTGGCCGCCTTCGACGGCTACCTGGAGACGCTGCCGGAGGAGTCCCTGGTCCGCCCGGACTCCTACCGGGTCAAGGACGTCGTCGGGCGCCGGGGCGTCGGGATCGGCTCGGCCGGCCTGCCCTCGTACAACATCCTGCTGGAGGGCCACAGCGACGCCCTGGAGAACGACGTCGTGATCTACCTCAAGCAGGCGCAGACCCCGGCGGTCTCCCGGCACGTCACCGACCGGTCGGTGCGCGAGTACTTCCAGCACGAGGGGCACCGCACGGTGATCTCCCAGCGGGCCCTGCAGGCGCACGCCGACCCGTGGCTGGGCTGGACGGAGCTGGACGGGGCCGGCCAGCTGGTCGCGGAGGTCTCCCCGTACGCGGTGGACCTGGACTGGTCGGACATCGACGACCCCGAGGAGATCGCGGCGGTGGTCGCGGACCTGGGCCGGGCGACGGCGACCATGCACGCGGCCGCCGACGCGGACGAGTCCGGGCAGTCGCTGGTGCCCTTCTCGACCGAGCGGGCCATCGACGCGGCGATCGCGGCCGACGAGAAGGGCTTCGCGACGCTGCTGGTCGATTTCGCCCACGCCTACGGGGCGCGGGCCCGCGCCGACCACCAGATCTTCGTGGACCTCTTCCGTAACGGCAGGCTCACCCGCTGAAGCCGGCCGGCGGCATGGTGTGACCTGTGCGAGGGGGCCGAAGGCCCCCTTTCACAGGCAGTCGTGGGACACTCGGCGGCGATGGGCATATCAGAGGCAGGGATCCGGGGGCTGCGGGCCGCGCTGTTCAGCGCGCTCGTCGTGCTGCTCTCGGCCGGCTCGCACGTGCTGATGTCACAGGTGCCGCTGCCGCCCGCCCTGGTCGCCGGAGCGTTCGCCGGCGTCTTCGCGATCGCCTACGCGCTGGCCGGGCGGGAGCGGGGCTTCGCCCCGATCGCCGCCCTGCTGGTGCCGCTGGAACTGGCCGCCGACACGGCCTTCACCGCAGGTCAGCACCTGTGCTACGGCCCCGCCGGCGGACCCGTGTCGGGTCCGCTGCGGGCGCTGGGCCTGGAGGAACTGTGCGGCGGCACGCCGGTGGGCGGGCCGCTGGCCGAGGTGGCCGGGCCCGCCGGTGACCCGGCGGCGCTGCTCGCCTCGGCGGGGCCGTGGACGCCCTGGATGCTGCTGGCGGCCCACGTCTCGGTCGGGATGCTGGCCGCGCTGTGGCTGCGGCACGGTGAGCGGGCCCTGGGCCGGCTGCTGCGCGCGGTGGCCGCCTTCGCGTTCCGGCCGCTGCTGCTGGCGGTGGCCCGGCGCACCGCACCGGCCGCGGCCGCCCGGCGCACCGCCGCGGCGGGGCGGACGGGCCCGGCGGCCCGGACCCGCTTCCCGGCGCACTCCGTGGGACGGCGGGGACCGCCCGCGCGGGCGCTCGGCATCTGCTGAGCGCCTTCCGCACGACGCAGTCCCCCTCATTCCTCACCCGCACCACCCACGGAGAACACCATGAGCGCACGCAACAGCCAGGCCAACAAGGCAGCCGCCCGCGAGAAGCTGCGCGCCGAGCGCGAGCGGCAGGCGAAGAAGGACAAGGCCCGCCGCCAGGTCATCGTGGCCGGCGGCGTGGTCGCGGCGCTCGCCCTGGCCGGCGGCATCGGCTTCGCGGTCGTCAAGGCCGGCGAGCCCGGTGTCTGGGAGAAGGCCGCCAAGGCCGAGCTGATCAAGCCGAAGAACACCGAGGGCGACAAGGGCACCACCGTCGTCATCGGCAAGCCGGAGGCCAAGAAGACCCTGGAGCTGTACGAGGACTCGCGCTGCCCGGCGTGCGCCTCCTTCGAGCAGGTGGTCGGCGACCAGATCAAGAAGGACGTCGAGGCCGGCAAGTTCAAGCTCCAGTACGTCGGCGCGACGTTCATCGACAACGCGGCCAAGGGCGAGGGCTCGAAGAACGCGCTGAGCGCGCTGGGCGCGGCGCTGAACGTCAGCCCCGAGGCCTTCCTGGAGTACAAGGGCGCCCTGTACTCGACGGCGAACCACCCCAAGGAGACCGACGACAAGTTCGCCAAGGACGACTACCTGCTCAAGGTCGCCGAGCAGGTCCCGGCGCTGAAGGACAACGCCGACTTCAAGGCGGCCGTGCAGAACGGCACCTACGACCGGTGGGCGCTGGAGATGTCCAAGGCGTTCAGCGAGTCCGGTGTGACCGGCACCCCGACGCTGAAGATGGACGGCAAGAAGATCGACACCCCGCAGACGCCGCAGGCGTTCACGGAGGCCGTCGACAAGGCGCTCGCGGGCTGAACCGGCCCGGTGCGGGCGGCGGCGCGCGCCGCCGCCCGGGCCTCGGCCGGACTTGCCGCAATCCGGTCGGAAATCGAGCGATTTACGCCAATGGACGGGCGAACTCCCAGAGTTCGTCCGTCCGTTGCTTTCGCAGGGGTGTTCTACGACGCGTACCCGTCAGTAATATGATCACCCGTGACCAGTCAACTCCCCTCTTACGGTGCCGCGCCGCGCCGCCGCTCGGTCGTCATGGCCGCGGCTGCCGCCACCGCGCTCGCACCCTTCGCCGCGACGACTGCCCTGGGAAGCAGCGCGCACGCGGCCGAGAACGCCCCGGCGTTCCTGCACGGCGTCGCCTCCGGCGATCCGCTGCCCGACGGAGTCCTGCTGTGGACCCGTGTGACCCCGACCCCCGACGCCGTACCCGGCTCGGGCAGGGGACCCGCCACCCAGGTCGGCTGGGAGGTGGCCGAGGACAAGAACTTCGCCCGGATCGTGGCGAGCGGCACCGTCACCGCGACCGCCGACTCCGACCACACGGTCAAGGCCGACGTCCGCGGCCTGCGGCCGCAGGCCGCGTACTTCTACCGCTTCACGGCGGGCGGCAGCGTCTCCCCCGTCGGCCGCACCCGCACCACCGCGGCCCACGACGCGAGCACCCCCGGGGTCCGGTTCGGCGTGGTCTCCTGCGCCAACTGGGAGGCCGGCTACTTCTCGGCCTACCGCCACCTGGCGGTCCGTTCCGACCTGGACGCGATCCTGCACCTGGGCGACTACATATACGAGTACCAGGCCGGCGGCTACCCCGAGGCGAAGTACGGCGTGCGCCGACACCAGCCCGCCCACGAGATCGTCACCCTCGCCGACTACCGCCTGCGGCACGGCACGTACAAGACGGACGCCGACCTGCAGGCCCTGCACGCCGCGCACCCGGTGGTCGCGATCTGGGACGACCACGAGTTCGCCGACGACACCTGGTCCGGCGGCGCCGACAACCACACGCCGGGCACCGAGGGCGACTGGGCGGCCCGCGCGGCCGCGGCCAAGCAGGCCTACTTCGAGTGGATGCCGGTCCGCCCCTCCATCGCGGGCACCTGCTACCGGCGGCTGCGCTTCGGCAGCCTCGCCGACCTGCACCTGCTCGACCTGCGCTCCTTCCGCTCGCAGCAGGCCAAGACCGGCTCGGGCTCGGTGGACGACCCCGAGCGCACCATCACCGGGCGCGCCCAGCTGGACTGGCTGAAGTCGGGCCTGGCGAGCTCCAACGCGACCTGGAAGCTGGTCGGCACCTCGGTGATGATCTCGCCGGTGGCGTTCGGCTCGCTGCCCGCGCACCTTCTGGGGCCCCTGTCGAAGCTTCTGGGGTTGCCCGAGGGCGGCCTCGCGATCAACGTGGACCAGTGGGACGGGTACACCGACGACCGCAAGGAGCTGCTGGGCCACCTCAAGGACCGGGGCATCAAGAACACCGTGTTCCTGACCGGTGACATCCACATGGCCTGGGCCAACGAGGTCCCGGTGAACATGGCGACGTACCCGGGCTCGGGCACGGCCGCGACCGAGTTCGTCGTGACGTCGGTGACCTCCGACAACATCGACGACATCCTGCACGTGCCGGAGAACACCGCCTCGCTGGTCGCCGAGGCGGCCATCAAGGGTGCCAACTGGCACGTGAAGTGGCTGGACATGGACGCGCACGGGTACGGCGTCCTGAACGTGACGGCCGAGGCCTCGCAGATGGACTACTACGTCGTGTCCGACAAGAAGAAGCAGGACGCGACGTCGGCGTGGAGCCGTTCGTACCGCACGCCGAACGGCAGTCAGAAGGTGGAGCGGGTCTACAGCCCCGTCCGCTGAATGAACTGACGTACCGTCAATTTTGCGGCGACCGGGGCACCTTGGCATAGACCAGGTGCCCCAACTGCATCACTGGCAACAAATCTTTTACATACAGGTCTTGACCCATACATGTCACAGACACATAAGCTTCGCGCCAGCGTGAGGAAAAACCTCCGCCCCCACCACGCTTGCGAGGAGTTCACGTGCGCGCTTCCGCCCGCATATCCCCCCTGCTCCGCCGCCGTCTGATGGGTACGGCCGCCCTGGCCGGAACCCTGGCGTTCGCCCCCCTGTCCGCCCCCACCACCGTCGCCGCGGCCCAGACCCCGGCCGAGCAGTGCGCCGAGTCCCCCGCCCCGGCCGCCGCCAACGCCCGTGCGCCCAAGGGCCACCACGAGGCCGAGCCCAACGAGGTGACGGAAGACCAGGTCAAGGCGATGGACGCCGACCTGAAGAAGAAGCTCGGCCAGCTCACCCCCCAGAAGCTGGACGGGCTGCGCGCCGCCGGTGCGACCGGTGCCGCCGCCATCACCATCCCCGTGTACGTCCACGTCATCCACTCCGGCAGCGCCGGCAAGCTGACGGCCACGGACGTCGGCAACCAGATCGCCGTCCTCAACTCCGCCTTCGGCGGCCAGGGCACCGGCAACGCCGACTCCGGCTACCAGTTCTCGCTGGTCTCGACGGACTACACGGACAACGCCTCCTGGTACAACCTCTCCGACGGCACCCAGGCCGAGAAGGACATGAAGAACGCCCTGCGCAAGGGCGGCGCCAACGCGCTGAACATCTACACCGCCAACCTCGGCGGCGGCCTGCTGGGCTGGGCGACCTTCCCCAGCTCCTACGCCTCGCAGCCGAAGATGGACGGCGTGGTCCTGCTCAACTCCTCGCTGCCCGGCGGCTCCTCCGCGAACTACAACGAGGGCGACACCGGCACCCACGAGGTCGGCCACTGGATGGGCCTCTACCACACCTTCCAGGGCGGCTGCAACGGCAGCGGCGACTCGGTCGCCGACACCCCGGCCGAGAAGACCGCCGCGTACGAGTGCCCGACCGGCCGCGACTCCTGCGCCTCGAAGTCCGGCGTGGACCCGATCCACAACTTCATGGACTACACGTACGACGCGTGCATGTACCAGTTCTCCGCCGGACAGGTGTCCCGGATGAAGAGCATGTGGACCGCATACCGCGCGAGCTGACCCCGGGCGGCCCCCCGCTGCCCTAACCTGGCGCCATGAGCGCGCCGGGGGACGTGATCGACGGACGGTTCGAGCTGCTGGAGCGGCTCGGCAGCGGAGGCATGGGCACGGTCTGGCGAGCGCTGGACCGTGCCCTGCACCGTGAGGTGGCCGTCAAGGAAGTACGGTCGTGGCCCGGCGAGGACGACGAGGCCTCCCGGGTCCTGCGCGAACGGATCCTGCGCGAGGCCCGCGCCCAGGCGCGGATCAGCCACCCCCACGTCGTCACCGTCCACCACATCGTGGACCAGGGCCCCCACCCCTGGCTCGTGATGGAACTGCTGTCCGGCGGCTCGCTCCAGCAACGCCTCGAACGCGGGCCGATGCGCCCGGCCGAGGCGGCCCGCCTCGGCCGCGAGGTCCTGGCCGGCCTGAGCGCCGCGCACGCGGCCGGAATCCACCACCGGGACGTGAAACCGGCCAACGTGCTGCTGCGCGCGGACGGTTCGGCGGTCCTGACCGACTTCGGCATCGCCGCCCTCCAGGACGCGACCTCGCTGACCCGGACGGGCGAGATCATCGGTACGCCCGAATTCCTCGCCCCCGAACGGATCCGCGGCGCCGACACGCCCGCGTGCGACCTGTGGTCGCTGGCCATGACGCTCTACGTGTGCGTCGAGGCCGTCAGCCCCATGCGGCGCACGACTACCCTGGCCACCCTGGCCGCCGTCCTGGACGACCCGGTCCCGCCGCCGCGCCGCGCGGGCGCGCTGGGCCCCGTCCTGGCCGAGGTCCTGGTCCGCGACCCGGCGGCCCGCCCGGACGCCCGCCGGCTGGACGCCCTGCTGGCGGCGGTCGCGGCGGGGGCTCCGGCCCCCGGGCCGGCGCAGCCGTTCCCGGCCCCGCCCGAGCCCACCCGCGTCGACCCGGCACCGGCCCCCGCGCCCGCTCCGGCGACCCCGCCCCCTCCCGGCGCACCGGGGCTGCCGGGCGCTCCGGCGGGGGCGGGCGGGTGGTCCGGTCCGCCCGCGCCGCCGGCGGACACCCCGCCCGCCGTACCGGGGCCCGGTCCGTACGCCGAGACGCCCCACGAGGCGCTCGCGACCATCGGCCCGTACGCCGCCCCGCCCGAGCGGCCGCGCCGGCGGATCGGCCCGCTCGCGGCCGGCGCCGTGCTCGTCGCCCTCCTGCTGCTGGGCCTGGGGATCTACGTGCTGACCCGGCCGGAGGACACCGGCGGCCCCGACGCACAGGGCGGCGGTGCGGCCACCACCTCGGCCCCGGCCTCCACGCCGGTGTCGGCCCCCGGCTCCACACCGCCGCCGAGCCCCGGCCCGGCCGACAGCCCGGCGCCGGCACCGGCGCCACCGAGCCCGGCACCCTCCCCCACGCCCACGCCCACGCCCACGGCCGCGCCCGCGCCGGACCGGCCCGGCACCCCCGCGCAGCCCGCCGGCGGCAGCTGGATCGCGCAGCTCCACTCCGAGCCCAAGACGTCCGGCACGGCCGCCCGGGACCAGCTGCTGGCCGACATCCGCGGCAGCGTGCCCGAGGCGCAGGTGCTCGACAGTTCCCGGTACGCCTCGCTGAACCCCGGCTACTGGGTCGTCTACGCCCCCGGCCCTTTCGCCGACGGCCGGGCCGCGCTGTCCTTCTGCGCGGCCCGCGGCCGGACCACGGCCAACCAGTGCATCGGCCGCTGGCTCAGCAACGCCGAGGACGACTACCGGTACCAGTGCGCCCCGCCGGCCGCCTCCCCGTCCGGCCAGTGCCGCCGGCCCTGACGGCCGCGCCCGCCACCGGCTACAGGCTGTCGAGGAAGCCGAGCGCCACCGTCCAGGCCTGCTCGGCGGCCTCGGCGTCGTAGTCCGGCAGGTCCGGGTCGGTGAACAGGTGCCCCGCGCCCGGGTAGCTGTGCACCTCGACGTCCGCGCCCGCCCGTCGCATCCGCAGGTACCAGGCGGTCAGCCAGTCGTGCGGCTCGAACGGGTCCGGGTCCGCGACGTGCAGCTGCACCGGCAGCTCGTCGAGCATGGTGTCGTCCGCGAGGTCGGCGGTGCCGTGCAGGAGCAGCAGCCCGCGCGCCTTCGCGTCGGCCAGCGCCAGGTGCTGGGCCACGGAGCCGCCGAAGGAGAAACCGGCGTAGACCAGGCCCTGGTCGGAGTACGGCGCCGCCGCGAGCACCGCCCGCCTGAGCAGCTCGTCGCGGCCGACCTCGTCCCGGAAGGCCATGCCCTCCTCGACGGTGTCGAAGGTGCGCCCCTCGAAGAGGTCCGGCACCTGCACCTGGTGCCCCGCGGCGCGCAGCCGGTCGGCCGCCGCCAGCACCGCGGGCCGCAGCCCGTACGTCGAATGGAAGAGCATGATGTCCATGCACCCATCGTGCCAGTTTCCGCGGGCGTCATTCGGTTACGTTCACTGGCATGGAGATGGAGTCCGTCCTTCGCCCGTTGACCGTCGTCGGTGGCGCGGTCGTGATCACCCTGCTGGCGGGGTGGCTGCTGGACCTGCTGCTGCGCCGTGCCGACGGCCGGCACCGCGAGACCCCGCTGTGGGGGCTGCTGCGCCGCTGCCGGGTCCCCTTCCAGCTGCTGCTCGGCGCCGCGCTGCTGCGCGCGGCCTACCGGCAGACGAAGCTGCTGCCGGACCACTCCGTCGGCGTCGCCCGTGCGCTGAACCTGGTACTGATCGCGTCGGCGGCCTGGCTGCTGGTGCGGATCGCGACGGCGGTGGTCGACGCCTGGTACGCGCGGTACGCGGCCGCGGCGCCCGACTCGGCGCGGGTGCGCCGGGTCCGGACCCAGGTCACCCTCATCCAGCGGGTGGTGACCGCGGTGGTCGTGGTCGTCGCGCTCGCCGCGATGCTGCTGACCTTCCCGGCGATGCGGACGATGGGCGCGTCGCTGCTCGCCTCGGCCGGTGTGCTCGGCATCGTGGCCGGCATCGCCGCGCAGTCCAGCCTGAGCAACCTGTTCGCGGGCCTGCAGATCGCGTTCGGCGACACCGTGCGGATCGGGGACACGGTGGTCGTGGACCGGGAGTGGGGCACCGTCGAGGAGATCACGCTGACCTTCCTGACGGTGCGCACCTGGGACGAGCGGCGGATCACCATGCCGGTGTCGTACTTCACCGGCAAGCCGTACGAGAACTGGTCGCGCGGCGGTGCGGAGATGACCGGCACCGTCTTCTGGCACCTGGACCACAGCGCCCCGGTCGCCCTGATGCGGGAGCGGCTGGCCGACCTGCTCAAGGACATCCCGGAGTGGGACGGCCGCTCGTCCGGCCTGGTGGTCACGGGCACCACCCCGACGACCATCGAGGTGCGGGCGGTGGTCACGGCCAAGGACGCCGGCGACGTGTGGACGGTGCGCTGCGCGGTCCGCGAACGGATGATCGCCTGGCTGGTCGCCGAACACCCCGAAGCGCTGCCCCGGATCGCCACCTCACTCCCCCCGGGCCACGCCTCCTCCTGAGCCGCCGTCCTCCCGCTCCCCGCCCTCCCGCCCGCCGAGCACCAGCCGGAACAGCGCCCCGCCGCCCGGTGCCGCCTCCGCGTGCAGCTCCGCGCCGTGGGCCCGGGCGATCTGGCGGGCCATCGCCAGGCCCAGGCCCGAGCCGGGCAGGGCGCGGGCCGTGCTCGCGCGGTAGAAGCGGTCGAAGACGTACGGGAGGTCCTCCGGGGCGATACCGGGGCCGTGGTCGCGGACCGTCAGGGCGGCCGGGGTCAGCTCGACCTCGACCGGCCGGCCCGGCGGGCTGAACTTGGCCGCGTTGTCGAGCAGGTTGGCCAGCAGCCGGGTCAGCCGGGCCGGTACGCCCGCCAGGACGACCTCGCCGGTGCACCGGACGGTGAAGGGCACGTCCGGCCAGTGGGTCCGCGCGGCCTGGACGCAGCTCTCCACCAGGGGCCCGAGGCGGACCTGTTCGAGCAGCGGCCGCGGCTCCTCGTCGCGGGCGAGTTCGATCAGGTCGTTGACCAGGCCCGTCACCTCGCGCAGCTGGCGGCCGAGCGCGGTCTGGGCCCGGTCGCGCTGCCCGGGGGTGAGCCGGTCGGCGCGGGCGAGGAGTTCGGCGTTGGTGCGCAGCGCCGTGAGCGGGGTGCGCAGCTCGTGCGAGGCGTCCGCGACCAGGCGGCGCTGGGCGGTGACGGACTGTTCGAGCTCGCCGAGCATGGTGTTGAAGCTGCCGGCCAGCCGGGTCAGTTCGTCCTCGCGGCCCGGCGGCGGCAGGTCGATGCGCAGCCGGGCGTCGCGGGTGGCGGCGATCCGTTCGGCCATGGCGGTGAGCCGGGTGACGGGTGCCAGGCCCGTGCGCGAGACCCAGTAGCCGAGGGCGGCGGCGAGCAGCACCCCGGCGGCGCCGACGAGGACGAGCCGGTGGGCGGCCTGCCGGATGCCGTCCTGGACGGTGTCGGAGCGCAGGGCGACCTGGAGGGCGCGGCCCTTGGCGTAGTCGGTGGTGAGCATCCGGGCGGGATGCCCGGCGACGGTGATGTCGGTGTAGTACGGCGCGCGCCGGCCGGCGGCGACCGCGCGGGCGGCCCCGGTGACCGGCAGCAGGTAGGGCGCGGCCGGATCCCGCCCGGGGTCGGCCGGGACCACCTCGGCGCAGGCCGGCGCGGCCAGGTACCGGCACTGCCCGGCGAGGGTGCCGGGCGCCGCGTCCCGTTCTCCTTGCGCGGCCAGCCGGGCCGACTGGGTGAGGCTGAGGTCGAGCTGCTGGTAGAGCTGGCCGCGCACCACGAAGAAGGCGGCCGTGCACACGCCGAGCGCCACGAAGGCCACGGCGGCGGTCGCGGCCAGCGCCATCCGCGTCCGCAGCGGCCGGCGGCGGCGCCAGGGCGGCCCGGCGCGGCGCCGGCTCACCGGGCCTCCAGGCGGTAGCCGACCCCGTGGACGGTGTGCACCAGGCGCGGCTCGCCGCCCGCCTCCAGCTTGCGGCGCAGGTAGCCGACGTAGACGGCGAGCGAGTTGGACCCGGGCCCGAAGTCCTGGCCCCAGACCAGCTCCAGGATCAGCTCGCGCGGCAGCACCTGGCCGGGGTGGCGCAGCAGGAGTTCCAGCAGCGCGGACTCGGTACGGCTGAACTCCAGCGGCCGTCCGCCCCGGTGGCCGGTCCGGGTGCCCGGGTCCAGTTCCAGGTCGGCGTAGGACAGCGGGGCCGAGCCCGCCACGTCGTCGGGGGCGGCCCGGCGCAGCAGGGCCCGTACCCGTGCCACCAGCTCGTCCAGGGCGAAGGGCTTGACCAGGTAGTCGTCGGCGCCGGCCTCCAGCCCGTCGACGCGCTCGCTGACGGAGTCCAGGGCCGTCAGGACCAGCACGGGGGTGCGGTCGCCGAGGGCGCGCAGCTGCCGGCACACGCCGAGCCCGTCGAGGACGGGCATCATCACGTCGAGGACGACGGCGTCCGGCTGCCAGGCCGCGATCGCGGAGAGCGCGGCCAGCCCGTCGCCGGCGCCGCGCACCTCGTACCCCTCGACGGCCAGCCCGTCCTCGACGGCGGCCCGTACCTCCGGCTCGTCGTCGACCACCAGGATCCGGTGGTGCGGCTCACTCATGCCGGCCCCCGCCCCGTGCCCCTCGCGCTTCGCTCATGGGACACAGCCTGCCAAAGGGGGTGGGCGAACCTCTTAGAACCTTCTTAGGGCACACCGGGAGGGTGCGGGCATGAGCACTCCTACGGGCACTCCTGCGAGCACTCCTGCCGGCACACCCTTCGGCGCACCTTCCGCTCCCCTCGGCGCCCCGCTGTCCGTCGTGATCGGCGCGGGCGGCACCGGCGGTCACATCTATCCCGGTCTCGCGCTCGCCGAGGCGCTGCGCGCGGCGGTTCCGGGCACGGTGGTCTCGTTCGTCGGGACCGAACGGGGTCTGGAGACGGACCTGGTCCCGGGCGCGGGCTACCGGCTGCACACCGTCGACATGATCCCCTTCGATCCCTCGCTCGGCGCGAAGCGGTACCTGCTGCCCGCGGCCCTGCTCCGCTCGGCCCGGCAGGCCCGCGACGTGATCCGGGCGCAGGGCGCGCAGGTCGTCGTCGGCATGGGCGGCTACCCGAGCGCGCCGGCCGTGCTGGGGGCCCGGCTCGCCGGGCTGCCGGCGGTGATCCACGAGTCCAACGCGGTGCCGGGCCGGGCGAACCGGTTCGCGGCCCGGCTGACCCCGCACATCGCGGTCGCCTTCGACCGCAGCCGCGGCCGTCTGGCGGGCGGGGAGCGGGCGCTGACCACCGGGATGCCGATCTCGGCGGCGCTGGCCCGGCTGGCCTCGCTCGGCCCGGCGGAGCGGGCGGGCCTGCGCGCCGGGGCCCGGCGGGAGCTCGGTGTCCCCGGCCGGCGGCGGCTGGTGGTCTTCAACGGCGGCAGCCTGGGCGCCGTACGGCTGACCGGGGCGGCGACGGAGCTGGCCCGGCGGTGGCGGGACCGGGACGACGTCACCCTGCTGATCAAGACCGGGCCGGCGGTGCTGGACCGGACGGCGGCGGAACTGGCGGCCTCGGGCGGGGACCGGATCGCGCGGGCGGTGCCGTACCTGGACCGGATGGACCTGGTGTACGCGGCCGCCGACCTGGTGGTGTGCCGGGCGGGTTCGGCGACGGTCGCGGAACTGGCGGCGACCGGGGTCCCGGCGCTCCTGGTCCCCTATCCGCACGCGCCGGGCGACCACCAGACGCACAACGCGCGGGTGCTCTGCGACGCGGGCGCGGGGCTGCTGCTGGCGGATGCCGAGACCACGGGCGACCGGCTGGCGGAGCTCGTCGGCCCGCTGCTCGCCGATCCCGGCCGGCTGGCCGCGATGGCCGGTGCGGCCGACCCCGGACCGCACGCGCGGGCCGCCGAACTGCTGGCGGCGCAGGTGCTGCGCGTAGCCGGTCTCCCGGCCCCTTCCTTCTCCCCCTCCTCCCCCTCCGACCCTTTCTCCCTGGAGTCCGCATGACCATCGCCCACGACGGAACCGCTTTCGACTGGACCGGCCGCACCGTGCTCGTCACCGGGGCGGAGGGGTTCATCGGCTCGACGCTGGTGGACCTGCTGGTGGCGCGCGGCGCCCGGGTCCGGGCCTTCGTCCACTACAAGCCGTACGCCGAGAAGGGCCACCTGAAGCGGTACCTGGCCGACGGCACCGGCGAGGTCGAGATGTGGGCGGGCGACGTACGCGACGCCGGCCGGGTCAGTGACGCGGTGGCCGGCTGCGACACGGTGTTCCACCTGGCGGCCCTGATCGGGATCCCGTACAGCTACGACTCGCCGGGCGCGTACGTGCAGACGAACGTGACCGGGACGCAGAACGTGGCGGAGGCCTGCCGGCGCTGGGGCGTGCGGCGGCTGGTGCACACCTCGACGAGCGAGGTCTACGGCACGGCGCTGACCGCCCCGATCGCCGAGACCCATCCGCTCCAGCCGCAGTCGCCGTACTCGGCGTCGAAGATCGGCGCGGACATGATGGCGCTCTCCTTCCACCACGCGTTCGAGCTGCCGGTGGCGGTGGTCCGGCCGTTCAACACGTACGGTCCACGGCAGTCGGCGCGTGCGGTGATCCCGACGATCCTGGCGCAGCTGCACGCGGGCGTCCGGGAGATCCGGCTGGGCTCGCTGACCCCGACCCGGGACTTCACGTACGTGACGGACACGGCGGAGGGCTTCCTGGCGGTGGCGGCCTGCGAGCGGGCGGTGGGTGAGGTCGTCAACCTGGGCACGGGGCAGGAGATCTCGATCGGCGACCTGGCGGCGGCCCTGATCGCGGCGTCGGGGCGGGAGGCGTCGGTGGTGACCGATCCGGCCCGGCTGCGGCCGTCGGGCAGTGAGGTCGAGCGCCTGCTGTCGGACAACTCCCGGGCCCTGGCCTGGGCCTCCTGGGCGCCGAGGGTGCCGCTGGCCGAGGGCCTGCGCCGCACGTCGGACTGGGTCGCGGCGCACCCGCACCTGTTCGCCCCGGCCCGCTACCAGGTCTGACGACGCCCGGCGCCGAGCGGGCCGGGACCCGGTCCGCCGGGCCCCGGCCCGCCGCGCGGCAGCCGGCGCCTACGGCGCCCGGAGGCTGCGGACGTCGAGGTGGCGCAGGACGCGGTCCACGACCTCCGGGTCGGCGCCGGGTTCGCTGCGCGCCGAGAGGACCTCGTGGCGGGCCGCCGACATCATCTCCCGCTGGATCCGCTGGACGGTGTGCAGCCGCGAGACCCGCTGCGCGTACGCCTCCCGCCGTTCCTCGTCCACCAGGTCGGGGCTGATCCGCGCGCCGACGTCGAAGGCCCGCCGCTGGAGCTGTTCGACCAGGTCCTCCGGCAGCTCCTCGACGCCCTCGATCTCCTTCAGCCGCCGCCTGGCCGCCTTCGCCGCGCGGACGGCCAGCTGCCGTTCGAACTCCCGCTGCACGTTCGTGTCCGCCTCCACCCCCAGCCGGCGCACCAGCCAGGGCAGGGTCAGTCCCTGGAACACCAGCGTCGTCATGATCACCGCGAAGGCGATGAAGACGATCTGGTCGCGGGCGGGAAACGGGTCGCCGGCGTCCGTGGTCAGCGGGATGGCCAGCGCCAGCGCGACCGAGGCCACGCCCCGCATCCCGGCCCACCACATCACCACGCTCTCCCGCCAGCTCAGCGGGATCTCCTCGTCGTAGTCGCGCCGGTCGTGCAGCTTGCGCGCCAGCCACGCCGCCGGCAGCAGGTACAGCAGCCGTACGCCGACCACGACCGCGGTCACGGCCGCCGCCCAGCCGGCCAGCTCGGCCGCGCGGCCGCCCGCCGTACCGAAGACGTTGTACAGCTCCAGGCCGATCAGGCCGAACGCGACCCCCGTCACCAGCATGTCGATGACTTCCCAGAAGGTGTGCCCGGCCAGCCGCCCGAGCACGTCGTCGGCGTCGCTCGCGTACTCGGCGAGGAACAGCGCGGTCGTCAGGACCGCCAGGACGCCCGACCCGCGCAGCTCCTCGGCCAGCACGTACGCCACGAACGGCACCAGCAGCGTGAGCCCGATCTGGAGCGTGGCGTCGCCCAGCCGCCCCATCAGCCGGTTCGTGAGCCAGCCCAGTGCCAGCCCGACGGCCACGGCGACGACGGCCGACAGCACGAACGCGCCCAGGGCGCCGGGCCAGGAGAAGCTGCCGCTCACGGCCGCGGCGACGGCCACGTGGTAGAGCACGATCGCGGTGACATCGTTGAAGAGGCCCTCGCCCTCCAGGATCGACACCATGCGCCGGGGCAGCCCGAGCGAGCCGGCGACGGCGGTGGCCGCGACCGGGTCGGGCGGCGCCACGAGCGCGCCCAGCGCGACGGCGGCGGCGACCGGCAGCCCGGGGACGACGGCGTGCGCGGTGGCGGCGACGGCGGCGGTCGTGACGAACACCAGCGCGACGGCCAGCAGGAGGATCGGCCGGACGTTGGCCGCGAACTGCAGCCAGGAGGTGCGCTGCACGCCCGCGTACAGCAGCGGCGGCAGCACCAGCGGCAGGATGAACTCGGGCCGGATGTCGACGTCGGGGACGAACGGCAGGACCGCCAGCACCATCCCGGCCACGGTCATCAGCACCGGCGCGGGCAGCCCCAGCCGGTCCCCGAGCGGCACCGTGACCACGGCCCCGAGCAGCAGCACGAACAGCAAGGCGAGCTGATCCACAGCGCCCACCTTGCCACGGCGTGCCCGGTTTACGGCAGGCGACGCCGCATCGCCCGGTGCGGCATGCCCGCGTCGTCGAACTCCGGCCCGTACGCCTCGTAGCCCAGCCCCTCGTAGAAGCCGAGCGCGTGCGTCTGCGCCCCGAGATCCACGGCCGCCAGGCCCAGCGCCACGGCCTCCGCCTCGATCGCGCGCACCAGCAGCGCGCCCACGCCCAGGCCGCGCGCGGCCTTCAGCACGGCCAGCCGGCCCAGCGATCCGACCCCCGGGTCACCGGTCTTGGCCAGGGCCGCGGGCCCGTACAGCAGCCGGCCGGTGCCCACGGGGCCGTCGGGTCCGACGGCCAGGACGTGGATCGCGCCGGCGTCGTACGCGTCGTACTCGACCGCCTCGGGCACGCCCTGCTCGACGACGAAGACCTCGGTACGGACCGCGTAGCAGGCCGCCAGGTCCTCCGCGGTCGTTGCCCGGCGGACCTCGATCCCGGTCACTCGCTCTCCTTGCGGATCACGTCCAGCGCGTGCTGGAGGTCCGCCGGGTAGGTGCTCTCGAACTCCACCCACTGCCCGTCGGAGGGGTGCTCGAAGCCCAGCCGCACCGCGTGCAGCCACTGCCGGGTCAGGCCCAGCCGCTTGGCGATGGTCGGGTCCGCGCCGTACGTCAGGTCGCCGACACAGGGGTGACGGTGCGCGGACATGTGCACGCGGATCTGGTGGGTGCGCCCCGTCTCCAGCTTGATGTCGAGCAGGGAGGCGGCGCGGAAGGCCTCGATGAGGTCGTAGTGGGTGATGGACGGCTTGCCGTCCTGGGTGACCGCCCACTTGTAGTCGGCGCTGGGGTGCCGCCCGATCGGCGCGTCGATGGTGCCGCTCATCGGGTCCGGGTGCCCCTGCACCAGGGTGTGGTAGCGCTTGTCGACGATCCGCTCGCGGAACTGGTGCTTGAGCGAGGTGTACGCGCGCTCGGACTTCGCGACGGCCATCAGGCCGGAGGTGCCGACGTCGAGGCGGTGCACGATGCCCTGGCGCTCGGCGGCGCCGGAGGTGGAGATCCGGTAGCCGGCCGCGGCGAGACCGCCGATGACCGTGGTGCCCGTCCAGCCGGGGCTGGGGTGGGCGGCGACCCCGACCGGCTTCATGATCACGACGATGTCGTCGTCGTCGTGGACGATCTCCATGCCCTCGACCGGCTCGGCCACGATCTCGACCGGCCGCGGCGGCGCGGGCATCTCGACCTCGAGCCAGGCGCCGCCGTGCACCCGCTCGGACTTCCCGACGACGCTGCCGTCGACCGCCACCTTCCCCGCGGCCGCGAGCTCGGCCGCCTTCGTCCGGGAAAAACCGAACATACGGGCGATGGCGGCGTCGACGCGCTCGCCTTCGAGGCCATCGGGAACGGGCAGGGTGCGGATCTCGGGAATCGTACTCACCCGTCGAGTATGCCTTGTCAGTCCTTGTGGACGGTCCCGTCCGGGTCCAGGCCCCGGAACGACAGCAGCACGATCAGGATGCCGCCGCACACGATCGCGGAGTCCGCCAGGTTGAAGACGGCGAAGTGCGCGGGCGCGATGAAGTCGACCACCGCACCCCGGAAGACGCCCGGCGAACGGAAGATCCGGTCGGTGAGGTTGCCCAGCGCACCGCCCAGCAGCAGACCGAGCGCGATGGCCCAGGGCAGGCTGTAGAGCTTGCGGGCCAGCCGCACGATCACCACGATCACGGTGGCCGCGATGCAGGTGAACAGGATCGTGAAGGCCTCGCCGAAGCCGAAGGCCGCGCCGGGGTTGCGGACCGCCGTGAACTTCAGCAGGTCGCCGACGATCTCGATCGGCGGCTGGTGCTCCAGCCTCGCCACCACGAGCATCTTGCTGCCGAGGTCGAGTGCGAAGGCCAGCACGGCCACGACGAGCAGCGCGACGATCCGCCGGTGCCCGCCCGCGGGTACGGGCTCCGGCTGCGGCTGCGACGCGTCGTCTCCGACCTGCGGCGTACCGATGATGCGCTCCGCCTCTGCCACGTGAGTCCCTCGAACTAGCTCGACAACTGCAAGACGAGGGTACGTCAGCCCGCGACGGCTAGTGCCGCCGCTCCTGCTTCTGCTTGCACTCCACGCACAGCGTGGCCCGCGGGAAGGCCTGCATCCTGGCCTTTCCGATGGGCCGGCCGCAGTTCTCGCACAGGCCGTAGGTGCCCGCGTCCAGGCGCTCCAGGGCCCGCTCGGTCTGCTCCAGCATCTCGCGGGCGTTCGACGCGAGGGCCAGTTCGTGCTCGCGGGTGATGTTCTTGGTGCCGGTGTCCGCCTGGTCGTCGCCGGCGCCGTCGCCCGAATCGCGCATCAGGCCCGAGATGGCCTCGTCGGAGGCCTGGAGCTCGGCCTGGAGCCGCAGCACCTCGCTCTGCAGCTCGGAGCGGGCCTCGGCGACCTCGGCGGGCGTCCAGGGCTCCTCGCCCGGCCGTACGGCGAGCTCGCCGGGCCCGGCGGGCACGGCGGTGACGCGGACCTTGGGCAGCCCGCTGGTGGCGGCGGTGGCCGCCTTCCTGGACCGTCCCGTACCGGTGCTCTTCTTGGCAACCACTGTCCCGGCTCCCGTCTGCTTCGCGGCCTGGGCCGCCCCCTCGGTCACCGCCGCCTTGGCGGTGACCTTCTTCGTGGTCGTCCTGGTGGTCTTCTCGGCGGACTTCTTGCTGGTCTTCTTGGCGGTCTTCGCGGCGGACTTCTCGGTGACCTTCCCGTCCACGGCCTTCTTGGCCGGGGCCTTCTTGGCCGCGGCTTTCCTGGCCGTCGCCTTCTTCGCCACGGCCTTCTCCGCCACGGCCTTCTTCGCCACGGCCTTCTTCGCCGCCGTCCCGGTCGCCGTGGACTTCTTCGCGGCGGTCTTCTTCACCACCATGGCCGCGGCCCCTTCACATACTGTGATATTGCACGCGAATCGTGCTGGGACGATAAATCGACTCCAGCCCCACGGCAACGGGGCGCGCATCCTTCGAGGCCAACCTGCATCCGTTGTGCCCACCTGCGCGCCCGGTAATCCGCACAGGAGCCCCCGCGGAAGCCCGCGCGGAGCCCCCGGCGCACGCGGGACCGTTCGGGTCATCGCGCGGCCCGCCCCGCGCCCCCGCCACGCCCCGGGGAAAACCGGTCTGCCGTCCCGCCCCCCGGCCCGTACACTGAGCCCAGCGAAAGGCATGGATGGGGACGAGTAGCGTCGGACGCAGCCAGGAGCGACCCGGGGACGGTGAGAGCCCGGGGGCGAGCGCGACGTGAAGGATCACCCCGGAGCCGCCGGAAGAACGCCGCAGGAGCGCCCTGGGGCCAGTAGAACCGGCTCGCACCCCAATGAGGGGGCCACCGGACCCGTCCGGCGGCCAAGGAGGGTGGTACCGCGGGAGCTGCGCGCTCTCGTCCCTCCGGACGGAGAGCAGACCCCCGCCGGAGGAAGACACCCACCTCATGAGTACGCAGCCGAAGCCGCAGTACCGCCCGGTACCCGCCCAGGTCGACCTGCCCGCCCTGGAGCACGCTGTCCTGGAGTTCTGGCAGGACAACAAGACCTTCGCCAAGAGCCTGGAGCAGTCCGAGGGCCGCCCCGAATGGGTCTTCTACGAGGGCCCGCCCACCGCCAACGGCATGCCCGGCGCGCACCACATCGAGGCCCGCGTCTTCAAGGACGTCTTCCCCCGCTTCCGGACCATGCGCGGCTACCACGTGGCCCGCAAGGCCGGCTGGGACTGCCACGGCCTGCCCGTCGAGCTCGCCGTCGAGAAGGAGCTCGGCTTCAACGGCAAGCAGGACATCGAGGCGTACGGCATCGCCGAGTTCAACGCCAAGTGCCGCCAGTCCGTGACCCGCCACACCGACGCGTTCGCCCAGCTCACCACCCGCATGGGCTACTGGGTCGACCTGGACGACGCGTACCGGACCATGGACCCCGAGTACGTCGAGTCGGTCTGGTGGTCCCTGAAGGAGATCTTCAACAAGGGCCTCCTCGTCCAGGACCACCGCGTCGCCCCCTGGTGCCCGCGCTGCGGCACCGGCCTGTCCGACCACGAGCTGGCGCAGGGCTACGAGACGGTCGTCGACCCCTCGGTGTTCGTCCGCTTCCCGCTGACCTCCGGCCCACTGGCCGGCGAGGCGGCCCTGCTGGTCTGGACGACCACCCCCTGGACCCTGGTCTCCAACACCGCTGTCGCGGCCCACCCCGAGGTCACTTACGTCGTCGCCACCAATGGCGAGGAGCAGCTGGTCGTCGCCCAGCCGCTGCTGGAGAAGGCCCTGGGCGAAGGCTGGGAGGCCACCGGCCAGAGCTTCACGGGCAAGGAGATGGAGCGCTGGACCTACCAGCGCCCCTTCGAGCTGGTGCCCTTCGACGCCCCCGCCCACTACGTCGTGAACGCCGAGTACGTCACGACCGAGGACGGCACCGGTCTGGTCCACCAGTCCCCCGCCTTCGGCGCCGACGACCTCGCGGTGTGCCGCGCGTACGGGCTGCCCGTCGTGAACCCGGTCCGCCCCGACGGCACCTTCGAGGAGGAGGTCCCGCTCGTCGGCGGCGTCTTCTTCAAGAAGGCCGACGAGAAGCTGACCGCCGACCTCGACGCGCGCGGCCTGCTCTTCAAGCACATCGCCTACGAGCACAGCTACCCGCACTGCTGGCGCTGCCACACCGCGCTGCTCTACTACGCGCAGCCGTCCTGGTACATCCGCACCACCGCCGTCAAGGACGCGATGCTGCGGGAGAACGAGAAGACCAACTGGTTCCCGGAGTCGGTCAAGCAGGGCCGCTTCGGCGACTGGCTGAACAACAACATCGACTGGGCGCTCTCCCGCAACCGCTACTGGGGCACCCCGCTGCCCGTCTGGCGCTGCGAGGAGAACCACCTCACGTGCATCGGCTCGCGTGCCGAGCTCTCGGAGCTGACCGGGACGGACCTCTCCGCCCTGGACCCGCACCGCCCGTACATCGACGACGTCACCTTCACCTGCACGCACGACGGCTGTGCGCGGACCGCGGTCCGCGTGCCGGAGGTCATCGACGCCTGGTACGACTCGGGTTCGATGCCGTTCGCGCAGTACGGCTACCCGTACAAGAACAAGGAACTCTTCGAGTCCCGCTACCCGGCGCAGTTCATCTCCGAGGCCATCGACCAGACCCGCGGCTGGTTCTACACCCTCATGGCCGTCGGCACGCTGGTCTTCGACAAGTCCTCGTACGAGAACGTGGTCTGCCTGGGCCACATCCTCGCCGAGGACGGCCGCAAGATGTCCAAGCACCTCGGCAACATCCTCCAGCCGATCCCGCTGATGGACCAGCACGGCGCCGACGCCGTGCGGTGGTTCATGGCGGCCGGCGGCTCGCCGTGGGCGGCCCGGCGCGTGGGCCACGGCACGATCCAGGAGGTCGTCCGCAAGACCCTCCTCACGTACTGGAACACGGTCGCCTTCCAGGCGCTGTACGCCCGTACGTCGAACTGGGCGCCCTCGGCGGCCGATCCGGCCCCGGCCGACCGCACGGTCCTGGACCGCTGGCTCCTCTCCGAACTGCACGCGCTGGTGGGCGAGGTGACGGAGGCGATGGAGGCGTACGACACCCAGCGCGCCGGCAAGCTGCTCTCGGCGTTCGTGGACGACCTGTCCAACTGGTACGTGCGCCGCTCGCGCCGCCGGTTCTGGCAGGGTGACGCGGCGGCGCTGCGCACGCTGCACGAGGTGGTGGAGACGATCACCCGTCTCCTGGCCCCCCTGACCCCGTTCATCACCGAGCGGGTGTGGCAGGACATGGTCGTTCCGGTCACCCCGGAGGCGCCGGAGTCGGTGCACCTGTCGACGTGGCCGGTGGCGGACGCCGCGCTCGTGGACCCTGCGCTGTCGCAGCAGATGCTCCTGGTCCGGCGCCTGGTGGAGCTGGGCCGCGCGACGCGGGCCGAGTCCGGCGTCAAGACGCGCCAGCCGCTGTCGCGGGCCCTGGTCGGAGCGTCGGGCTTCGACGCGCTGTCCGACGACCTCCGGGCCCAGATCACGGAGGAGCTGAACGTCTCCTCCCTGGCCTCGCTCTCCGAGGTCGGCGGGTCCCTGGTGGACACGACGGCCAAGGCGAACTTCCGGGCGCTGGGCAAGCGGTTCGGCAAGGGCGTGCAGGACGTGGCGAAGGCCGTGGCCGCGGCCGACGCGGCGGCGCTGTCCCTGGCCCTGCGGTCCGGCTCCGCGGAGATCTCCCTGAACGGCGAGTCGATCACCCTCTCCCCGGAGGAGGTCATCATCACGGAGACCCCGCGCGAGGGCTGGTCCGTCGCCTCGGACTCCGGCGCGACGGTCGCCCTGGACCTGGAGATCACGCCGGAGCTGCGGCTGGCGGGCCTCGCCCGTGACGCGATCCGCCTGATCCAGGAGGCCCGCAAGAACTCGGGCCTGGACGTCGCGGACCGCATCGCGCTGCGCTGGTCGTCGACGGATCCGGAGGTCGTCACGGCCCTGACGGACCACGCCGGCCTGATCGCGGACGAGGTCCTGGCGACGGACTTCACGGCGGGTGACGCGGACGACACGTACGGCACCCCGTTCACGGACACCCCCCTGTCCCTGACGTTCCGCCTCCGCAAGGCATAGCGACTCGCGGCCCGGCCCCTCCTCCCGGGGGGTGCCGGGCCGCCCGCTGCGCGGGGCAGGTTCCGGGGCGCCGCCCCCGAACCCCCACGCCTCAATCGCCGGCGGGGCTCAAAGCCCGGGGGCTCCGCCCCCGAGCCCCATACGTGCGCTCAAACGCCGCGCGGGCTGGAAGGTACCCAGCCGAGCCGAGTGGACGGGGCTCCGCCCCGGACCCCGCGCCTCAATCGCCGGCGAGGCTCAAAGATCGGGGGCTCCGCCCCCGCACCCCCCTACGTGCGCTCCGCGCCCGTGCGCTCAAACGCCGCGCGGGCTGGAAATGCCGCTCCGCGGCATCCCAGCCCAGCGGCGGGCAAACGTCCAGCTCCCTGGGCACCCCCCTCCAGCGCCGCCGGGCACCACTCCAGCCTCGCCGGCGATTGAGGCGCGGGGGCACGGGGGCGGAGCCCCCGAAACCTGCCCCACCGGGCAACCATCAGCGCCGCAGGGCCCCATCCCAGCCCCGCCGGCGATTGAGGCGCGGAGGTACGGGGGCGGAGGCCCCGGAATCCGGCCCACCGGGCAACCATCCGCGGCGCCGGGCGCCACTCCCAGCCCCGCCGGGGGACGGGAAACGGGCCGGGCCCGGGTTCTTGGAGAACCCGGGCCCGGCCCGTGTGTCACTGGACGGTGGTGACTAGTTGTCGTCCTCGTCGATCAGGAAGCCCCGCATCGGCGACGGCGCCTGCTGCATCGGCTGCGGCGCAGCCGGCCGCACCGGAGCCATCGGCTGCGTCATCGCGGGCGACATCTGCTGCTGACCGCCGTACGACGGCGCCCCGCCCATCGGCGACGGCGCCCCCATCGAGTGCATCGCACCCGCCGGAGCCATGGACGGCGCCGGGGACGGCGGCAGCGACGCGGTCGCGGGCGTCCGCGGCGGCGCCAGCGAGTCGTCCGCCTGCGTCTCCAGCTGGCGCAGCTGCGACTCCAGGTACGACTTCAGACGCGTCCGGTACTCCCGCTCGAAGCCCCGCAGGTCCTCGACCTTGCGCTCCAGCGTGGCGCGCGCGGACTCCAGCGAGCCCATCGCGACGCGGTGCTTCTCCTGGGCGTCCCGCTCCAGCGCGTCGGCCTTGGCACGGGCGTCCCGCTCCAGGCCCTCGGCGCGGCTGCGCGCCTCGCCGACGATCTTGTTGGCCTCGGAGCGGGCCTCCGCGATCGCCTGGTCGGCGGTCTGCTGCGCGAGCGAGAGGACGCGCGCGGCACTGTCGCCGCCCGGGCCCTGACCCGGCGGCGGCAGCTGCGGCTGCTGCATGCCCATCGGCTGCATCTGCTGACCCATCGGCTGGCCCATGGGCTGCATCTGCTGCCCCATGGGCTGGCCCATCTGCTGGCCCATCTGCTGGCCCATGGGCTGCCCGAGCTGGTTCTGGCCGCCCATGCTGTGCTGCATGGGGCCACCCATCGGGCCGGGGCCCTGCGGACCACCGTGGCCGGGACCGGCCGGCAGCTGCGGCTGGCCGCCCGGAAGCTGCGGCGGACCCATCTGCGGGGGGCCCTGCTGGACCGGCGGGCCGGATATGGCCGCGGGCACAGGGGCGCCCGGACCGCGCTGGTCCTGCGGCTCCGGCTTGCGCATGCCCTGCTGCTGCTGGTTCTGCGCGGCGGCACGCGTCGCGGCGGCCAGCTTGGCGCGCAGGTCCTCGTTCTCGCGCAGCAGACGCGTCAGCTCGGCCTCGACCTCGTCAAGGAAGGCATCGACCTCGTCCTCGTCATAGCCTTCTCGGAGGCGGACGGTCGTGAACTGCTTGTTCCGCACGTCCTCAGGGGTCAGCGGCATGTCTTCTTCACCTCTACGTAGTCGTCGGCAGTCGGCAAGACCAAGTCGGCATCGTTCACACGGCACTCGCAGCGGTGCGCACGAGGCTGATCAGGATGTAAACAATGATCATCAGAACGAAGAAGGACAGGTCGAGTGCCACGCCCCCGAGACGCAACGGCGGAATGAACCGCCGCAGAAGCTTGAGCGGTGGATCGGTGACAGTGTAGGTGGCCTCCAGAACGACCACCATCGCCTTCCCGGGTTGCCACGACTTGGCGAACTGGAAGACGTAGTCCATGACCAGTCGGAAGATCAGCACGATGAGGAAGCACATCAGCGCGATGTAGACCACCTGCAGTGCGACGCCCATCCTGTGCTTCCCTCTCCCCTTGCTGCTCTCGCTGTCCGGTCTAGCTCTGGTTGAAGAACCCGCCCTCCGCGATGCGGGCCTTGTCCTCCGCCGTGACATCGACGTTAGCAGGAGACAGCAGGAACACCTTCTGTGTCACGCGTTCAATACTTCCGTGCAATCCGAACACGAGACCGGCCGCGAAGTCCACGAGACGCTTCGCGTCGGTGTCGTCCATCTCCGTCAGGTTCATGATCACCGGAGTGCCCTCACGGAAGTGTTCCCCGATGGTACGGGCCTCGTTGTAGGTCCGGGGGTGCAGCGTCGTGATGCGGTAGGGCTCCCGCTCGGACACGACCTTGGGCATGATCACGGGGGCGTTCTTCTCCAGATTCGGGCGTTCAGGTGTGATGGATGCCACGGGGGCGATTCGCGCAGGTCGTCCGCTTTCGACCGGCAATGGGATGGGTTCGCGCTGCGGCGGCGGCTGCACTGCTCGTACCGGTTCGTCCGATACGGGCGCTTGGTGCACCGGCTGCTGCCGGTGATCCCTGTCGCGAGCGCGCTCCGGTTCCGGCTCGGGCTCGAACTCGTCGTCGGGGTCGTATCCCGGGCTGTCGTACCGATCGTCCTCCACGAGGCCGAGGTAGACCGCCATCTTGCGCATCGCGCCGGCCATTCTCCGAGTCCTCCGCTCTGTGGTGGATCGCCCCTGCCGCGAGGCCGCAGTGTCACAAAAGTCACCAACTGCCCGCGATCCACGTGGTCCGCCCGCCCATCAGCGGGGATGACCATATTTTCTGCTGTGGTCCGACTTTCTTCGCGACGTTACCCGAGCCGGGGTCTCGCGCCGAGTACCGCAGTGCCGACGCGTACATGTGTCGCACCGGCCAGGATGGCCTGTTCCAGGTCGGCGCTCATTCCGGCCGACACCATCGTGGCAGCCGGATGGACCGCGCGCAGGCCGGATGACAATTCCATCAGGCGCTCGAAGGCGGCTCGTTCACGTCCCGCGTAGGGTCCGGCCAGCGGGGCGACGGTCATCAGCCCGTCCAGCCGCAGCCCGGGGGCCCCGGCGATCGCGTCCGCCAACTCCCCCAGCAGGTCCGGCGCGGCGCCGCCCCGCTCACCCCGTTCGCCGGCTCCGGCGTCGAGGGCGATCTGTACCAGAGCGCCCAGTTCGCGCTCCGCCTTCTCGGCGGCCGCCGAGAGCGCGGCCACCAGCTTCGGCCGGTCGACCGATTGCACAACGTGCGCGTATCCCGCGACGGAACGGACTTTGTTCGTCTGCAACTGACCCACGAAGTGCCACGTGAGCGGCAGATCCGCGCAGGCCGCGGCCTTGGGAGCGGCATCCTGGTCGCGATTCTCCGCCACATGACGGACCCCCAGGTCCGCCAGGAGGCGTACGTCGCTCGCCGGATATGTCTTGGTGACCACGATCAGGGTCACCTCGTCCCGCTTGCGCCCCGCCGCCGCGCAAGCGGCGGCGATCCGCTCCTCCACCCGCGCCAGATTGGCGGCGAGCTCGGCTTTACGGTCCATCAGTCATCAGTCCAACCAGACATATCCGGCGAGCCGCCCGGTCACCCGGTCGCGGCGGTACGAGAAGTGGTCCACCGACTCCAGTGTGCAGACGGGGGAGGCCTGGGCGTCCGTCACCCCCAGCTCGGCGAGCTGGGCGTGGACGCCGGCCACCACGTCGACCGCCGGAGTGCCCCAGCTGGTCTCGGCGTACCCGGCCGGGACGGCCTCGGCGACCGCGGCCCGCATGTCGGCCGGTACCTCGTAACAACGTCCGCAGACGGCGGGGCCGGTACGGGCCACGATCCGGCCCGGCTCGGCACCGAGGGCGGCCATCGCCTCGACGGCCGCGGGAACGACGCCCGCGACCAGTCCGGGCCGCCCGGCGTGGGCGGCCGCCGCGATCCCGGCGACCGGGTCGGCCAGCAGGACCGGCGTGCAGTCGGCGGTGAGGACCGCCAGGGCCAGGCCGCGACGGGCGGTCACGACCGCGTCCACGGCCGGGACCTCCTCGCCGAGCGGCCAGGGGCCGTCGACCACGGCCACGTCGCGGCCGTGCACCTGGTTCATCCAGACGACCCGGTCCGCCTCCAGGCCCAGGAACCGCGCGGCGCGCGCCCGGTTCTCCCGTACGGAGGCGGGGTCGTCGCCGACCGCCCCGCCGAGATTGAGCTCCTCGTACGGAGCGGCGCTCACCCCGCCCCACCGGTCGGTGAAGGCGAAGTGGGCGCCGCCCACGGTGTGCTGCTGTCCTATGGTCACTTCAAGAAGTCCGGGACATCCAGTTCCTCGGCCGGGCTGTCCTGGTACGGCCGGGCGGTGGGGACCTGGGGGGCGCTGGCGGCCGGGGCCGCCTGGACCTCGACCGGGGCCGGCTCGACCGGGGCCGGCGGGTCCTCGCGCGGGGTCACGCTGCCGAGTCCGCCGAAGGCGGGGCGTACCGGCTCGGCGGCGCGGACCGGCGGGGCCGGCTCCTCGCGCTTGGTGGACGCGGCGCCGATGACGTTGTCCCGGCGGGCCGGGGGCTGTCCGCCGTCGAACCCGGCGGCGATGACGGTGACCCGCACCTCGTCGCCGAGGGCGTCGTCGATGACGGCGCCGAAGATGATGTTCGCCTCGGGGTGCGCGGCCTCGCTGACCAGCTGGGCGGCCTCGTTGATCTCGAAGAGACCGAGGTCGCTGCCACCGGAGATGGAGAGCAGCACGCCCCGGGCGCCGTCGATGGACGCCTCCAGCAGCGGCGAGGAGATGGCCATCTCGGCGGCGGCCACGGCGCGGTCGTCCCCGCGGGCCGAGCCGATGCCCATGAGCGCCGAGCCGGCCTCGGACATCACGGACTTGACGTCGGCGAAGTCGAGGTTGATCAGACCCGGCGTGGTGATGAGGTCGGTGATGCCCTGGACGCCCGAGAGCAGGACCTGGTCGGCCGACTTGAAGGCGTCGAGCACCGAGACCTGGCGGTCCGAGATGGACAGCAGCCGGTCGTTGGGGATGACGATGAGGGTGTCGACCTCTTCGCGGAGCTCGGCGATGCCGTCCTCCGCCTGGTTCGCGCGGCGCCGGCCCTCGAAGGTGAACGGCCGGGTGACCACACCGATCGTCAGGGCGCCCAGCGAGCGCGCGATGTTCGCGACGACCGGGGCGCCGCCGGTGCCGGTGCCGCCGCCCTCGCCGGCGGTGACGAAGACCATGTCGGCCCCCTTGAGGACCTCCTCGATCTCCTCACGGTGGTCCTCTGCCGCCTTGCGACCGACTGCCGGGTTGGCGCCGGCGCCGAGGCCGCGGGTCAGTTCACGGCCGACGTCGAGCTTGACGTCGGCGTCGCTCATCAACAGCGCCTGGGCGTCGGTGTTGATGGCGATGAACTCGACGCCCTTGAGACCGACCTCGATCATTCGGTTGATGGCATTGACACCACCGCCGCCGACACCGATGACCTTGATGACTGCGAGGTAGTTCTGCGGTGCTGCCACGTCGAAGGCCTCTCGCCTCGAGTTACGTGTCGCCACCTCGCGGGCCTGCGATGCGACGACTGATGCCGAATTGGGGACGGTCCGAACGCGCCGACCCGAACCCTAACCCTGAAGTTTAGGGTTAGGAGTGTGTCTGTTGCCTGGATCCCATGGACTTCCGAACAGGACACTAAGTCGACAAGTAGCGCGTGTTCAACGAACACGCCGAACCTCCCGTTTTTCTTTTCACCCTATGTGATCACCCATATCGCTGGCCAACCAGGGTGCGTCGCTGTTCGACCGGGCGTCAACTCCCGGACACCGCAGGGGCGGTGGGAGCGCTCACGTCAAAGTGGTCAGCCTTGGGCGCGGCCTTCAGCAGGGCGGTCAGCGCCCGGCCCTTCGCCGCCCCCTGCTCCGCGCTCCCCCACACCACGCGCCGCCCGCCGGCCAACTCCAGTACGACCGAGTCGTACGAGGCCACCTTGACCTGCACCGTCTGCCGCGCGACCGGCTCCGGGAGGTCCCGGGCGATGCCCACGGCCTCGTGCAGCAGCCGCTCCTCGTCGAAGCGGCGGGCGCTCGGCGACTGTGCCGCCGTCAATTCCAGGAGCGGAACGCCGGCCGGGGCTTTCGCGACCGTGTCGAATCGCACACCCGATGCGTCCACTTCGATGAAGTTGGCGCCCTTTTTGATGAGCAGGACGGGTTTGCGTTCCGTCACTTTGAGCCCGATTCCGTGCGGCCAGGCCCGCACCACATCGACCGAATCGATACGGGGCAACCGCCCCCGCAGCCGGGCCTCGATCTCGTCGGTGTCGACCGACACCAGGGGCGCCCCGACGGGCACCTCGGCGGCCGTCAGCACCTGCTCGGGGGTCAGGACGCGGGTGCCGTCGGTGGTCACCTTCTCCACCCGCAGCCAGCTGGAGCCGTAGAGCACCCAGCTGCCGCCGCCGGCCAGCAGGACGGCGGCGGCCAGGGAGACGAGCATCCGGCCCCGGCGCGACTTCGCACCGGGGCCCCGCGGACCGGATCTCTTCGACGGCTTCGCTCCGGCCACGCTCGTGCCTCCTGCGTCGTTACGTTCCCGGCTCAGCGGGCCCTGTTGGCGGCGATCGCCTCGTACACCATGCCGACCAGCAGCTCGTCGGCGTCCCGGCGGCCGAACTCGGAGGCGGCGCGGGACATCTCGTACAGCCGGTGCGGATCCGCGAGCACCGGGATGACCTGGCTCTGCACCCACTCGGGGGTCAGCTCCGCGTCGTCCACCAGCAGACCGCCGCCCGCCTTGACCACCGGCTGGGCGTTCAGCCGCTGCTCGCCGTTGCCGATGGGCAGCGGGACGTAGGCGGCGGGCAGCCCGACGGCGGACAGCTCGGCGACGGTCATCGCGCCCGCGCGGCAGAGCATCATGTCGGCGGCGGCGTACGCGAGATCCATCCGGTCCAGGTACGGTACCGGGACGTAGGGGGGCATCCCGGGCATGTTGTCGACACGCGGGACCTCGTTCTTCGGGCCGACCGCGTGCAGGATCTGGATCCCCGAGCGCTGCAGGGTCGGCGCGATGGTCTGGATGACCTCGTTGAGCCGGCGCGCGCCCTGCGAACCGCCCGACACCAGCAGCGTCGGCAGGTTGGGGTCGAGGCCGAAGGCGGCACGGGCCTCGGGGCGGACCAGGGCCCGGTCGAGGGTGGCGATGGAACGGCGCAGCGGGATGCCGATGTAGCGGGCGCCGCGCAGCTTGCTGTCGGGCGTGGACACCGCGACGGCGTGCGCGTACCGCGAGCCGATCTTGTTGGCCAGGCCCGGGCGGGCGTTGGCCTCGTGCACGATGATCGGCACGCCGAGGCGCTTGGCCGCCAGGTAGCCCGGCAGGGCCACGTAACCGCCGAAGCCGACGACGCAGTCGGCCTTGGTGCGCTCCAGGATCTGCTCGGCCGCCTTGATGGTGCCGCGCAGCCGGCCCGGGACCGTGATCAGCTCGGGCGTGGGCTTGCGGGGCAGCGGCACGGCGGGGATCAGTCCCAGCTCGTAGCCGCGTTCCGGCACCAGGCGGGTCTCCAGACCCCGCTCCGTTCCGAGGGCCGTGATGCCCACGGTGGGGTCCTGCCTGCGCAGGGCGTCCGCGAGGGCGAGCGCCGGCTCGATGTGGCCGGCGGTCCCCCCACCGGCGAGTACGACATGCACCGAAATTCACCGCTCTCCGGACGGACGCCTCTTGACGCGCCGTCTCATCGACTTCCATATCGGCCCGGCCCGCTTCCAGCCGAACTTCGGCTGTCGCATCGCGAGCGCCGCGCGCGCCGCGGGCTCCTCACGCGCGAAGGCGATGAGCAGTCCGACGGCGAACATGGTCGGCAGCAGGGCGGACCCACCGTAGGAGAACAGCGGGAGGGGGACGCCGGCGATCGGCAACAGACCGAGCACCGCACCGATGTTGATCACGGCCTGGGCCGTGATCCAGGTGGTCACGCCTCCCGCGGCATACCTGACGAAGGGATCCTCCGAGCGTCCGGCCACGCGGATACCCGCATAGCCTAGAGCCGCGAACAGGGCGAGTACCGACAGCGTCCCCGCCAGCCCCAGTTCCTCCCCGGTGATGGCGAAGATGAAGTCGGTATGGGCTTCGGGTAGTTGCCCCCATTTTTCCACACTCGCCCCGAGCCCGGAACCGAACCATCCGCCGGACGCGAGGGCGTAGATCCCGTGTACGGCTTGCCAGCACATGTCGTCCTTGCCCGGTTCCGTCGCTCCCAGGCAGGCGAGCCGCTCCATGCGGTGCGGACTGGTCTTGATGAGCACGCCGACGATCACACCCGCGAAGGCCAGCACCCCGACGAACAGCCGGGTCGGCGCCCCCGCGAGCCACAGCAGGCCGAAGAGGATGGCGCCCAGGATCATCGCGGTGCCCATGTCACCGCCCAGCATGATCAGCCCGAGCAGCACGAAGGCCACCGGCACCAGCGGCACCAGCAGGTGCTTCCACTGGCTCAGCAGCCCCTTGTCGCCCTTGCGGGCCAGCAGGTCGGCGCCCCACAGGATCAGGGCGAGCTTGCCGAACTCACTGGGCTGGAGCATGAACGGTCCGCCCAGGGAGATCCAGTTCTGGTTGCCGTTGATGGACTTCCCTATCCCCGGCACCTGGACGAGGACCATCAGGAACAGGGTCGCGGCGAGCACCGGGTAGGACAGCGCCCGGTGCAGCTTCACCGGCATCCGCGAGGCCACCAGCAGCAGTCCGGTGCCCAGCAGGGCGGCGACGAACTGCTTCTTGAAGAAGTAGGCGTCGCCCAGGCCCAGCTGGAGCGCCTTGATCATGGAGGCCGAGTAGACCATCACCAGGCCGAGCACGGTGATGAGCAGGGCGCTGCCGAAAATCAGGTAATACGCGGTGAGGGGCCGGTCCCAGGCCCGCTTCAGCTGCCGCTGCGTACGCCGCAGCCGCTCGACGGGGCCGGGGCCCGGGAACAGCCGCCCGGGCGGCCGGGGGGCGGGCCGCTTGCGGCCCTGCGCCCGGGGTACGGACGGCCGCCGCCCCGACAGGACTTGCTTGGCCGGCATCTGTGTCTTCCCTCCCACTCCTGCGAGCAGCCGGTCAGACAGGACCCCTGCCCCTGGACCTAGGCGCTCTCCGCGGCCAGTTCGCGCACGGCGTCGGCGAACGCGTCCCCGCGCTCGTTGTAGTTCGCGAACATGTCCATCGAGGCGCAGGCCGGAGCCAGCAGGACCGTGTCGCCGGGCTCCGCGAGCCGGGCCGCCTCCCGGACCGCCGCGAGCATCGCCCCAGTGTCGGTCCGGTCGAGGTCCACGACCGGGACCTCGGGGGCGTGTCGCGCCAGTGCTTCGGCGATGAGCGCCCGGTCGGCGCCGATCAGCACGGCGCCGCGCAGCCGCTCGCCCGACCGCTGCACGAGCTCGTCGAAGGTCGCGCCCTTGGCCAGACCGCCGGCGATCCACACGATGGGCTCGTAGGCGGCCAGGGAGGCCTCGGCGGCGTGCGTGTTGGTCGCCTTGGAGTCGTCGATGTACGTGACCCCGTCCACCTCGGCGACGTAACTGATCCGGTGCGCGTCCGGGCGGAAGTCGCGCAGGCCGTCGCGGACGGCGCGCGGCGGGACGCCGAAGGCGCGGGCGAGCGCGGCCGCGGCGAGGGCGTTGGCGATGTTGTGCGGGGCCGGCGGGTCGATGTCCTTGACCTCGGCCAGCTCCTGGGCGTTCTTCTGCCGGTTCTGGACGAACGCGCGGTCGACGAGGATGCCGTCGACGACGCCCAGCATGGAGGGGCCGGGGGCGCCGAGGGTGAAGCCGATGGCGCGGCAGCCCTCCTCGACGTCGGCCTCGACGACCAGGTCCTCGGTGGCCGGGTCGGCGACGTTGTAGACGCAGGCGACCGTGTTGCCCTCGTAGATGCGGCCCTTGTCGGCGGCGTACGCCTCCATGGAGCCGTGCCAGTCGAGGTGGTCGGGCGCCAGGTTGAGCACGACGGCGGAGTGCGCGCGTACCGAGGGCGCCCAGTGCAGCTGGTAGCTGGAGAGCTCGACGGCGAGTACGTCGTACTCCTCGTCGCCCAGGACCACGTCGATGATGGGGGTGCCGATGTTGCCGACGGCGGCGGTGCGCAGACCCGCGGCCTTCAGGATCGACGCCAGCATCTGGGTGGTCGTGGTCTTGCCGTTGGTGCCCGTGACGGCCAGCCAGGGGGCGGCCTTGCGGCCGCCCGTGCCGCGCAGCAGCCAGGCGATCTCGACGTCGCCGACGACGTCGGCGCCGGCGGCCGCGGCGGCCTTGAAGAGCGGACTGCCGGGCTTCCAGCCGGGCGAGGTGACGACCAGCTCGGTGCCCTCGGGCAGGGTTTCGGCGTCGCCGAGGCGGACGGTGATGTCCTGCTCGGCGAGTTCGGCGGCGCGGGCCCGGTGGGCCTCGCCGTCACCGCCGTCGACGACGGTGACCCGGGCGCCGAGGCCGGCCAGGGCGCGGGCGGCGCTGATGCCGCTCACCCCGAGGCCGGCGACGGTGACGTGCTTGCCCTGCCAGTCCAGCGTGCTCACTTTTCGGCTGCCCATCCGGCGTAGAAGATTCCGAGGCCCACGATGACGCACATGCCCTGGATGATCCAGAACCGCACCACCACGAGGACCTCCGACCAGCCCTTCAGCTCGAAGTGGTGCTGGAGGGGTGCCATCCGGAAGACCCGCTTGCCGGTGAGGCGGAAGGAGCCGACCTGGATGACCACGGACATGGTGATGAGGACGAAGAGGCCGCCCAGCAGCGCGATCAGCAGCTCGGTGCGGGAGCAGATGGCCAGGCCCGCGAGCGCGCCGCCGAGGGCGAGCGAGCCGGTGTCACCCATGAAGATCTTGGCGGGCGAGGTGTTCCACCACAGGAAGCCGAAGCAGGCACCCATGAGGGCGGAGGCGACGACCGCGAGGTCGAGCGGATCGCGTACCTCGAAGCAGGCCGCCGGGTTGGTCAGGGTGGCGGCGTTGGCGCAGGACTCCTGGAACTGCCAGACACCGATGAAGGTGTAGGCGCCGAAGACCATCACGGAGGCGCCGGTGGCCAGGCCGTCGAGGCCGTCGGTGAGGTTCACGCCGTTGGACATCGCCAGGATCATGAACAGCGCCCAGACGACGAACAGCACCGGGCCGATGGCCCAGCCGAAGTCGGTGACGAACGACAGCTTGGTCGAGGCCGGGGCCAGCCCCCGGGCGTCCTTGAACTGCAGCGCGAGCACCGCGAAGGCGATGCCGACGATCAGCTGGCCGGCCATCTTGGCCTTGGCCCGCAGACCGAGCGAGCGACGCTTGACGATCTTGATGTAGTCGTCCAGGTAGCCGACCAGGCCCATGCCCGTCATCAGGAACAGGACGAGCAGGCCCGAGATGCTCGGCTCCTCGCCCGTGATGACCTTCGTCAGGACGTACGCGGCGATCGTCGCCAGGATGAAGGAGATGCCGCCCATGGTGGGCGTGCCCTTCTTCCCGGCGTGGCCGCGCGGGCCGTCGTCGCGGATGAACTGGCCGTAGCCCTTGCGGGCCAACAGCTTGATCAGCAGCGGGGTGCCGATGATGGTGAGGAACATACCGATGACACCCGCGAACAGGATCTGCCTCATCGGCCGGCAACCTCGCCCTCGAGCAGCGCCTGCGCGACCCGCTCCAGACCGGCGGACCTGGATGCCTTCACCAGCACGACGTCTCCCGGGCGCAGTTCACTGCGCAACAGGTCGACCGCCGCCTGCGCGTCGGACACGAGCACCGACTCCTCACCCCACGAACCCTCGTTATATGCGCCCAGTTGCAGCCAGGACGCTTCCCTGCCCCCGACTGCGACGAGCTTGCTCACGTTGAGCCGGACGACAAGCCGTCCGACCGCGTCGTGCTCGGCGAGCGAATCGTCTCCGAGCTCGGCCATGGGACCGAGCACCGCCCACGTCCGTCCCCCCTTCGCCTGCGCGGCACCGCCCATGGCGGCCAGTGCGCGCAGTGCGGCCCGCATGGACTCGGGGTTCGCGTTGTAGGCGTCGTTGACGACTGTCACGCCGTCGGCCCGCTCGGTGACCTCCATCCGCCAGCGCGAGAGCGTGCCCGCACCGGAGAGCGCGGTGGCGATCTCCTCGACGGACATGCCCAGCACATGGGCGACGGCGGCCGCGGCAAGCGCGTTCGACACGTGGTGCTCACCGTACAGCCGCAAGGTCACATCGCTGCACCCGGTGGGTGTGTGCAGTGTGAAGGACGGCTGTCCCTGCGGCGTCATCCGGACTTCGGTGGCCCGTACGTCGGCGTCCTCGGCCTCGCCGAACAGCACGGTACGGGCCTTGGTGCGGGAGGACATCGCGCGGACGAGGAGGTCGTCGGCGTTGAGGACGGCGACGCCGCCCTTGGCCTCGGAGGGCAGCGCCTCGACCAGCTCGCCCTTGGCCTGGGCGATGGCCTCGCGGCCGCCGAACTCGCCGATGTGGGCGGTGCCGACGTTCAGGACCAGGCCGATGCGCGGCGGGGTGAGCCCGGTGAGGTAGCGGATGTGGCCGATGCCGCGGGCGCCCATCTCCAGCACCAGGTGCCGGGTGTCCTCGGTGGCCCGCAGCGTCGTGATCGGCAGGCCGATCTCGTTGTTGAGGTTCCCCGGCGTCCACACGGTCGGCGCGTGGTGCTGGAGGACCTGGGCGATGAGGTCCTTGGTGGAGGTCTTGCCGGCGGAGCCGGTCAGGGCGACCACGTCGGTGCCGATGCGGGCGACGACGGCCCCGGCCAGGGCGCCGAGGGCGGCGACGACGTCGGGGACGACGATGGCGGGGACGCCCACGGGCCGGGTCGCGAGGACCGCGGTGGCCCCGGCGGCGACGGCCCGCCCGGCGTAGTCGTGGCCGTCGACCCGTTCGCCGACGAACGCGGCGAACAGGCTGCCGGCCTCGACCTCCCGGGAGTCGAACACGACGGGTCCGGTGACCTGCGCGGACGGATCCGGTATGTCGTGGAGCTGTCCGCCGGTGATGTCGGCGATCTCGGCGAGGGAGAGGGCGATCACTTAGTTCACCTCGGCCTGTCGGTCGTGGATGGCTCGGTTCTGCGCGGTACGGGTCTCGATGGCCTCGCGCAGCACGGTGCGGTCGTCGAAGGGCCGTACGACACCGGCGGTGTCCTGGCCCTGCTCGTGGCCCTTGCCGGCGACGAGGACGGTGTCGCCGGGCTCGGCGCGCGCGACGGCGGCGGCGATGGCCGCGGCCCGGTCGGCGTCGACGAGCACGGCGGCGCGCTCCTCGGCGGGGACGGAGACGGCCCCCTCGAACATCGCGGCGAGGATCCGCAGCGGGTCCTCGGAGCGCGGGTTGTCGGAGGTCAGGACGGCGGTGTCGGCGAACCGGGCGGCGGCGGCGCCCATGGGCCCGCGCTTGGTGGTGTCGCGGTCGCCGCCGCAGCCCAGAACGATGTGCAGCTTGCCGCGGGTGACCTCGCGCAGCGCGCGCAGGACCGACTCGACCGCGTCGGTCTTGTGGGCGTAGTCGACGACGGCCAGGTACGGCTGGCCCGCGTCGACGCGCTCCAGGCGGCCGGGGACGCCCGGGACGGCGGCGACGCCGTCGGCGGCGGCCTGCGGGTCGATCCCGGCGACGGCGAGCGAGACGATCGCGGCGACGGTGTTGGAGACGTTGAACGGGCCCGGCAGCGGCGCGGTGGCGCGCACCCGCACCCCGTCGGGGCCGTGCAGGGTCAGGGTGGAGTCCATGTGCCCGGAGACCACGTCCTCGGCGCGCCAGTCGGCGGCGGGGTCGCCGGCGGCGGAGAAGGTGACGACGGGGATCGCCGACTCCTTGGCGAGGCGGCGGCCGTACTCGTCGTCGATGTTCACCACGCCCAGGCGGGCCCGGCGCTGCGTGAACAGCTGCGCCTTGGCCTGGAAGTAGTCCTCCATGTCGGAGTGGAACTCCATGTGCTCCGGGCTGAGGTTGTTGAAGACGGCGACGTCGAAGACGCAGCCGTCGACCCGGCCGAGCACGAGGGCGTGGCTGGACACCTCCATGGTCACCGCCTCGACGCCGCGTTCGCGCATGACCGCGAAGAGCGCCTGGAGGTCGGTGGCCTCGGGGGTGGTCCGCTCGGACTTGATGCGCTCGTCGCCGATGCGCATCTCGACGGTGCCGACGAGTCCGGTGGCGCGGCCGGCGCCCCGCAGGCCGCCGTCGACGAGGTAGGCCGTGGTGGTCTTGCCGGAGGTGCCGGTGATGCCGATCTGGAGCAGGGCCTCGCCGGGCCGGCCGTAGATCGCGGCGGCGAGCTCGCCCATCCGGCCGCGCGGGTCGGTGACGGCCAGGACCGGCAGGCCGGTCGCGGCGGCGCGGGCGGCGCCCGAGTCGTCGGTCAGGACGGCGGCGGCGCCGAGGGCCGCGGCCTGGGCCGCGAAGTCGGCGCCGTGCAGGCGGGCGCCGGGCAGGGCCGCGTACAGGTCGCCGGGGCGGACCGCACGGGAGTCGTGCGTGATGCCGGTGATCTGCGCCGTTCCCGGGTCCGGGGCGCCCAGGAGGGCGGCCAGGTCTCGAAGCGGGGTCGGGTGCGGGCTCTGGGGCCGCGGCGCTCCCGGCGGCGCTGCCGGGGCGTCGTTCTGGGTCGTTCTGGGCTGATCAGCGTGGGGCACGGCGGTGAGCGTACCGGGCGCACCGGGCCTGTCGCGAAGTGAGGGGCCGGGCGCGGAGCCGGGCGTCGTACGGTTCCCGGGTTCCGGGGTGATCGTTGTCACTGCTGGTGCCTCGCGCTCTTCGTGGTCACAGGCCGGGCTGCGGGCCGGGCTGGGGGCCCGGCTCGAACGTGACGGGCAGCCCGGCCGGGGCGGTTCCGGTGGGGGCGACCTGGAGGGTCTTCAGGGCGAACTCCATGACCTTCTTGTAGACGGGTCCGCAGATCTGGCCGCCGAAGTAGCTGCCGCTGGTGGGGTTCTGGATCGCGCAGTAGACGGTCAGGCGGGGGCTGTCGGCGGGGGCGAAGCCGGCGAAGGAGGCGGTGTAGCCCTTGTAGCGGCCGGTGGCCGGATCCACCCGGTTGGAGGTTCCGGTCTTGCCGCCGACCCGGTAGCCGGGGATCCGGGCCTTGGTGCCGGTGCCCTCTTCGTCGTCCACGACGGATTCGAGCATCTGCGCGAGGGTCCTGGCGGTGTCCTCGCTGATCACGCGGGACTTCTGGGGCGCGGGCGCGGGGGTGAACCGGCCGTCGGGGCCCTTGGTGCCGCGGACCAGGGTCGGCTCGATCCGGACCCCGCCGTTGGCGATCGTGGAGTACACGGACGCCGCCTGCATGGCGTTGAGGGACAGGCCCTGGCCGAAGGGGATCGTGTACTGCTGCGAGGTGGACCAGTCCTCGGGCCTGGCGAGGATGCCGCGGGACTCGCCGGGGTAGTCCAGGCCGGTGGGCCGGCCGATGCCGAACTTGGTCAGGTAGGAGTGCAGCACCTTGTTGGCCTCGGGCTGGGTGGGGCCGAGCTGGCCGGTGGCCAGGATGGTGCCGATGTTGGAGGACTTGGCGAGGACGCCGTTGAGCGTCAGGTACCAGGTGGGGTGGTCGATGTCGTCCTTGAAGAGCCGGTCGCCGCGGTGCAGCCGGTTGGGGACGACGACGTGGGTGTCGGGGGTGGCCTTCTTCTCCTCCAGTACGGCGGCCATCGACATCACCTTGGCGGTGGAGCCGGGCTCGTACACGTCCTGGAGGGCGGCGTTGCCCATGGCGGTGGACTTGGCCCGGGTCAGGTCGTTGGGGTCGAAGCCGGGGGCGTTGGCCATGGCCAGCACCTCGCCGGTACGGGTGTCCTGCACGATGACGTAGCCGCGGTCGGCCTTGGACTTGTCGACCTGCTCGGTGATGGCGCTCTGGGCGGCCCACTGGATGTCGCGGTCGATGGTCAGTTCGATGTCGTCGCCGGGTACGGCGGGTTCCTCGCGGGAGCCCGCGGTCGGGACCTGGCGGCCGCCGGCCGTGGCCACGGTGATCTCGCCGTCCTTGCCGGCCAGCTTCTTGTCGAGGGAGGACTCCAGGCCGCCCGCGCCCTTGCCCTCGGCGTTGACGTAACCCAGTATCCCGGCGGCCAGGTTCCCGTTGGGGTACACGCGCTTGCTGCTGGGCTCGTGGAAGACGCCGGCCAGGACGTTGGCGCCGGGGCCGTTGCCCTTGCGGTCGGCCAGGGCCTTCTCCGCGAAGACCCGCTTGAGGTCCTTGATCTGGTTCCAGACCTGGGGGGTCCGGCGGCGGGAGAGGACGACGTAGCGGGTGTTCTTGCGCAGCCGGTCGGCGATGTCCTTGGCGTCCCCCTCCAGGATCGGCGCCAGCAGGGCGGCCGCCTGCTCGGGGGCGTCGGGGGCCTTGCTCTTCTCCGGCGTGAACATCGAGGGGTCGGCGGTGATGTCGTACGCGTCGACGCTGGTCGCCAGGGCGACGCCCTTGCGGTCGGTGATGTCGCCGCGCTCGGCGGCGAGCGTGTAGTTGGCGTAGCGGTTCTTGGAGGCCTCGGCGGAGTACGCGGAGGCGTCGACCGCCTGCACCTGGAGCAGCCGTACGACGAAGGCGACCATGACGAGCGTCAGCCCGACGCCGACCAGCCGCAGCCGGGGCCGCGGGCTGCCCAGCCGGATGGTGTGGGGCCTGCGGACGGCCGAGGGGCGCCGGGTGGCGGGGCGGGAGGCCGGCCGGGCGGTGGGCCGGGCGGCGGGGCGCGCGGTGCTGCGCGGGCGGGCGGGTCCGGGGACCCGTCGGCGCGGCGGCTCCTTGGGGCTCACGCGGGCACGCCCCGGCGCCGGGTCCGGGCCGCGGCCGGGTGCGGGGCCGCCTCGCCGGGCGGGCGGCGGCTGTCGGCTGCTGCCTGAGGGGTCACGACGTCACCTGCCGGAGGTCGGGGTGGGCTGCGGGGACGTACCCGGCGCGGCGGAGCCGCCGGGAACCGGCCGGTCGGTCTGCGGGGCCGGGGCGGACGAGGCCGGTGGAGCGGAGGCACCGGGCGGGGCCGCCGGGGCGGAAGGGGACGGCGAGGGCGGCGGCGGGGCCTCGGCCGGGGCGGGGTTGCCGGTGACCTTGCCGTCGGCGCCGAGGAAGACCGGGGTGCCGCCGGGGACCAGGCCGAGCTCGCGGGCCCGGCGCTCCAGGGCGTCGGGCGCCGAGTGACCGTCGACGTCCCGCTGGAGGGCCTGCTGCTCGTCGGTGAGGGCGGTGGTCTCCTTCTTCAGCCGGCTCAGCTGGAACGAACCCTCGTTCAGCGCCGAGTTCAGCAGCAGCAGGCTGATCAGCCCGCCGGCCAGCAGGGCGACGACGAGCAGAACGAACGGCGTCTTCGCCGCCTGCCCGGGTCTGCTCCCGCCGGGCCGCGCGGGGCGGACCAGCCCGAGCCGTCCCGCCCTCACGCGCGTCGCCGTGGCCACCTTGCTCACTCGCCCTCCCTGGACGCCGGCCGGCCGGCCCCGGGCGGCTGCCCGCCCCCGGCGCCGGGCCTCACAGATTCGCCTCGCGGATGCGTTCGACACCGCGGAAGCGGGCGGGGGCCGCGCGGCGGTTCTCGGCGACCTCCTCCTCCGTCGGGAGTTCGGCGCCGCGGGTCAGGAGCTTGAGCTTGGGCTGGTACTTCTCGGGGACCACCGGCAGGCCGGGCGGGGCGGTGCTGGTCGCGCCCTCCGCGAAGACCTGCTTGACCAGGCGGTCCTCCAGCGAGTGGTACGACAGCACGGCGATGCGGCCGCCGACCGCGATCCGCTCGACCGCCGCGGGGATGGCGCGCTCCAGGACCGACAGCTCGCCGTTGACCTCGATGCGCAGGGCCTGGAAGGTGCGCTTGGCCGGGTTGCCGCCGGTCCGCTTGGCGGCCTGCGGCAGGGCGTCACGGATCAGCTCGACCAGGCGGGCGCTGTTCGTGAACGGCTCCTTGTCCCGCTCGCGGACGATCGCCGAGACGATCCGCTTGGCCTGCTTCTCCTCGCCGTACGCGCGCAGAATCCGCACCAGCTCGCCCGGCGGGTAGGTGTTGAGGACCTCGGCGGCGCTGACGCCGGTGGTCTGGTCCATGCGCATGTCCAGCGGGGCGTCCTGGGCGTAGGCGAAGCCGCGGTCGGCCTCGTCGAGCTGCATGGAGGAGACGCCGAGGTCGAAGAGGACGCCCTGGACGGTGCGGATGCCGAGGCGGTCGAGGACCTCGGGCAGCTCGTCGTACACCGCGTGGACCAGCGTGGCGCGCTCGCCGTACGGCGCCAGCCGCTCGCCGGACAGGCGCAGGGCCTCCTTGTCGCGGTCGAGCCCGATCAGGCGCACCCCGGGGAACCGGGCGAGCATGGCCTCGCTGTGACCGCCGAGGCCGAGGGTGCAGTCGACGACGACCGAGCCGGGCCGCTCCAGCGCCGGGGCCAGCAGGTCCAGGCACCGCTGGAGCATCACCGGGACATGTCGGGACTCGCTACTCACAGCGCCCTCTCAAGCTAACGGCGCGGCCGCGCGTACGCGCCGCGCACGCGGGGGTCTCGTCAGGGCAGGGAGGCCGGTCGGGACCGGGCCCCCGGCCGGTTCGCGTCACTTTAGTCCACGGTCCGCCGCGTCGGGCGAACCGGCCCGCGCCCGGTGTGGCCCGCCCGGACCGAACCCGCAAAAGCCGCGAATCACCCGGTCGGCGGCCCCCGCCGCGACCTTGTGGGTTAGCTCACAACAAGCCTTGTTGACGTTCTTTGTCCCTCCTCACGCCCTGCCCCCACCCGCTGTGACCACTAACGTCGTAGCCATGACGACTTCCGCGCACCTGCCCACCGAGTCCACCGCCCCGGCGTCCGGCGCCGGCTCCGTCACCGACCGGCTCGTCGAGGCCAACCGTCACTACGCCGCCGGCTTCACCGACCCCGGCATGGACGCCCGCCCCGTCCTCCACGTCGCCGTCGTGGCCTGCATGGACGCCCGCCTCGACCTGCACAAGGCCCTCGGCCTGGAACTGGGCGACTGCCACACCATCCGCAACGCCGGCGGTGTCGTCACCGACGACACCATCCGCTCGCTCACCATCAGCCAGCGCGCGCTCGGCACCCGCAGCGTCATACTCATCCACCACACCGGGTGCGGTCTGGAGAACCTGACCGAGGACTTCCGGCACGAGCTGGAGGACGAGGTCGGCCAGCGCCCCGCCTGGGCCGTCGAGGCCTTCCGGGACGTCGAGCAGGACGTCCGCCAGTCCATGCAGCGGGTCCGCACGAACCCCTTCCTGCTGCACAAGGACGATGTGCGAGGCTTCGTCTTCGACGTGCACACGGGACTCCTGCGCGAGATCGATCCCGCCTCTTGAGTGACACAAGGCCGTAGCGCCGTCAACAATGCGGGAGGAGCGCCCCCGGGAACCCTTCCGGTCCGGCGTCCGTGTTTCGGGGTGGGCCGGTCATGCGCAATGGGCGTCGGCCCGGGGAAAGGGCCGAGGAGAACCTGGTGACGACCTATGACGACCGTGCGAGCCTCGCGGATCTGACCACGACGGCGGAACGTGTCCGCCGTTCGGTGGAGAGCGTGATCGAGGGCAAGCCCGAGGTCGTACGGATCGCGCTGACCGTGCTGCTGGCCGAGGGCCACCTGCTGATCGAGGATGTGCCCGGTGTCGGCAAGACGATGCTCGCCAAGACCCTGGCGAAGTCGATCGACTGCTCCGTCCAGCGCATCCAGTTCACGCCGGACCTGCTGCCGTCCGACATCACCGGTGTCAGCATCTACGACCAGCAGCGCCGCGAGTTCGAGTTCAAGCCCGGCGCGATCTTCGCGCAGATCGTGATCGGCGACGAGATCAACCGCGCCTCGCCCAAGACCCAGTCGGCGCTGCTGGAGTCGATGGAGGAGCGCCAGGTCACGATCGACGGCACGACGTACGAGCTGCCGACGCCGTTCATGGTGGTCGCCACCCAGAACCCGGTGGAGATGGAGGGCACCTACCCCCTCCCCGAGGCCCAGCGCGACCGCTTCATGGCCCGGGTCTCCGTCGGCTACCCCAGCCCCGACGCCGAGCTGCAGATGCTCGACGTGCACGGCCGGGTCTCCCCCCTCGACGACCTCCAGGCCGTCGCGCACGCCCACGACATCGTCAAGCTGATCGAGGCCGTGCGCGAGGTGTACGTCGCCGACCCGGTCCGCCGCTACGTGGTCGACCTGGTCGCGGCCACCCGCCACCACCCCGACCTGCGCCTGGGCGCCTCGCCCCGCGCCACCCTGCACCTGCTGCGCGCGGTCAAGGCGAACGCCGCGCTGACCGGCCGGGACTACGTGCTCCCCGACGACGTCCAGGCCCTGGCGGGCCCGGTCCTCGCCCACCGGCTGCTGCCGACCGCGCAGGCCCAGCTGGCCCGGCGCACCGCCGAGCAGGTCGTCGCCGAGATCCTCCAGCGCACCCCGGTCCCGAGTGCCGTACGCGGCGAGCAGCCGCCCGGCGCGGGCGTCCGGGGCTTCTGATGAGCGCCGGTGCCCCTGGCGGTGCCGGCCGTGAGGGCGGTCTGCGCGTGGCCCTGTCCGGGCTCACCACGCGCGGCCGCTCCTTCCTGGCCGCCGGCGTCGCCGCCACCGTGTGCGCGTACGTACTGGGCCAGAACGACCTGCTGCGGGTCGGGCTGCTGCTCGCCGTCCTGCCGCTGATCTGCGTCTACGCGCTGCACCGCACCCGCCACCGGGTCACCGGCAGCCGCCGGCTGACCCCGCTGCGGGTCGCGGCCGGCTCCGAGGCCCGGGTGCAGCTGCGCATGGACAACGTCTCGCGGCTGCCCACCGGGCTGCTGATGCTCCAGGACCGGGTGCCGTACGTACTGGGGCCGCGGCCCCGCTTCGTGCTGGACCGGGTGGAGCCGGGCGGCCGCCGCGAGGTGTCCTACCGGGTCCGCTCCGACCTGCGCGGACGCTATCCGCTGGGCCCCTTGCAGCTGCGCCTCAACGATCCCTTCGGGCTGGTCGAGCTGACCCGCTCGTTCAGCACGTACGACACCCTCACCGTCGTCCCGCGCACCGAGCCGCTGCCTCCGGTCCGCCTCACCGGCGAGTCCTCCGGCTACGGCGACGGCAACCAGCGCTCGCTGGCGCTGGCCGGCGACGACGACGTGATCCCGCGCGGCTACCGCTACGGCGACGACCTGCGGCGCGTGCACTGGCGCTCCACCGCCCGCTACGGCGAGCTGATGGTGCGCCGCGAGGAGCAGCCGCAGCGGGCCCGGGCCACCGTGCTGCTCGACACCCGGCGGGTGGCCTACGAGGGCGCGGGTCCCGACTCGGCGTTCGAGTGGGCGGTCTCGGCGGCCGCCTCCACGCTGGTCCACGTGCTGGAGCGCGGCTTCTCGGCGCGGCTGCTGACGGACACCGGCAGCGCGGCGCCCGGCGAGGCCTCGGGCGGCTTCTCGGCCGGCGGCCAGGAGGCCGCGGAGGCGGCCGGGCAGATGATGGACACCCTCGCGGTGGTCGGGTTCTCCGACGGCGCGGGCCTGTCGCGGGCGTACGACGCGGTGCGCGGCGGCAACGAGGGGCTGCTGATCGCCTTCTTCGGCGACCTGGACGACGTACAGACGGAGCTGGCGGCCAAGCTGCGCCGGCGCAGTGGCGGGGCGCTGGCCTTCGTGCTGGACTCCGCGGCCTGGGCCGGCCAGCCCCCGGCGGCGCCGGGGGTGCTGCCGGTGGAGGAGCGGCTGCGGCGGCTGCGCGACGCGGGCTGGACGGCGCTGGCGGTGCCGCCCGGGGTCGCCTTCGGGGAGCTGTGGCGGATGGCGGGCAACGCGCCCACGGGCACGGGAACTTCCGGAGGACGCTCATGAGCGGGCGGGCGAGACTGACGCTGTTCGCGCTGCTGGCGACGGCGCTGACCGCGGGTGCGCTGGTGCCGCTGGTGCACCCGGCGACCTGGCTGCTCCAGGCGGTGCTGCTGCTCGGCGTGCAGAGCGGCGTCGGCGCGGTGGCCCGGCGGGTGCCGCTGGCACGGTCGCTGACGATCTCGGCGCAGGTGCTGGTGAGCCTGCTGATGCTGGCGCTGCTGTTCGCCGGGGAGGGCCGGGCCGGCGGGGACGGGCTGCTGTCGTACCTGGTGACCGACTTCGGCGCGCTGTTCCAGCAGGGCGTCCAGGACGTCTCGGAGTACGCGATGCCGGCGCCGCTGACGCCCGGGATCCGGCTGCTGCTCGTCTCCGGGGTGCTGCTGATCGGCCTGCTCGTGGACGTGCTGGCGGTGACGTTCCGGACGGCGGCCGCCGCCGGACTGCCGCTGCTCGCGCTGTACTCGGTGGCCGCTGGGCTGGCCGGGGGCGACGGCGCCTCGTGGGCCTGGTTCGTGGCCGCGGGCTGCGGCTACCTGCTGCTGCTCCTGGCCGAGGGCCGGGACCGGCTGACGCAGTGGGGCCGGGTCTTCGGCGCCGCCACGCGCGCCCCGGGCGGCCCGGCCGACGCTTCCGCCACCGGCCGGCCGCTGGCGCCCGTACGGACGGGGCGGCGGATCGGCGCGGTGGCGCTGGGGCTCGCGCTCGCGGTGCCGGCCGCCCTGCCCTCGCTGGGCGGCGGGCTGCTGAACGAGACGGGAGCGGGCGGCGAGAACGGCTCCGGCACGGGCGGCGGCGGGACGATCTCGGCGGTCAACCCGCTGGTGTCGCTGCAGAACAGCCTGAACGCGCAGGACAACCGGATGGTGCTGCGCTACCGCACGGACAACAAGCAGGTCACCGACCAGTACCTGAGGATCCTCGCGCTCGACGAGTTCAACGGCGTCAAGTGGGAGGCGTCCGGCCGCAGCCTGTCGGACGTGCCCCAGCCGCTGCCGAAGGTGCCGGGCCTGAGCGACCAGGTGCGCCTGACCGCGACCGAGGTGACCACCAGCATCTCCGCGGCCAACAACTACGGGCAGCGCTACCTGCCGATGCCGTACCCGGCCACCCAGGTGGAGATCCCCGGGCGCTGGCGGTTCGAGCAGGCCGGGCGGACGCTGATCGGCGACCAGACGGGCAAGGACAAGTTCCAGACCGTGCAGGGCGCGCAGTACACCGTACGGAGCCTGCAGCTGCGGCCCACGGCGCAGCAGCTGGCGGCGGCGCCGCAGCCCTCCCCGGCGATCCTCGGCGAGTACACCAAGCTGCCGGAGAACCTGCCGGCGGTGGTGTCGGAGCGGGCCCGCGAGGTCACCAAGGGGGCCCGGGACAACTACGCCAGGGCCGTGAAGCTCCAGGACTACTTCGCCGTGAGCGGCGGCTTCCGGTACGACACCACCGTGCAGTCGGGGACCGGTTCGGGCGCCATCGAGCGCTTCCTCGCCGACAAGGAGGGGTTCTGCATCCACTTCTCCTTCTCCATGGCGGCAATGGCCCGGACCCTGGGCATCCCGTCGCGGGTGGCGGTCGGCTTCACGCCGGGCAACCGGCAGCCGGACGGCAGCATGATGGTCACGATGCGCGACGCGCACGCCTGGCCGGAGCTGTACTTCGAGGGCGTCGGCTGGACCCGCTTCGAACCGACGCCGCGGATCGGCACCGCGCCGGACTACACGCTGACCGAGGTGCCCACCGCGCAGCCGTCCGCGTCGGCGGCGATGCCCTCGCAGAGCGCGCAGGCACCGGCCCCGGCGCCCTCGCAGTCGGCGGAGTGCCCGCCGGAGCTCAAGCGGCTCGGCGAGTGCGGCGGCCCGGCCGCCCCGGCGGACGCCGGAGCGGGCGGCGGCGGGCCGTCGGCCGGGCTGGTGCTGGGCTGGGTGGCGGCGGCCGTGCTCCTGGTGGGCCTGCCGCTGCTGCCGCTGCTGTGGCGCGGCCGGCTGCGCACGCGCCGGCTGGCCTCGGGCGACGTCCTGACGGTGTGGCGCGAACTCGGCGACGCCGCCTGGGACGTGGGCATCGCGCCGGACGGGGCGCTCTCGCCGCGCAGTGCGGCCGAGCGGATCGTGACCCTGGGGCGGCTGGAGGCGGACGCCGCGGAGGCGGTGCACCGGGTGGCGGGCGCGGTGGAGCGGTCGCTGTACGCCCCGCCGGGCGCGGCCGCCGGGTACGAGGGCCTGGCCGCGGACGTCCTGCTGGCCCGGGCCGGCCTGCTGGCGGGCGTGAGCGGGCGCGCGCGGCTGCGCGCGCTGCTGCTGCCGCGGTCGGGGGCCCGGGTCGGCCGGGCCCTGTCGGCCCGCCGCGCGGAGCTGACGGAAGCGCTGTCGGCACGGCTGGCCACCCTGCGGGAACGGCTGCCGCGGCTGCCGCAGCTGACGCTCCGCGGGCGCGGGCGCGGCTAGGGACAGACTCTGGGGTCCGTCCCTGGGAGCGCAGGACGCCGGTGCGGCGGGATTCGGTCGTCCGAGCCCCGCCGCACCGGCGTCCTGTGGTTTCCCCCGTGCCGGACGAGGTACCCGGCCCGCTCCGCGGCCCCGTGTCCGCGGTGCGGGCCGAGTGCCCCTGTCCGTTGCTCCCAGTCTGCTGTTCGCGCAGGTCGGAGCCATCCGTACGGGTACTCATCCGCACGGCTAGGTACGGATACCTAGTGCCGTGGCCGGAAAGTCCGCGGCACCAGTTCTACGCCCCCGCGGGGGCCCGGCGGCACCGCCGACCGGGGGTCAGCGGCTGCCGCTGACCCGGCCGCGCAGGAGCAGCGACAGCGCCGAGTGGACGTCGTCCAGCGAGCGCTCGCTCTGGAAGGACTGCCAGTCGAGCGCGGCCACCAGCACCATGCCGACCAGCGCGGCCGCGGTGAGCGGCACGTCGATCTCGGCGCTGAGCTCGCCGCGCTCGACGCCCTCGCGCAGCACCGTCTCGACGACGGCCACCGCCTCCCGCCGCACCACCATGAGCGTGGACTGCCAGGCCCGGTTGGTGCGCCAGAGCTCGGCGACGTACAGCTGGGTGAAGGCCGGGTAGCGGTCGATGAAGACCAGGCCGGCCCGGATCATCGCGTCCAGGGCCTCCACCCGGGTGCCGCCGCGGGCCTCGGTCTCCTCGGCGGCCGTGCGGAGCGAGGCGGTCAGCAGGCCCACTCCGTGCCGCAGCAGCTCCTCGAAGAGCTCGGTCTTGCTCGCGAAGTTGTAGTAGACGGTGCCCTTCGCGACGCCCGCGCGCTCGGCGATCTCGTCGACCGTGGTGGCGGAGAAGCCCTGCTCGGCGATGAGGGTGACGGCCGCTTCGTAGAGCTTCTGGCGCGTGGCCCGCCGTCGGGCGGTACCGGTGCTGCTGCTGTCCATGGCGCTGATTGTCACAGGTCCCTACAGGCTCAGTTCGGGGTGCAGGCGGTCCATGGTCCACACCTGCTTGCCGCGGGCGGCGAGCGCGGTGAGGGCCAGCGCCCCGAGGGTGAAGGCGGTCAGGACGGCGCAGCCCTGCCACACGGCGGTCAGGTCGCCGCCGGTGATGAGCCGGCGCAGGCTCTCCACGACGTAGGACATCGGCAGGTAGGGGTGGATGGCGTTGAAGAAGCCGGGGCTGGTCTGGACGGGGTAGGTGCCGCCGGCCGAGGTCAGCTGGAGCATCAGCACGGCCAGGACCAGGATCCGGCCCGCCGCGCCGAACTTGGCGTTCAGCCACTGCACCATCGCCGCGAAGCAGCCGGTGACCAGCGCCAGGAAGCCGATGGTGGCGGCCGGGTGGGCCATCTCCAGGCCGAGGCCCCAGTGCAGGACCGACATCAGCATGGCCACCTGGGCGACGCCGAGGGAGGCCACCGGCAGCCAGCCGGCGAGCGCGATCCGCCAGGGCGAGGCGCCGGAGGCGAGGGCGCGCCGGTTGAGCGGGGCGATCAGCATGTACGCGACCATCGCGCCGACCCAGAGGGAGAGCGGGATGAAGTACGGGGCGAAGCCGGTGCCGTAGTTGGGCGCCTTGTGCAGGGACTGATTGGCGAGCTGGATCGGGTCGGCCATCACCTCGGTGCGGGCCTCGCGCTGCTGCTGGTCGTAGTCCGGGATCTTGCCGACGCCCTCGTGCAGGCCGTCGGCGAGGTCACGGTTGCCGTCGACCAGCTTGTAGATGCCGCCGTCGAGGCTGCGCGCGCCGTCGCCGAGCTTGCCGACACCGGTGTCGATCTTGGCGGAGCCGCCGGTGGCGGAGCCGATGCCGGTGTGCAGCTTGACCATGCCGTCGGCGACCTGCTGGGCGCCGCTGTTGAGGGCGTTGACCTGCTTGACGGCCGCGTCGAGGTCGCTGGCGAGACCGGGGGCCGCCTTGACCAGCTTGCGGGCCTTGTCCTCCAGATCGGTCAGCTGCTTGCGCAGCTTGTCGAGGTCGCCGCCGGAGCCCTTGACCAGGGTGTTGACGTCACCGGCGAGGACGGCGGCCTCGGCCGCGGCGTCCTTGAGCTTCTTCAGCTCGGGGCAGGTGGCGGGCGCCGGCTGGGTGGCCGGGGTCACGCAGGTCTTGGTGTAGGTGGAGGCGGCGAGGTCGGCCACTCCGCGCGTCGCGGTGGCGGCGCGGGGGGCGTTCCTGGCGAAGGTGTCGAGGTGGTTGCGGACGACGACGGCGGTGTCGGCGACCAGCTGGGCGGAGTTGACGATGGTCTGCGGGTTGTCCCTGATGAACGGGCCGGCCTTGTCGGCGACGCCGCCCACCTTGTCGGCCAGGCGCTGGGTGCCGTTCGCGACGTCCCGGGAGCCCTTCTCCAGCTTGCCCGCGGCGGTGTTGAGGGAACGCAGGCCCTCGGTGAGCTCGCCGGTCTTCTCCTTGGCGGTGTCCAGGCCCTCGGCGAGGTCCTGCGCGCCCTCCTTGGCCTTGCCCGCGCCGTCGGTGAGCTTGTCGGCGCCGTCGGCGGCCTCGGCGGTCTTGTCGTGCAGGTCGGAGAAGGAGACGAAGATCTTGTCGAGGAAGCCGCGGGAGGCGTTGACCGAGGCGGCCGCGCGGACCTCGGAGAAGACGGTGCGGGAGATCGAGCCGACGACGTAGTTGTTCGCGTCGTTGGTGCGGACCTGGAGCGCGCCGGTGGTGGGGTCGTCGGTGGAGCTGGAGGCGATCTTCTCGCTGAAGTCGGCGGGCATGGTCAGGGACAGGTAGTACGTCCCGTTCTCCAGCCCCTCGGCCGCCTCGGCCGCGCTGACCTCCCTCCAGTCGAAGGTCTTGCTGTCGTGCAGCTTCTTGGTGATCTCGTCACCGGCGGTGAGGCGCTTGCCGTCGACGGTGGCGCCCCGGTCGGCGTTGACGAGCGCGACGGGCACCTTGTCGAGACGGCTGTACGGGTCCCAGAACGACCACAGGTACAGGGCTCCGTAGAGCAACGGCAGCAGGAGCAGTGCCACGAGCGCGGCCCGGGGCAGCTTCCCCCGCCCGAACCGCTTCAGCTCAAGCGCGGCCAGCTTCGGCGAGCGCATCGTCCGCCCCCTTCGTGTGCGTGTCGTCGGCCGGCTCGGCCCCGGTCTTGTCGTCGTCGGCCTTGTCGTCGTCGGCCTTGTCGTCGGCCTTCCCGACGGTCGGGCCGGCCGTAGCCGTGGCGTCCGCCGGTCGGGCGGCGTCCTGCTCCGGTGCGGCCGACGGGACGGTGGAGCCCCCCGGCTCCACCGGCCCGTCGGCCGTACCGTCCGCGGCGGCCGGGGCCGCGGTCCGGACGACCAGCGCGCCGGCCGGGGCCTCGCTGCAGACCGCCAGGACGGTGGTGCCGCCGTCGGCGATGCGCCGCAGCAGCTCCCAGGCCTCGGCGCGTTCGGCGTCCGAGAGTTTGAGGTCGGTGTCGTCCAGGGCCAGCAGGGCCGGCCGGCCCAGCAGCGCGATGGCCACGGACAGCCGCAGGGACTCCATGCGCTCCAGGTCGCGGACCGAGGTGCGCGGGCCCTTGGGCAGGGTGTCGAGGTCCAGGCCGGCGACGGCCAGGGCCGCCTCGATCCGGGCCCGGGTGGCGGCGGCGCGGTCGGCCGGCCGGCGCAGCAGGGCGCGGACCGGGCCGCCGTAGCGGCGCTGGAGCAGCGCGCCCTCGCGCAGCTGTTCGGCGACGGTCAGGGCCTGGTCGAGGTCGGTGACCCCGGGGACCGGGCCGAGGGCGGCGATCTTCCGGACGGCCGCCATCTTCTTGGGCAGCCGGTGGCCGCCGGTCTCGGCGTGTCCCTCGGTGGCCTTCATCCGGCCCGTCAGCGCGAGCAGCAGGCAGGTCCGGCCGCTGCCCGAGGGACCCTCGACGGCGATGAGGGAACCGGGCGCGGCGTCGAAGCCGATGCCGCGGAACGCCCAGCCCCGCGGGCCCTTGAGTCCGAAGTCCACGGCCGTGACGGCCGCGCCTCCCCCGGCCGCCGCCGGGAGGCGCCCCGAGCTGTCCACGCACCCTCCCCCTTCGTTTTTGAACTGACTGGTCAGTTCAAAAACTAGCATCCCCGGTGACCACCTCCGCGCACCCGGGGGCCAGTTGACCGAAAGGAACCGAAAAACCGCAGGTCAGGCGGATTGTCAGTGGCGTCGGTCACGATGGGGACAGCGCAACTCGACAGAACGCAACGACAGGAGGTTCGTCATGGCCACACCGTCCCCGTCCCCTGTCCACCCCGTCCTGCGGAAGTCCTCGGCTCCGCCGGCCGCCCTCGACCTGCTCGCCAAGGCCCGCCGCGGCCTGGACGAGGCCGCCCTTCTGGACCGGCCCAACGAGCGGTATGCCACCGCCCACCTCGCCGCCCTGCGCACCGCCGCGGCCGTCCTGGCCGCCCGGGCCCGCCCCGAGCCGGTCGCACCGCGCCGCCGGCCGCGCATCCGCAGCGCCTGGGAGGTGCTGCCGGAGCTGGCCCCGGAGCTGGCCGAATGGAGCGCGCTGTTCGCCTCGGGAGCCGCCCGTCGGGCCCGGGCCGAGGCCGGGATACCCGACGCGGCGAGCGGCCGGGACGCGGACGACCTGCTGCGCGCCGCCTCGATGTTCCTGCGCCTGGTGGAGCGGATGCTCGCCCTCCAGCCCGCCCTCCCCCAGCCACGTCCGGATCACCCGGACGCGGGATGACGGGCTCGGCCACGGGAGGCAATAGGGTGGGACGACAGCACGCGTGACCCACCCCTTTCCGCGCCGAGGAGCCATCAGCCGTGTCGGACACTTCCCGCCCCCGCGCCTCCCTCCGCACCGCCGTGGTGTGGGAGGTCCTCAAGGAGGCCCTCGACCGCCGGGTGAAGGCGACCGGGCGGGATGTCCTGGACGTGCTGGACACCGGTGGCGGCACCGGCAAGTTCGCCGTCCCGGTGGCCCGGCTCGGCCACCGGGTGACCGTGGTCGACCCCAGCCCGAACGCGCTGTTCGGGCTGGAGCGCCGGGTCTCCGAGGAGGGTGTGGCCGATCTGGTCCGCGGGGTGCAGGGCGATGCCCAGGGCCTGCTGGACGTCGTCGAGCGCGAGGCGTACGACGTGGTGATCTGCCACGGCGTGCTGGAGTACGTCGACGACCCGGCCGAGGGCGTGGCCAACGCCGTCGCGGCGCTGCGCCCCGGCGGCACACTCAGCCTGCTCGGCGCCGGCATCGGCGGCGCGGTCCTGGCCCGCGCCCTGGCCGGGCACTTCACGGAGGCGCGCACCGCGCTCACCGACCCGGCGGGCCGCTGGGGTGCCGGCGACCCGGTGCCGCGCCGCTTCACCGCCGACCAGCTCGGCGAACTGGTCTCGGGGGCCGGCCTGGAGGTCGGCGCGGTGCACGGCGTACGGATCTTCGCGGACCTCGTGCCCGGGGTGCTCGTCGACACCGAGCCGGGGGCGGCTGCGGCCCTGCTCCGGCTGGAGGAGGCGGCAGCCGAGCTGCCGGCCTTCCACGCGGTGGCCACGCAACTGCACGTACTGGGCGAGAAGCGCGCCTGAACTGCGGCGCTGTCGCGGATGGAGTGCGCCACAGACCCCCCGCGCGGGGCCCGGGCCCCGTATGATCGAGGGACGCGTACCGGCATGGTGGACCGGTCATTGGGGAATAACCGCCTCAGCGACCGCCCGCACGACGGTACGGTTTGGCGCAGTGCCAGTTGTTGAGCTGTGCCAGTTGTTGAAACGTGGCTGTTGAAAACGTGGCTGTTGAAAAACGTGGCGTAGAGGGGCGGGTTTCACGGGGGCGATTCCCTGCCTATCCTGAAGGGGACCCCCGGTCGCTCCCCCCGCGACCGACGGATGAGGAGGACTCCCGTGCCGCTCTCGGAGCACGAGCAGCGAATGCTCGAGCAGATGGAGCGAGCGCTGTACGCCGAAGATCCCAAGTTCGCGACAGCGCTTGAGGGAAGCGGGCTGCGTACGTACACCCGGCGACGGGTCTACCAGGCGGTCGCAGGCTTCCTGGTGGGTATCGCGCTCCTCATGACCGGAATGGTCCTCGCGCCCGGCGGGCTCTGGATCAGCGTGGTGGGCTTCCTCGTCATGCTGGGCTGCGCGGTCCTCGCCGTCACCGGATGGCGCAAGGCGCCCAAACCCGGCGAACAGCCCTCCTCCGGCAATACCGGCGGCCCGGCCCGCGGCCGCAACCGGCAGCGCCGGTCGATGATGAACCGGATCGAGGAGCGGTGGCAGCGCCGCCGCGACGAACAGGGGCACTGAGCCCCGACGGTCGGAGGTGAGGGGACGGTCGCACCGCGACCGTCCCCTCACCCGTTTCGCCTGCCGGCCGGCCCGGGCTGCGCGATGATGACCGGGTGAGTGTGCTCCCCCTGGTCTTCACCAGCGGCTGGGCCAGTGGGATCAACGCCTACGCCGTGATCCTCCTGCTCGGCGTCTTCGGCGCGACCGGGCTCACCGACGAGGTGCCCGCCTCGCTCCAGCGCACCGACGTCCTGGTGGCGGCCGGTGTGCTGTTCCTCTGCGAGGCGGTCGCCGACAAGATCCCGTACGTGGACTCCGCCTGGGACGCGGTCCACACCGTCATCCGCCCGGTCGCCGGCGCCGTCGTCGGCGCGCTGCTGGCCGGGCAGAGCGGCTCGCTCCCCGACCTCGCCGCCGGCGCGATCGGCGGCTCCACCGCGCTGGCCAGCCACTGCGTCAAGGCCGGCACCCGGATGGCGATCAACACCTCGCCCGAGCCGGTCAGCAACATCGTCATGAGCACCGCCGAGGACCTCGGGGTCGGCGCGATCGTCACCTTCGCCATGTTCAACCCGCAGGCCGCGGCGATCATCGCGGCCGTCCTGCTCGCCCTCGGCATCGCCCTGCTGGTCCTCCTCTGGACCCGGATCCGCCGCTTCCTGCGGCGCCGGGCCCAGCGCCGCGAGGAGAGACGGCTGGCGGCGGCCGTCCGCGGCCCCGCCCCACCCGGCTGACCAGCCCCCGACGGCCGATAAGGTCGGGCTCATGGCAGGAATTGCGGTGATCGGCGCCGGGATGGGCGCGATGGCGACGGCCGCCCGGCTGGCCGTGGCGGGCCACCGGGTGACGGTGTACGAGCGGTCGGCGACGTACGGCGGTGCGGTCGGCCGGTACGAGCGCGACGGCTTCGCCTTCGACACCGGGCCGGGGCTGCTGCACCTGCCCGCCGTCTACCGCGATCTGTTCGTCAAGACCGGCAAGCGGCCCCTGGAGGACTGCGTCGAGCTGGTCCAGGCCGACCCGGCCGTCCGCCACCTGCTGGCCGACGGCACCGACGTCCGCCTGCCCAACGCCTCGCGCGGTGGCGTCGCCGCCAGCCTGGACGAGGCCTTCGGCCCGGGCGCGGGGGCCCGCTGGAGTGCCGTACTGGGCCGCGCCCGGGACGCCTGGGACCGCACCCGCCGGCCCCTCCTCGAAGAACCCCTGTGGCCGAACTGGGAGGTGCTGGGCCGGGACCCCTACCCGGCGCTGCGCAAGAGCGGCCTGCTGCGCCGCCGCCCGCCGACCCTGGCGGAGGTGGCCGAACGGGAGCTGGGCGGCGGCCCGCTGGCCGCGCTGCTGACATCCGCCGTCCACGCGTACGGCCTGGACCCGGCCACCGCGCCCGCCTCGGCCGTCGTACTGCCGTACATGGAGCACACCTTCGGCAGCTGGACCGTGCGCGGCGGGACGCGGGCCCTGGCCACGGCCGTGTACGAGCGCTGCCGCGAACGGAAGGTGGAGTTCGTCTTCGGCGCGGAGGTCCGCGAGGTGCTGGAGACCGCGGGGCGGGCCACCGGGCTGCGGCTGGCCGACGGTACCGAGGTGAACGCCGACGCGGTGGTCTGCGGGGCCGACCCGGGCCCCCTGCTGACGCCCCTGCTGCCCGGCGGCCGGCCGTGGCCGGAGACGACGGTCCCGGTGCGCCGGGGCGGGACGAGCCGGATCACCCTGCTGCTCGCGCTGCGCGGCCCGCGGCCGGAGGGCACCGTCCACCGCACGGTGGTGCACTCCCCCGACATCGTGGCCGAGGCCCGCGCCTCCTTCACCGGCGAGCACACCGGGCGGCCCACGGTCACCGTGCTGCGCCCGGACGATCCGGCGACCCGGCCCGACGCCGCGCACGAGGCGGTCACCGTCAGCGCCGTCTGCGCCCCGCAGGGCGCCCTGGACTTCACGGACCGGGATCTGATCGGCCGGTACACCGAACGGCTCCTGGAGGCCGCCTCACGGGCGGTGCCGGAGCTCCGGGAGAGGCTGCTGTGGCACGAGGTGCGCACACCCGCCGACGTGGAGGCGGCCACGGGGGCCACCGGAGGCGTGGTGCCGCCGCCCGCGCTCGCCGGCGCCGAGGGACGGCTGCTGTACCCGGCGAACACGTCCCCGCTGCCCGGGCTCTACCTGGCGGGCGGCTGGGCCCACCCCGGTGGCGGGCTCGCGCACGCGGGGATGACGGGGGCGCTGGTGACCGGGCTGATCGTGGAGGGCGCGGACTTCCGCGGCTCGCAGTGACCGGCCGCGGCCCCCGCCGCTCCGGTCGGTGCCGGTGCCGCGGCCCCCGCCGCTCCGGTCAGTAGCGGTACTGCTCGTACTCGCCGGTGCCCTGGTAGGGGTACTGCTGGGGGTCCTGCTGCTCCTGGTACGGCTGCGCCCCCGCCTGCGGCGGGTAGGGCTGCTCGACGTCGCGCTGCTGCGGCACCCAGACACCGCCGGGCGGGGTGTCCATGGCGTACTGCTGGTGGTCGGTGTAGCCGGCGTACATGTCGTACGGCTGGGCGACCCCGCCGGTGCCGATGTACGGGTCCGAGTAGGCGGCGTAGGTCGGCTGCTGCCCGTAGTCGTAGCCGCCCTGGCCCTGCGGGTCGTAGTAGGCGGCGTACTGGTGCGCGTCCGGCTCGCCCGTGGCGTACGGCGAGGCGAAGGCCGCCGTCCGGTCCGTCTCCTGGTCCCGGGTGAAGCTCTGGATGCCGTACGAACCGGTGTCGTCGGGCAGCGGCTGCGGGCTGTAGACCTCGGGGGCGGGCTCCGCCCCGGAGGCGGCTTCGGCCCCGGGCGCGTCCCCGGCCTCGTCGTACTGGAGCGCCGTGACCTCCAGCGCCGGCTCCTGCGGGCGCGCGGAGCCGCCGCGGCGGCGTCTGCTGCCGGACTTCGCGGGGCCCGCCGGCTCGGCCTCGCCGGCCCCGGCCTTGTCGCGGCGCAGCGCCCAGCCGGCGACGAAGCCCTTGCGGAAGGACAGCGTGACCAGGGTCTGGCCGATCGCGAAGCAGGTCGCGCCAGCGGCGATGACCAGCACGGACGGCAGCACGACGCCCGCGACGACGCCGAGGAAGCCGGCGAAGGCCAGCAGCCGCCAGCGCAGCCGTGCCTTGTACTGGAGCAAAACCTCGGCGAGCAGCCACAGCGCGACGATGCCGAACGCGATGTAGAGGACCGTCATACCCATGCGTGGCCCCTCTCGGTACGGCCGCCCATGGTATTACGGCCGGTCAGGCCCGCTGGTGCAGGCCCAGGTTCTCGTAGATCTCAAGGGTCGCCGTGGAGTTGTTCGTGATGAAGTGCAGCCCCGGGACACCCTCGGACAGCAGCCGCGCACAGAACTCCGTGGCGAACTCGATCCCAATGGAGCGTACAGCGGCCGGGTCGTCCTTGACGGCGAGGATGCGCTCTTTCACGTTCTCCGGGAAGGCGGCGTTGCTCAGCTGGGGCAGCCGGTCGAGGGTCCGCGCGTTCACAACAGCCATGACTTCAGGGATGATCGGCGTCTCGCAGCCCGCTTTGTGCACGCTGTCGCGCAGCCTCAGATAGTTCTCGGGATGAAAGAACATCTGGGTGATCGCGTAGTCGGCACCGGCCCGGCACTTGTCCACGAAGTGACGAATGTCCGTGTTCCAGTCGGTGGAGCGCGGGTGCATCTCGGGGAACGCGGCGACGCCCACGCAGAAGTCGCCGGACTCCTTGATGAGCCGGACGAGGTCGGCGGCGTACTGGACGCCCTCCGGGTGCTCGACCCACTCGCCCATCGGGTCGCCGGGCGGGTCGCCGCGCAGGGCGAGCATGTTGCGGATGCCCGCGTCGGCGTACTGGCCCAGGACGTGCCGCAGTTCGGCGACCGAGTGGTCGACGGCGGTCAGGTGCGCGACCGGGGTGAGCGTGGTGTCGGCGGCGATCTCCTGGGTGGCCTTGACGGTGCCGCCGCGGGTGGAGCCGCCGGCCCCGTAGGTCACCGACACGAAGCTCGGCCCGACCGCCTCGACCCGGCGCAGCGCGCCCCAGAGGCTGCGCTCGCCCTTCTCGGTCCGGGGCGCGTAGAACTCGAACGAGTACGAGGGCTTGCCGGACGCGAGGATGTCGCGCACGGTACGTGCGCGGTCCGGGCGGGTGGAAGCGGTACCAAGGGCCATGTGGGCAGGTTAGACGGGGTCCAGCAGGCAGCGAAGCGGTGTCCAGGGAATGGACAGATTTTTGGACACTTTCCGCCAAGGCGCAGGTAGCGGCCGGGTGGCAGCTGGTAGAGGGGCTACCCGAGGCGTTCGCGGACCCGCCGGGACAGGGCCGCGGCGGCCGCGCCCGGGTCGTCGGCCTCGGTCAGCGCGCGGACGACGACGATCCGCTTCGCGCCGGCGTCCAGCACCTCGTCCAGGTTCGACGCGTCGATGCCGCCGATCGCGAACCAGGGCCGCTCCTGCTCCAGCGACGCCGCGTACCGGACGAGGTCCAGGCCGGGGGCGTACCGGCCGGGCTTGGTGGGGGTGGGCCAGCAGGGGCCGGTGCAGAAGTAGTCCACGCCGGGCTCGGCGGCGGCCGCGTCGACCTCGGACTCCGCGTGGCAGGAGCGTCCGACGATCACCTGGCCGCCCAGGATCGCGCGGGCGGCGGGGACGGGGATGTCGCCCTGGCCCAGGTGGAGCACGTCGGAGCCGATGGCGTGCGCGACGTCGGCCCGGTCGTTGACCGCGAGCAGCCTGCCGTGCCGGCGGGCGGCGTCGGCGAACACCGCGAGGTGCTCCAGCTCCTCGCCCGCCTCCATGCCCTTGTCGCGCAGCTGCACGATGTCGACGCCGCCCGCGAGGACGGCGTCGAGGAACTCGGGAAGGTCCCCCTGGCGCTTACGGGCGTCCGTGCACAGGTAGAGCCGGGCGTCGGAAAGCTGCTGGGACATGGGAAACCCCCCGGATGGCGGGTGTGCGGGCCGCGGGGGCCCGCACACCGCTTGGTGCGTGCAGGATCGGAGTCAGACGGCGAGCGCCTGGGCGCGGCGCTTCACCTCCGTGCCGCGATTCTCGCTCAGGGCCTGCGCGGGCGTGCCGGGCAGGGTCGGGTCCGGAGTGAAGAGCCACTCCAGCATCTCTTCGTCGCTGAAGCCGTCGTCCCGGAGCAGCGTCAGGGTGCCGGAGAGGCCCTTGACCACCTTGTCGCCGTCGATGAAGGCGGCGGGCACCTGCAGCGCGCGGTTCTCACCGCGGCGCACGGCGATGAGCTGGCCCTCCTTGACCAGCTGGCGGACTCGGGTCACTTCGACGCCCAGCATTTCGCTGATGTCGGGGAGGTAGAGCCACTCGGGGACGAGAGCATCGATCTTTGCGTCAATCTCGGTCACGGGAACAAGCCTGCCATCTGGGACTGACAGTCGGTAGTCGGACGGTCCGGGCGGGTCCCGGACCCACCCTCCCGCACGCCTCCGCGCCCCTTTCACGCCCCCGCCCCGACGGATGCGCCGGGCCGGACGGATGCGCCGGTCAGCCGGCGGCGGGTACGCCGGTCAGCGGGCGGCCGACTTCAGCGGGACCGCCGGGTCGGCGACCCGGTCCGGGTCCACGGGGGTGCCCGCCTCGATCAGCTTGCGGCCCTGGGCCAGGTCCCGGGGCCGGCCCACGGCCAGGACGGCGACCAGGACGCCCGCCCGCAGCCAGCACACCGACCACGTCGCCCCGGCCGGGTCCCCCCGCCACACGAGCGTGTCGGCGCCCCCGTGGTGCCCGGCGTACTGCACGAACCGCCCGAACTGCTCGGACCAGAAGTACGGCACCGGGTCGTAGATCCGCGCGGGCTCCCCGGCGGGTGCGGCGGGTGCGGCGGGTGCGGCCGCGGCGGCCAGGATGTTCGCCGCGACCGTCCGCGGCCCCTGGAGCGCGTTGTCCCAGTGGTGCACCAGCAGCCGCGTTCCGTACCGGGCGGAGGGGAACGACGCGCAGTCCCCCACGGCGTACACGTCGGGCAGCGAGGTCCGCAGGCCCGCGTCGGCGGTGACCGCGCCGTCCGGGCCGAGTTCCACGCCCGTGCCCGCCAGCCAGCCGGTGGCCGGCCGGGCCCCGATGCCGACGACCACCGCCCCGGCGGGCAGCTCACGCCCGTCGGCCAGCAGCACGCGCCCGGGCTCGACGCCGGCGACCCTGGCTCCGGTCTCCAGCCGGGCCCCCGCCTGCTCGTACCAGTCGGCCATGGGGGCGGCGACCTCCTCCGGCAGGGCGCCGGCGAGCACCCGGCCGGCGGCCTCGACCACGGTCACCGCGCAGCCGGCCTCCCGGGCGGCGGTGGTGAACTCGGCGCCGATCCAGCCGGCGCCGACGACCACGACGTCCGGCGCCGCCGCGAGCACCGGACGCAGCCGCTCGGCGTCGTCCAGGGTCCGCAGCAGGTGGACGCCCGCGACCCCCTCGGTGCCCGGCAGCGTCAGCGGCTCCGCGCCGGTGGCCAGCACCAGGACGCCGTACGGGACGGGGCCCGCCGGGGTGTCCACGACGTGGTCGGCGGCCCGCAGCCCGGTGACCTCGACGCCGAGCCGCAGCTCGATGCCGAGGCCCTCGAAGTCGACGTCGAAGGCGGAGTCCTCGGCCTTGCCGAGCAGGACCGCCTTGGACAGCGGGGGGCGGTCGTAGGGCTGGTGGGGCTCGGCGCCCAGCAGGGTGACGGGGCCGGTGAAGCCCGCTTCCCGCAGGGCGACCGCGGTCTGCACGCCCGCCATGCCGGCGCCGACGATGACGACGGCCGGCGCCGGCTCTGCGTATTGCCTCTTGTACGTCTGCTCGCTCACGCCGCCCAGCCTAATCATCTGACGAACCGTCAGGAATAGCGGAGCGGGGCGAGACCGGGAGGCAGCCTTACCCGGGCTCCGGCGCCGGGGTTAGGCTGGCCACCGTACCTATCGCGGGAGCCCGGACGCACCGGGCTGAGAGGGAGGCTGGACGGCCTCCGACCGTACGAACCTGATCCGGGTCATGCCGGCGAAGGGAGGGGCTGGACACCCATGCACGCATCCACGGACAGAACGGACACGACAGCCGGAGCGGCGCGCGCGGCCGGAGCCGACGTCCTCGTCATCGGGGGCGGGATCATCGGCCTGGTCACGGCCTGGCGGGCCGCGCGGCGGGGCCTGCGCACCGCGCTCGCCGACCCGGCACCCGGCGGCGGCGCCGCCCGCGTCGCGGCGGGCATGCTGGCCGCCGTCACCGAGCTGCACTACGGCGAGGAGACCCTGCTGGGCCTCAACGTCGCCTCCGCCGAGCGCTATCCGGAGTTCACCGCCGAACTGGCCGAGGCCAGCGGCGGCCTGGACGTCGGCTACCGCGCCTGCGGCACCCTCGCCGTCGCCCTCGACGCCGACGACCGCCTCCACCTGCGCGAACTGCACGCGCTGCAACGGCGCTGCGGGCTGGACTCCCAGTGGCTGACCGGCCGCGAGTGCCGCCGCCTGGAGCCGATGCTGGCACCGGGCGTCCGGGGCGGCCTGCGCGTCGACGGCGACCACCAGGTCGATCCGCGCCGACTGGCTGCGGCCCTGCTCGCCGCCTGCGAGCGGGCCGGGGTGAGCGTCCACCGGGCGAGCGCCTCGCGGCTGACCGTCACCGCCGACCGGGCCTCGGGCGCGGAGCTCGCCGACGGTACGCGGCTGTGCGCGGACCAGGTGGTCCTGGCCGCGGGCAGCCTCAGCGGCCGGCTGGCCGGCGTACCGCCGCAGGCCCTGCCGCCGGTCCGGCCGGTCAAGGGCCAGGTCCTGCGGCTGGCGGTACCCCCGGCGTACGCGCCGTTCCTGTCCCGGACGGTACGGGCCGTCGTCCGCGGCAGCCACGTCTACCTGGTGCCGCGCGAGAACGGCGAGCTGGTCGTCGGTGCCACCAGCGAGGAGCTGGGCTGGGACACCACGGTCACGGCGGGCGGGGTGTACGAACTCCTGCGCGACGCCCACGAGCTGGTGCCCGGTATCACCGAACTCCCGCTCACCGAGACGCAGGCGGGGCTGCGCCCCGGCTCCCCCGACAACGCGCCGCTGCTCGGCCCGACCGAACTGCCCGGCCTGCACCTGGCGACCGGCCACTACCGCAACGGGGTGCTGCTGACCCCGCTGACCGGTGACGTCATGGCCGAGGTGCTGGCCACCGGCGAACTGCCGGACGTGGCCCGCCCCTTCTCCCCCCGGCGGTTCGCCGCCCCCGCCCCCGCCGCCCGCGAGGAGACCTTCGTATGACCATCTCCGTGAACGGCGAACCCCGCGAGATCGCCCCCGGCACGACCCTGGCCGCGGTCGTCGCGACGCTGACCACCGCCCCGTCCGGGGTGGCGGCGGCACTGAACGAAACGGTGGTGCCGCGCGGCCAGTGGCCCGCGACGCCCGTCGGCGAGGGCGACCGCGTCGAGATCCTCACCGCGGTCCAGGGAGGCTGAGCACACATGGCTGACGACATCCTCCGGCTCGGCGACCGGGCCTTCTCGTCCCGGCTGATCATGGGTACGGGCGGGGCGCCGAGCCTGGACGTGCTGGAACGGGCGCTGGTGGCTTCCGGCACGGAACTGACGACGGTGGCGATGCGGCGGCTGGACCCGACGGTCCAGGGCTCGGTGCTGTCGGTCCTGGACCGCCTCGGCATCCAGGTGCTGCCGAACACCGCGGGCTGCTTCACGGCCGGCGAGGCGGTGCTGACCGCGCGGCTGGCGCGGGAGGCGCTGGGCACCTCGTGGATCAAGCTGGAGGTGGTGGCCGACGAGCGGACGCTGCTGCCCGACGGCGTCGAGCTGCTGGACGCCGCCGAGATCCTGGTGGACGAGGGCTTCACGGTGCTGCCGTACACGAACGACGACCCGGTCCTCGCGCGGAAGCTGGAGGACGTGGGGTGCGCGGCGATCATGCCGCTGGGGTCGCCGATCGGATCGGGGCTGGGGATCCGCAACCCGCACAACTTCGAGCTGATCGTGGAGCGGGCGTCGGTTCCCGTGATCCTGGACGCGGGGGCCGGTACGGCGTCCGACGCCGCGCTCGCGATGGAGCTCGGGTGCGCGGCGGTGATGCTGGCGTCGGCGGTGACCCGCGCGCAGGAGCCGGTGCTGATGGCGGCGGCGATGCGGGACGCGGTGGCCGCGGGCCGGCTCGCGCGGCGTGCGGGCCGCATCCCCCCGCGCCGCTTCGCGGACCCGTCGTCCCCGATGTCGGGCCGCGCCGCCCTGGACCCGGAACGCCCGGCGTTCTGAGCCGGGGCCGCCGTACCCGGACGCCGCGCCTCAATCGCCGACGGGGCTCAAAGATCGGGGCTCCGCCCCCACTCCCCCGCGCCTCAAACGCCGGCGGGGCTGGATAGGTGCGCCTCAATCGCCGGCGAGGCTCAAAGATCGGGGGCTCCGCCCCCGGACCCCCATACGTGCGCTCCGCGCCTGTGCGCTCAAACGCCGCGCGGGCTGGAAATGCCACCGCGCGGGCTGGAAATGCCGCTCCGCGGCATCCCAGCCCCGCGCCGGACAACCTTCCAGCCCCACTGGGCACCCCTCCAGCGCCGCCGGGCACAAATCCAGCCCCGCCGGCGTTTGAGGCGCGGGGGCGTGGGGGCGGAGCCCCCGCATGGCCGGCTGCGCCGGGCGCCCGCTCCCGCGCCACCGGGCACCCAATCCAGCCCCGCCGGCGTTTGAGGCGCGGGGGTCCGGGCGCGAGTCCACGGCGTGAAGGACGTCACAGGTGCGCTGCAACCAGGGGCGCACCGGTCGGCCCCGCGGGACCCGCTCGTAGAATCGCCGGGTGGACACGACCCTGGATGACCCCCTCGTCGGGCAGACGCTCGACGGCCGCTACCGCATCGACGCCCGCATCGCGGCCGGCGGCATGGCCACGGTCTACCGGGCCGTGGACACCCGCCTCGACCGGGTGCTCGCGCTGAAGGTGATGCACCCGGCGCTGGCCGCCGACACCGGCTTCGTCGACCGTTTCATCCGCGAGGCGAAGTCCGTGGCCCGGCTGGCGCACGCCAACGTCGTGGCGGTCTTCGACCAGGGCACGGACGGCCCGTACGTCTACCTCGCCATGGAGTACGTCTCCGGCTGCACCCTGCGCGACGTGCTCCGCGAGCGCGGTGCCCTCCAGCCCCGCGCCGCCCTCGACATCCTCGAACCGGTCCTCGCCGCCCTCGGCGCCGCCCACCGCGCCGGTTTCGTGCACCGGGACATGAAGCCCGAGAACGTCCTGATCGGCGACGACGGCCGGGTCAAGGTCGCCGACTTCGGGCTGGTCCGCAGCGTCGACACGGTGACCAGCACCACCGGTGCCGTCCTCGGCACCGTCTCCTACCTGGCCCCCGAGCAGATCGAGAGCGGAGTCACCGACACCCGCGTCGACGTGTACGCCTGCGGCGTCGTGCTGTACGAGATGCTCACCGGCGCCAAGCCGCACACCGGCGGCTCCCCCGCCCAGGTGCTGTACCAGCACCTCCACGAGGACGTGCCGCCCCCGTCCGCCGCCGTCCCCGGGCTGCCGGCCGCGCTGGACTCCCTGGTGGCCACGGCCACCGCCCGCGACGCCGCCGCCCGCCCCCACGACGCCGTGGCCCTCCTCGCCCTGGCCCGCGAGGCCCGCGCCGCCCTCACCGACGCCGAGCTGGACGCCGTACCGCCGCAGGCGCTGGCCGCGGACCGGTCCGACGCCGAGGACCGCACCAGCGTGATCCCGCGCCCGGTGACCGCGTCGCGCCTCCCGCAGCCGCAGCCGCAGGACGTGCAGCACACCTCGCGCCTGGAACGGCCGCCCCTGCCCGAACCCGCCCCCGCCCCCGGGCGGCGGCGGTCCGCGGTGCGGGAGCGGCCCCGCGCGGCCTACCTGGTCATCGCGGCGCTGGTGCTCGTCCTCGGGCTCGGCACCGGCGTCTGGTACATCAGCTCGGGGCAGTTCACCAACGTGCCGAACCTGATCGGCAAGAGCGAGGCGCAGGCCCGCCAGGAGCTGTCCGCGGCCGGACTCGGCGTGAAGAAGATCGAGAAGAAGTTCAGCAGCACCGTCGAGCGCGGCGCGGTGATCGCCACCGACCCGGCCGGCGGCCGGCGGATCCGCGGGAACGGTTCGGTGGGGCTGACCGTCTCGCGCGGGCCGGAGATCGTCACCGTCCCGTCCGTGAAGAACATGCCGTTGGAGAAGGCCAAGGCCGAGCTGAAGAAGGTCGGGCTGGAGCCCGGCCTGGTCACGCAGGCCTTCAGCCAGGACGTCGCCCAGGGCGCGGTGATCACCACCGACCCGGAGCCCGGCGTCGGCCGGGCCCCCGACACGGCCGTCGCGATGGTCGTCAGCAAGGGCCGGCCGGTGCAGGTGCCCGGCGTGGTCGGCCGGCCGGTGGACCAGGCGCGGGACCAGCTGCAGGACGCGGGCCTGAAGGTCGAGATCGCCACCGAGCAGGTCAACTCCCCCGAGCGGGCGGGTACGGTCGCCAACCAGTCCGTGGGTGCGAACGCCCAGGCCGCGGCCGGCGACACGGTGACCCTGACGGTGTCCAAGGGCCCGCGCCAGCTGCCGGTGCCGGACGTCACCGGCAAGGAGGCCGACGACGCGCGCCGGGCGCTGGAGGCCGCGGGCTTCAAGGTGAAGGTCGACCGGCCGCTCATCTCCTTCAGCAAGACCGTGGAGAGCCAGTCGGTGCCGGGCGGCCAGAACGCCCCCGAGGGCAGCACGATCACCATCAGGATCAAGGGACTCTAGGGCGGGGCCGGACAGTGAAGCGCAATCCGGTCGGCGGACACGTGCCCGTCGCGGGCGGGCTCGCCAAGGTGGGGCTGACGTACGCGCGGGAGATGGCGGCCGAGGCCGTGCAGGTCTTCGTCGCCAATCCGCGCGGCTGGGCCACCCCCGCCGGCAACCCGGCGCAGGACGAGCAGTTCCGCGCGCAGTGCGCGGCCGCCGGGATCCCAGCGTACGTGCACGCCCCGTACCTGATCAACTTCGGTTCGCACACGGCGGCCACCGTGGAGAGGTCGGTGGAGTCCCTGCGGCACTCGTTGCGCCGGGCCCGCGCGATCGGGGCGCTGGGGGTGGTGGTGCACACCGGTTCCGCGACCGGCGGCCGGCCGCGTGCACAGGCGCTGGCCCAGGTGCGGGAGCACATGCTGCCGCTGCTGGAGGAGCTGACCCACGAGGACGACCCGTTCCTGCTGCTGGAGTCGACGGCCGGGCAGGGCTCCTCGCTGTGTTCGCGGACCTGGGACTTCGGGCCGTACTTCGAGGCGCTGGACGCCCATCCCAGGCTCGGGATCTGCCTGGACACCTGCCACATCTTCGCGGCCGGCCACGACCTGGCCGGGCCGGGCGGCACCAAGGAGACCCTGGACCTGCTGGTGGACACGGTCGGGGCGGGGCGGCTGAAGCTGATCCACGCCAACGACTCCAAGGAGGAGGTGGGCGCCCACAAGGACCGGCACGCGAACATCGGCCAAGGTCACATCGGGCGCGAGGCCTTCGCGGAGCTGTTCACGCACCCGGAGACGGCGGGCGTACCGCTGATCATCGAGACGCCGGGCGGCAAGGAGGGGCACGCCGCGGACGTGGCGCTGCTGAAGGAGCTCCGGCCGGATCCGTGAGCGGCCGCCGCCCCGCGGACACCCGTTGAGGAATACCCCAGGGGGGTATACGGTTCCTGCTGTTGCGCAGGGACCGCACTCCGGCGTACTCCGGCTTTCGAGGGGGTTGTCATGGACCACCAGCACCACACCCACCACGAGCACCACACCCACGACCACCACGACCACGCGACGCACGGCGACGGCGTCGGCGTCGGCCACGGCGGAGCCGGCTGGGGCATGGCCGCCCGCGCCACGCTGCACTGCCTCACCGGCTGCGCCATCGGCGAAGTGCTCGGCCTGGTCATCGGCACCGCGCTGGGCTGGGGGAACGTCGCGACCATGGCCCTCGCCATCGTCCTGGCGTTCCTCTTCGGCTACGCGTTCACCCTGCGCGGGATCCTGGCGGCGGGCGTGGGCCTGCGTACCGCCGTCCGGGTGGCGCTGGCCGCCGACACCCTCTCCATCGCCGTGATGGAGCTGATCGACAACGGCGTGATCGCCCTGTGGCCCGGCGCCATGGACGCGCACCTGTCGGACCCGATGTTCTGGATCGTGCTGGCGATCGCGCTCGCGGCCGCCTTCGTGATCACGACGCCCGTCAACAAGTGGATGATCGGCCGCGGCAAGGGGCACGCCGTGGTGCACCAGTACCACTGACACACCCGCCGAACTACAGTTCCGGGCCGTCCCCCGGCTCCTCCTGGTACGAGAAGCGCTGCTCGCGCCAGGGGTCGCCGATGTTGTGGTAGCCGCGCTCCTCCCAGAAGCCGCGGCGGTCGGCGGTCATGTACTCCACGCCGCGCACCCACTTGGGGCCCTTCCACGCGTACAGGTGCGGGACGACCAGGCGGAGCGGGAAGCCGTGCTCGGCGGTGAGCGGCTCACCGCCCTGGTGGGTGGCGAAGACCGTGCGGTCGGAGGCGAAGTCCGACAGCCGCATGTTGGAGCTGAACCCGTATTCGGCCCACACCATCACGTGCGTGACCTGCGGCGCCGGCGGTGCCATCGCCAGCACGGTGCGCGCGAGCACACCGCCCCATTCGGCCCCCGTCATGCTGAACTTCGTCACGCAGTGGAGGTCCGCGACGACCGAGGTGAACGGCAGCGCCGAGAACTCCTCGTGGTTCCAGCAGTGCTTGTCGCCGTCGGCGGTCGCGCCGAACACCCGGAACTCCCACCGGTCCGGCTTGAATTTGGGCACGGGCCCGTAATGGGTGACCGGCCAGCCCCGCTGCAGCCGCTGCCCCGGGGGAAGCTCCAGCTGCTCTGCTCCCGGAGATTCCCGGCTTTCCGGCTGACCCATGACTCCATGGTGACAGACCTGCGGGGGTGGTCATGACCAGGTGGCCGGGATTCGGGCAACTCCTACTAAGGAGGCACTTACTGGACGACCTCCGACGGCGGTGCAAGGATGCGGCCAACTCCCCCAGCCGGCGCTGGGAGGGGCCCCAGCCCCGTCACTTGCTTGGAAGGAGCCTTACGCGATGCAGGGCGACCCCGAGGTCCTCGAGTTTCTGAACGAACAGCTCACCGGTGAACTCACGGCGATCAACCAGTACTGGCTGCATTACCGGATCCAGGACAACAAGGGCTGGACCAAGCTCGCCAAGTACACGCGTGAAGAGTCCATCGACGAGATGAAGCACGCGGACAAGCTGACCGAGCGCATCCTGATGCTCGACGGCCTGCCGAACTACCAGCGCCTCTTCCACGTACGGGTCGGCCAGACCCTGACGGAGATGTTCCAGGCCGACCGCCAGGTCGAGGTCGAGGCGATCGACCGGCTCAAGCGCGGGATCGAGGTCATGCGCGGCAAGGGCGACATCACCTCCGCCCGCCTCTTCGAGGACATCCTGGAGGACGAGGAGCACCACATCGACTACCTGGACACCCAGCTGGAACTGATCGAGACCCTGGGCGAGCCGCTCTACATCGCGCAGCTGGTCGAGCAGCCGGAGAGCTAGGCCGCTTCGGCCAGCTCCGCCTCGGGAGCCAGGACGGCGGCCGGGGCGCTGCCCTTCTCCAGCAGCTCGCGGCGCGGGCACGCACCACGGCCCAGAAGGCCCTGGATGGTGCGGACGCAGGAGCCGCAGTCGGTGCCGGCCTTGGTGGCCGAGGCGATCTGCCGGGGGGTGCACGCACCGGCGGCCGCGTGCTCCTTGACCTGCTTGTCGGTGACACCGAAGCAAGAGCAGACGTACACGCGGTTCACCTCCCTGGCAGGAACGGTTCAGTGGCCATCCCCGGCGATTCGGTGAGGCTTACCTAACCCTACCCGGACTTAGGGTCACCTTAAAAGCCCTCGAAACGACGATGGGGCACGGATCACATGGATCCGTGCCCCATCGTCGTACGAACATACGTACTGATCAGATCACTGGTCGCGGTACATCTCGGCCACCAGGAACGCCAGGTCCAGCGACTGGCTGCGGTTGAGCCGCGGGTCGCAGGCCGTCTCGTAGCGCTGGTGCAGGTCGTCGACGAAGATCTCGTCGCCGCCGCCCACGCACTCGGTGACGTCGTCACCGGTGAGCTCGACGTGGATGCCGCCCGGGTGGGTGCCCAGCGCCTTGTGGACCTCGAAGAAGCCCTTGACCTCGTCGAGCACGTCGTCGAAGCGGCGCGTCTTGTGGCCGGACGCCGCCTCGAAGGTGTTGCCGTGCATCGGGTCCGTGACCCAGGCCACGGTCGCGCCCGAGGCGGTGACCTTCTCGACCAGCTCCGGGAGCTTGTCGCGGACCTTGTCGGCGCCCATGCGGACGACGAAGGTGAGCCGGCCCGGCTCCCGCTCGGGGTCCAGGCGGTCGATGTACGTCAGCGCCTCGTCGACCGTGGTGGTCGGGCCGAGCTTGATGCCGACCGGGTTGGCGATCTGCGAGCAGAACTCGATGTGCGCGTGGTCCAGCTGGCGGGTGCGCTCACCGATCCACACCATGTGGCCGGAGGTGTCGTACAGCCGGCCGGTGCGCGAGTCGGTGCGGGTCAGCGCGCCCTCGTAGTCGAGCAGCAGCGCCTCGTGCGAGGAGTAGAACTCCACCGCCTTGAACTCGGCCGGGTCGGTACCGCAGGCCTTCATGAAGTTCAGCGCGTTGTCGATCTCGCGGGCGAGCTGCTCGTAGCGCTGGCCCGAGGGGGAGGACTTCACGAAGTCCTGGTTCCAGGCGTGCACCTGGCGCAGGTCGGCGTAACCACCGGTGGTGAAGGCGCGCACCAGGTTCAGCGTCGAGGCGGACGCGTGGTACATCCGCTTCAGCCGCTCGGGGTCCGGGATCCGGGCCTCCTCGGTGAACGCGAAGCCGTTGACGGAGTCGCCGCGGTAGGTCGGCAGCGTCACCCCGTCGCGGGTCTCGGTGTCCTTCGAGCGCGGCTTGGAGTACTGGCCGGCGATACGGCCGACCTTGACGACGGGGACGGAAGCGGCGTACGTGAGCACGGCCGACATCTGGAGGAGGGTCTTGAGCTTCGCGCGGATGTGGTCCGCCGACACGGCGTCGAAGGCCTCGGCGCAGTCGCCGCCCTGGAGCAGGAACGCCTCGCCCTTGGCGACGGCTCCCAGCCGGGCGCGCAGCTGGTCACATTCGCCCGCGAAGACGAGCGGAGGATACGACTCGAGGTCCGCGACGACAGCGCGCAGAGCCTCGGCATCGGGGTACACAGGCTGCTGCGCCGCGGGAAGGTCTCGCCAGGAGGTGCCACCGGCGGCGGTGGTCTTAGCGTTCACGGTCACGTCCTCAACATTACGGCGTCACACGGCGCGTCCAGTCCGCTGCCCACCAGGTGAGACAGATGTCTGTCATGTCGGGCACGCTCCCGCGCCGGCCCCGGTCCGTGGGCTAGAGTCGGCGGCATGTACGCGCACTCCGACCAGAACTGGTGGTGGACCGCTCATCCGGCGGCCCACTGACTGCGCGTACCCGTAACCGACGCGAAGGCCGCCCGAGGGGCGGCCTTCTCGCGTATGCGGGCCGTTCCTCTCCCCTCCCCGGAAAGGTTCCGCCCGATGACCGTCAGCCGACTGCTCGACGCCGACTGCCCGCCCTTCGCCCTGCTCCGCCGCCGCACCCCGGGCCGCGACCACGACACCGTCGAGGTGCTGATCGGTCCCGTCCACGAGGCCGAGCGCCTGGCCGACCTGCCGGTGGGCCCGCTGCCCACGCTCGCGCTCGTGCCGTTCCGGCAGATCCGCGAGCGCGGGTTCGACGTGCGCGACGACGGCACGCCGCTGGCGGTGCTGGCCGCCGAGGAGGCGTACGAGGTCCCGCTCGCCGACCTGCTCGAGCAGCTGCCCGCCCACGACGTACGCGTCGAGGACGGCGGCTTCGACGTCCCCGACGCGGCGTACGCCGAGATCGTCGAGCGGGTGATCGAGGACGAGATCGGCCGGGGCGAGGGGGCCAACTTCGTCATCCGGCGCACCTACGAGGGCCGCGTCGACGGCTTCGGCCGGGCGGACGCGCTGGCCCTCTTCCGGCGGCTGCTGCTGGGCGAGCGCGGCGCGTACTGGACGTACGTCGTCCACACCCCGGAGCGCACGCTGGTCGGGGCCAGCCCCGAGGTGCACGTACGGATGTCGGGCGGCACCGTCGTGATGAACCCGATCAGCGGGACCTACCGCTATCCGGCCGGGGGCGCCACGGCCGAGTCCCTCCTCGCCTTCCTCGGCGACCGCAAGGAGACCGAGGAGCTGTCGATGGTGGTCGACGAGGAACTGAAGATGATGTGCACGGTCGGCGACCGCGGCGGGGTGGTCGTGGGCCCGCGCCTGAAGGAGATGTCCCACCTCGCGCACACCGAGTACGAGCTGCGCGGCCGCTCCTCGCTGGACGTGCGGGAGGTGCTGAAGGAGACGATGTTCGCGGCGACGGTGACCGGCTCGCCCGTGCAGAACGCCTGCCGGGTCATCGAGCGCTACGAGCCCCTCGGGCGGGACGGGACGGGCCGCGGCTACTACGCGGGCGCGCTCGCGCTGCTCGGCCTCGACGGCGCCGGGGGGCAGACGCTGGACTCCCCGATCCTGATCCGCACCGCCGACATCACGGCCGACGGCCGGCTGCGGGTGCCGGTGGGCGCGACGCTGGTCCGGCACTCCGACCCGGCGGGTGAGGTGGCGGAGACCCACGCCAAGGCGGCCGGGGTCCTGGCGGCGCTCGGGGTCCGGCCGGCGGCGCCGCGGCCGCCCGCCGCGGCGGCGGGCCTGGCCGCCGACCCGCGGGTGCAGGCGGCGCTGGCCTCCCGGCGGCGGGACCTGGCGCCGTTCTGGCTGCGGATGCAGGACCGGCCGGCCGGCGGCCGCGGCCACGCGCTGGTGGTGGACGGCGAGGACACCTTCACGGCGATGCTCGCCCACGTGCTGCGGGTGTCGGGGCTGGCGGTGACGGTACGCCGCTACGACGACCCCGGGCTGCGGGCGGCGGCCCTGGCGTGGACGGGGCCGGTCGTCCTGGGCCCGGGGCCGGGGAACCCGGCGGACGGGGCCGATCCGAAGATGCGGATGCTGCGGGGGCTGGCGGGTGATCTGCTGGCCGGGCGCGGCCCGGGGCACCGGGGCGGCCTGCTGGGGGTCTGCCTCGGGCACGAGCTGCTGGCGGCCGAGCTGGGCCTGCCGCTGGTCCGCAAGGCGGAGCCGGCGCAGGGCGCGCAGCTGCGGATCGACCTGTTCGGGCGGGAGGAGGTGGTGGGCTTCTACAACACGTTCACCGCGCGGTGCGACGAGCGGGCGGCCGAGCGGCTGGCCGTGCGGGGCGTGGAGGTCGCCCGTGACCGGGTCACGGGCGAGGTGCACGCGGTGCGGTCGCCGGCGGCGGGCTTCGCGGGCGTCCAGTTCCACCCGGAGTCCGTCCTGACGCTGCGCGGCGCGACGATCCTGACCGAGCTCCTGACGGGGGTCGCGACCCCGGCCTAGCCCGTCCGCTGCGCGGGGCCCACTCAAACGCCGGCGGGGCTGGATGTGCCGCTGCGCGGCACTTCCAGCCCGCGCGGCGTTTGAGCGCACGGGCGCGCAGCGCACGTACGGGGGTCCGGGGGCTTGCCCCCGGTTACGGGAAGGGGCGGGGTGGGGAAAGGCTCCGCGCAGCGGATACCCGGCCGCTCAGCCGAAGAACACGCCGGCCTCCTCGTACAGCGCGGGGTCCACCGTCTTCAGCTTCGACGTCGCCTCCACGATCGGCACCCGCACCACGTCCGTGCCCCGCAGCGCGACCATCTTGCCGAAGTCCCCGTCGCGCACCGCGTCGATGGCGTGCAGCCCGAAGCGGGTGGCCAGCCAGCGGTCGAACGCGCTGGGGGTGCCGCCGCGCTGCACGTGGCCGAGGACCGTCGTACGGGCCTCCTTGCCGGTGCGCGCCTCGATCTCCTTGGCCAGCCACTCGCCGACGCCCGAGAGCCGCACGTGCCCGAAGGAGTCGGTCGTCGCGTCCTTCAGGACCATCTCGCCGTCCTTGGGCATGGCGCCCTCCGCGACCACCACGATCGGCGCGTAGCTCGCCTTGAACCGCGACGTCACCCAGGCGCACACCTGGTCGAGGTCGAAGCGCTGCTCGGGGATGAGGATGACGTTGGCGCCGCCCGCCAGGCCCGAGTGCAGGGCGATCCAGCCCGCGTGCCGGCCCATCACCTCGACGACCAGCACCCGCATGTGCGACTCGGCGGTGGTGTGCAGCCGGTCGATGGCCTCGGTCGCGATGCCGACGGCGGTGTCGAAGCCGAAGGTGTAGTCGGTCGCGGACAGGTCGTTGTCGATGGTCTTGGGCACGCCGACGCACGGGATGCCGAACTCGGTGTGCAGCCGGGCCGCCACCCCCAGGGTGTCCTCGCCGCCGATCGCGATGAGCGCGTCGACCTCGTACTTGGCGAGGTTGTCCTTGATGGCGCGCACGCCGTTCTCGGTCTTGAAGGGGTTGGTGCGCGAGGAGCCCAGGATGGTGCCGCCGCGCGGCAGGATGCCGCGGACCTCCGGGATCCCGAGGGGGACGGTGTCGCCCTCCATGGGCCCGCGCCAGCCGTCCTTGAAGCCGATGAAGCCGTACCCGTACTCCTGGACGCCCTTGCGGACCACGCCCCGGATCACCGCGTTGAGCCCGGGGCAGTCGCCGCCACCGGTCAGCACTCCGACCTTCATGGAATCTCCCTTCGCCATGACGGTCACGCTAGTGGTGACTCAGGTCACAACAGGGGCTCCAGAACGGCCATTTCCGGTGAATTCGAGAGTGCCCGGGTGGACCCGTTCACTCGTACGAGGAACGAACGGGCCGGACGTCGGGCCGGACATCGGGTCAGACGTCGTCCAGGCCCCGCTCGATCGCGTACCGCACGAGCTCCACGCGGTTGTGCAACTGCAGCTTGCCCAGGGTGTTCTGGACGTGGTTCTGGACGGTGCGGTGCGAGATGACCAGTCGCTCCGCGATCTGCTTGTACGACAGCCCCTTGGCGACCAGCCGCAGCACCTCGGTCTCGCGGTCCGTCAGTTGCGGGGCCTTCGGCTCGTCCGGCGCGGCCGGGGCCGGGTCGCTCGCCAGCCGCCGGTACTCGCCGAGCACCAGACCGGCCAGGCCGGGGGTGAAGACCGGGTCGCCGACGGCGGTACGGCGCACCGCGTCGATGAGCTCCTCGGCGGCCGCGGACTTCAGCAGGTAACCGGTGGCACCGGACTTGACCGCCTCCAGGACGTCGGCGTGCTCGCCGCTCGCCGACAGCACCAGCACGCGCAGCGCCGGGTTGGCGCCGACCAGTTCCTTGCAGACCTGGACGCCGGGCATCCCGGGCAGGTTGAGGTCCAGGACCAGGACGTCCGGGCCCACGGCCCGGGCCCGCCGGACCGCCTGGGGGCCGTCCCCGGCGGTGGCCACCACGTCGCAGCCGGCCGCCGCCAGGTCGCGGGCGACCGCGTCGCGCCACATCGGGTGGTCGTCGACCACCATGACCCTGATCGGCGCCTGCGCCCGCGTGTCCGCGGCCGCCCCGCCCGTCTGCGTCCCGCTCATCGTCCCGCCCCGTTCCTCGGTACCTTCAACTCGACTTCCGTGCCCTGCCCGGGTACGGACACCAGCTCGGCGGTGCCGCCCAGGTCCCGCAGCCGCCCGCGGATGGACTGCGCCACGCCCAGCCGGCCCTCGCCGGCCGCCTGGTCCAGCCGCCCGGCCGGGATGCCCGGCCCGTCGTCGCGGACGGTGACGATCACCTCGTCGCCCCAGTCCTCGACCAGGATCCAGGCCCGGGCGCCCTCGCCCGCGTGCTTGCGGACGTTGTCCAGGGCCGCGCCGACGGCGGCCGCCAGCTCCTTCGCCGCCGGCACCGCCAGCATCACGGGGGCGCCCGGTTCCGCGAAGCTCACCCGGGAGCCGGCGTGCGGGGCGAGCAGCGTCCGCAGGTCCAGCTCACCGGCCCCGGCGCCGTCCCCGCCGCCGGCCTCGTCCACCTCGACGGCGGCCACCAGGGCCCCGTGCGCGGGGGCCGAGGAGACCCGGGAGGGCGGCACCAGACCGCTGGAGACCAGGGTGCGCAGGGCCACCTCCTGCTCCCCGGCCATCCGGCCGATCTCGGCGGCCTCGCCGCCCAGCTCGGCGCCGCGCCGCTGGACCATCGCCAGGACCTGGAGGACCCCGTCGTGGATGTCCCGGGCGAGCCGCTCGCGCTCGCGGGTGGCGGCCTCGATCTCCAGGGCGCGGGCGAGGGTCGCCTCGCTGGCCCGGGCGACCTCGACGACGTACCCGATGGCCACGGAGGCGACCCAGACCAGCAGCACGTTGTGCAGGGTGTCGCGGGTGGGGTCGCCCTGGTGGACGACGATGTTCGCCACCGCCACGACGGTCGAGGCGACCGCGGCCCAGCGCCAGCCGCCCTTGAGGGCGAAGGCGAGCACCGAGCCGGCCGTCCAGATGGTGGGCAGCGTGGGGCCGCCCGCCACGATCCGCTCGTGGGTGTCGGCGAGCGGCGTCAGCAGGATGCCGGCGACCGCGACGCTCAGGTCGGCCCCGAGGAAGCGCTTGGTGCAGCTGGCGGCGTTCGCGACCCTGGGCAGGGTGGCCAGCGTCCACACGGCGAGGACGGCGAGGTAGCCGACCGCCACGCCGGGGTGCGGGAAGCGGCGGTAGGCGGAGGCGAACAGCAGCACCGCGTACAGCATGGTCAGCACCCGGTACGCGGTCAGCGCGCGCCACAGCGGCAGCTCGACCGACATTCGTACGACGCGCTCGCGTCTGGCCATCTCCCCCACCCGTCGCGGGCGGTCCCCGCCCGTCGTGCTATTCCGCGGTCTTCTCCGCGGCGGCCGCCTTCTCGGCGTCCCTGGCGGCCTTCTCGGCCTCCTTCTCCGCCTTCTCGGCATCCGCGATCTGCCGCTTGGCGGCGGTGGCGTAGATGTCGACGTACTCCTGGCCGGAGAGCTTCATGATCTCGTACATGACCTCGTCGGTCACCGAGCGCAGGATGAAGCGGTCGCTGTCCATGCCGTGGTAGCGGGAGAAGTCCAGCGGCTTGCCGATCCGGATCCCCGGGCGCATCAGCTTGGGGACGATCTTGCCGGGCGGCTGGATCTTCTCGGTGTCGATCATCGCGACGGGGATCACGGGCGCGCCGGTGGCCAGCGCCACCCGGGCCAGGCCGCCGGGCTTGCCCCGGTAGAGCCGGCCGTCGGGCGAGCGGGTGCCCTCGGGGTAGATGCCGAAGAGCTCACCGCGCTCGATGACCTCGATGCCGCTCTTGATGGCCGCCTCGCCCGCGCCGCGCGCGCCGGAGCGGTCCACCGGCAGCTGGCCGACGCCCTTGAAGAACGCCGCGGTCAGCTTGCCCTTGACGCCCGGCGACGTGAAGTACTCCGCCTTGGCGATGAAGGTCACCTTCCGGTCCAGGACGGCCGGGAGGAAGAAGGAGTCGGAGAAGGACAGGTGATTGCTTGCGAGGATCGCCGGCCCCTCGGCGGGAATGTTCTCGAGGCCCTCCACCCACGGCCTGAAGGCGAGCTTCAGGGAACCCCCGATGGAGAACTTCATTGCGCCGTAGATCAACTCGAAAGCCTTCCTGTGTCCTGTCGAACAGACCTTAACCCCTGGCCGTGCCTCCGGGGCCCTACGGCCCTGGTCGGTGTCAGTCCGGTCGCGTACGGTGAAGTCACACAGCGCACCCGCCCCCTCTCACCCCCCTCCAAGGAGTCCCTGGTGCCCGTTCTGCCCGGAGCCGAGCCGTTCCGCCACGAGGGCGGAGAGGTCGGTGTCCTCCTCTGCCACGGTTTCACCGGTTCCCCGCAGTCGCTGCGCCCCTGGGCCGAGTACCTCGCCGAGCGCGGCCTGACGGTGTCGCTGCCGCTGCTGCCCGGACACGGGACGCGCTGGCAGGACATGCAGCTCACGGGCTGGCAGGACTGGTACGCGGAGGTCGACCGGGCGCTGCGCGAGCTGCTGGAGAGCTGCGCGCAGGTGTTCGTCTTCGGGCTGTCGATGGGCGGTGCGCTGACCCTGCGGCTGGCGTCCAAGCACGGTGACGCGATCAGCGGGATCGTGCTGGTGAACCCGGCCAACAAGGTCCACGACCCGCTGGCCTTCGCGCTGCCGGTGGCCAAGCACGTCATCCGGTCCACGCCGGGCATCGCCAGCGACATCGCCAAGCCGGGCTCGGACGAGGTCGGCTACGACCGGGTCCCGACCCGGGCCGCGGACTCGCTGCGCCGCTTCCTGCAGCTCGTGGACGCCGAGCTGCCCCAGGTCACCCAGCCGCTGCTGCTCCTGCACAGCCCGCAGGACCATGTCGTGCCGCCGGTGGACTCGGCGCGGATCCTCGCGCGGGTGTCGTCGACGGACGTGACCGAGACCCTGCTGGAACAGAGCTACCACGTGGCGACGTTGGACCATGACGCGGAGCGCATCTTCGCGGACAGTTTGGCGTTCATCGGCCGGCTCGCGGAGAGCGTCGGCAGGGAGGGAGCTGGGACCGGTGGCTGAGCACGAGGAGCCGGAGCCGTCGGGCGGCGTCCCGCCGCTGGACGAGGAGGCGGCGTGGGCCGCCATCGTCGCGGGGTACGGGGAGGAGCCGCCGGACCCGCCGGGCTCGCGGCCGTTCAAGCCGATCGAGGACCTGCTGCTGCCGGAGGAGGACGTGCAGCCGGAGCCGACGGATCCGCCGGGGAAGGACGCCCCCGTGGCCGAGGCCGGCAAGGACGGCAAGGACGGCAAGGACGCCGAGAACTCCAAGGACGGCAAGAACGCCAAGGATCTCGGGAAGGACGGCGAGGAGCCCCCCGCCGCCCCGGCCGCGCCGGTCCCCCTGGGCGGCTCGGTGACCTTCGCCCCGGGCGTGGGCAAGGGCCCGCGCGACCACTCCCTGGCGGACCCGGACGACGGCCCGGACGCGGCGGACGAGGGCCACTTCGTCCAGCCGGACCCGCCGCTGCCGGAGGCCGACACCACGGCCAAGTTCGCCTGGCTCGCGGTGGTCGGCGGCCCGGTCCTGCTGCTGCTCGCGGTGCTCTTCCAGTGGGAGATGACCTGGTGGCTCACCACGCTGGGCATCGGTGGCTTCCTGGGCGGTTTCGCCGCGCTCGTGGCGCGCATGGCGCACGGTGACGACGAGGACGACGACCCGGGCCGCGGCGCCGTCGTCTGACCCCGCCGCGCCCCGGACCGCGGCGCCGTCGTCCGGCCCCGCCCCCGGCCGGAGGTCCCCTACGGCGCCCGCAGGCGCAGGGCGGCGAGGACCGGGAGGTGGTCCGAGGCGGCCTTGAGGTCGGCCTCCGTGACACCCGGCAGGCCGAGCGGGACGCCGCAGCCCAGGACCTCCACGTCGCGGGTGGCGAAGACGGCGTCGATGCGCCGGGTGTCGAAGGTGTGCTCGCCGCCCCAGGGGGCCGTCGCCCAGCAGTCCTGGAGGTGCTCCGCCAGCCGCCGGAAGGCCGGCCCGTCGGGAAGCTCGTTGAGATCGCCCGCCGCGATGCCGTACGGGGCGTCCATCGCGGCGAGCCGGTCCAGCAGCAAGCCCGCCTGTTCCCGGCGCTCGGCCGCCTGGAGCGAGAGGTGGGTGGAGATCAGCGCCATCCTGGCGGCCCCCACCCGCACGACGGCCGTCGCGAAGCCGCGCCGGTGCAGTCCCGGGGTGAGCGGGAGCAGCACGTCCTCGGTGCGTTCCACGAAGACCCGCAGGCTGCACAGCAGCAGCGGGCCCGCCGCGGTCGCGCCGCCCGTCAGCACGACGAGGTCGCTCTTGGCGGCGAGCCGCGCCGCGTGCTTGCGCCAGCGGAAGAAGCGCGGCGCCTCCTGGACGAAGACCAGGTCCGGCGCGCACGCCCGGATCACCCGGGCCAGCGCCTCCTCGTCGTCGCGCAGGGAGCGGATGTTGTAGCTCAGGACGCGGATCACCGCGGAACCGTCGTCCTCGGTCACGGAGTTGGGCAGGTCCATACGCGGCAACATACGCAGCTGCCCGCCGCGGCCCCAGAGGGCGCGGCGGGCAGTCGGTCACGGATCCGGTGGTGATCAGCCCTGGCGGGCCAGGTCCGCGGCACCGACCAGGCCGGCCTTGCCGCCGAGCTGCGCGGCGAGGACCTGCGCGTGCGGGCGCCAGGCGCCGCCGATCAGCCAGCGCTTGAAGGACTTGCGGATCGGGTCGAGGACCAGGTCGCCCTCGTCGGAGACGCCACCGCCGACGATGAACGCCGACGGGTCGAAGAGGGAGGCGAGGTCGGCCAGACCCGCGCCGGCCCAGCGGGCCAGCTCGCGGAAGGAGTCGACGGCCACCGGGTCGCCGGCCCGCGCCGCGGTGCTGACGTGCTTGCCCTCGATGCCCTCGGGGGTGCCGTTGCCCAGGCCCAGCAGGATCTGCGCCTGCTCCGGGGTGGCCTTGGCGCGCTGCTGGGCGTACCGCACGAGCGCGCGGCCCGAGGCGTACTGCTCCCAGCAGCCCTGGCTGCCGCAGCCGCACAGCAGGCCGTCCGGGACCACCCGGATGTGGCCGAACTCGGCGGCGACGCCGAACCGGCCGCGGCGCAGCTTGTTGCCGATGATGATGCCGCCGCCCAGGCCGGTGCCGAGCGTGATGCAGATGACGTCCTCGTGGCCCTGGCCGGCGCCGAAGCGGTACTCGCCCCACGCCGCGCAGTTGGCGTCGTTCTCGACGACGACCGGCAGCCCGATGCGCTGCTCGACCTTGTCCTTGAGCGGCTCGTGCCGCCAGTTGATGTTCGGCGCGAAGAGGACCGTCGCGCGCTTGTCGTCCACGTAGCCGGCGGCGCCGATGCCGACGGCGTCGATGGTGTGGTTCCTGCTGACCTCGGATACGGCGGCGCAGATCGCCTCCGTCACGCCGTCCGCGGTCGGCGGGGTGGGCACCTTGTACGTCTCAAGGATGGTGCCCTCTTCGTCGACCACGCCGGCCGCGATCTTCGTGCCGCCGATGTCGACGCCGATGGTGAGTCCCATTAGTCCCTCGGTTTCCGGTCAAACCCCGCCATGGCCCACCGTACCCGAGGGCGGCGGATCCTCAGTCGAGATCGATCCGCTCCGTCGGGCCGCTGCCGCCCTCGTCGTCACCGGTGTCCCGGGGGTCGCGGGCGTCGCCGGCGGGCCGGTCCGCTGGCCGGTCCGCGGGCCGGGCGGTGCTGTCGTCGCGGGTCCAGCGCCGCTCGTGGCCCTCGACGGCCGAGCGGTAGGCGGCGAGCAGCTCGGTGCCGGCGGCGGCGAGGTGGTCGAAGACCTCGGGATTGCGCTCGATCACGGGCTTGGCGGCGCTCTTCGCCTGGTTGACGAACTGGCGCACGGCACCCTGCGCGGCGACGCCGAAGACCGGGTTGCCGCCCAGTCCGCCGACCTTGTCGGCGACCGCCTCGAACAGCTTGAACAGCTCCTCCGCCGCGGTTCCGGTCGGCCCGGCCCCGCCGCCCTGCTCCGACCTGCGGCGCTCGCGCTCAGCGGCGAGGTCCTCCGCGCAGGCCTTGGCCCAGGCGTCGTCGTCGAAGGGGTGGTCGGTGGCCTCGCTCATGGCGGACGCTCCTGCGGAGGGTGAGGGCTGACACCTTCGACGGTACCGGAGCTACGCGGGAGCCCGGTCGGCCCTCGGCCACAGGGCCGGGTCCGGGGTGAAGCGGATCCGGAGCTCGCCCTCGGCCAGTGCCGCTCCGGAGACCGTGCAGCGGCGCAGAGCGGAGGGAAGGGGAACGATCCTGCGGTACGGGCCCGCCGTCAGCAGGAGCTCGTCACCGCGCCGGACCAGGTCCAGGTCCCGCTTCTCGGCGCCGGGCAGCGGCACGGTCCACACCAGCACGCCGTCCGCGGCCAGCCGGTCCTCGACCGCCCAGGCCGGGCGGGGGGCCGCCCGGAGGGTGCCGGGGTCCAGGAGGGCCAGGTCGGCCGGCCCGTGCGGGTCCCGGCCCAGGTGGGGCAGGGTGCGGGCGCCGGGCCACCGGTCGAGGTACGTCGCCTGCTGGGCGGCCAGCCCCGCCAGCCACGGGTCGGAGGAGCCGGCGGGCACGGTCCGGTTGGCGACGACGGATTCCAGCGGGAGCTGCTGGAGCGCGAGGCCGAGCACGGCCCGGCGCAGGGCGTCGGCGCCCGCGGGTCCCGGCTCGGCCACCAGCCGTACGGAGGTGGTGGGCGCCTCGACGACGGCCTGGACGGCGGCCAGTTCCTCGTCCCAGCGGGCGGCGGCCTCGTACAGCCACTGCGCGGGCATGGGCACCCCGGCGAGCTGCGCCAGGACGGGCCGCAGGGCGCGGGCGGCCTGCCGCTCGGCCGGGAGCAGCCGGGTCAGGTAGCGGCGCAGCTGGGCCGGCAGGGCCAGGGTGGCCAGTGCCTGGGGGACGGCCGGCAGGTCGACGACGACCAGGTCGAAGCCGTCCGCGGCGGCGGCCCGGCGCAGCGCGCGCAGCAGGGCGAACTGCTCGGCGCCGGGCAGCTCGGTGAGTTCCTCGCCGACCAGCGCGCGGGCCCCGAGCATGCCGAGCACGGCGGAGCCGCGCTCCTGGAGGGCGACCAGTTCCGCGCGGAACTCCTCGCCGGAGTCGATCCGGCCCCGCCACAGTCCGTCGCCGACGGGTACGGCGGCCAGGCCGGGCGCGGCCTCGGCCCCTGCGCCGGTGGCCGGGCCGAGCAGGGCGCCCATCGGGTCGCCGGGGTCCGCGGAGAGGACCAGGACCCGCTGCCCGCGCCGGGCCGCGGCGGCCGCCGTGGCGGCGGCGAGGGTGGTGCGGCCGGCCCCGCCGGGCCCGGTGACGAGCAGAGTGCGCATGGTCAGACGGACTCGACGCGCTTCTTCAGGCCGGCCAGCGCGCGGTCGATGATGACCTTCTCGGCCTTGCGCTTGATCATGCCGAGCATCGGGATCTTGACGTCCACGGTCAGCTGGTAGGTGACCTCGGTGCGGGTGCCGCCCTCCAGGGCCTTGAGCAGGTAGGAACCGTCGAGCTGGCGCAGCATCTGCGACTTGTCGAGGGTCCAGCTGACCTCGTCCGTGCCCTTCCAGGTGTAGGCGAGGGTGTGGTCGTCCTTGATCGCGCCGGCGTCGAGCAGCAGCCGGACCTTCTCGGCGCGGCCCTGGGCGTCGGTGGCCAGTACCTCGGCCTCCTTCACCTCGCCGGTCCACTCGGGGTAGCGGGCGAAGTCGGCGATCACGGCCATGACGTCGGCCGGCGCCGCCTCGATCGTGATGCTCGAGCTGGTGTGTTCCGCCATCGCGGTGGCTCCTCCGGGCTGGGGGCACCTCCCAGCGGCAGCTGGGGGAGTTCGAGGAAATGTGCGGCCTCCGGCCGTCGCGTGAAGGCTACCGCGCGTGCGGACCCGGCCACTGCGCGAGTCCCCCTCACCGACGGCGGGAGGTCACCACTCCAGGGCCCAGGGGCGTCCGGTGGCCGCGAAGTGGCCGACGTTGACGCACTCGGTGGCGCCGATGCGCATCCGCCGGGCCAGGGGCTGGTGGACGTGTCCGAAGAGGGCGTAGCGGGGCCGGGTGCGGCGGATCGCGGCGAGCAGGGCGGCGCTGCCGCGTTCGAAGCGGCGGGCGACGGTGTCGTAGCAGAGCTCGGGCACGTCCGGCGGGATGTGCGAGCACAGGACGTCGACCTCGCCGAGCGCCTCGACCTTGGCGGCGTACTCCTCGACGCCGACCTCGTACGGGGTGCGCATCGGTGAGGGCAGGCCGCCGCCGACGAAGCCGAAGACGCGGCCGCCGATCTCGACGCGCTCGCCGTCGAGGACGGTGGTGCCGCGGCCGGCGTACTCGGGCCACAGGGCCGGGATGTCGACGTTGCCGTAGGTGGCGTACGTGGGGGTGGGGAAGGCGGCGAACATCTCGGCGTACTGGCGGCGGACCGCGCCCTCGATGACCTGTTCGCGGTCGGGGTTGCCCGGCAGGCCCGCCCACAGCCGGCGGCCGAACTCCCCCGCCTCGGCGAAGCGGCGCTCGGTGCGCAGGGCGACGATCCGGTCGGCGTTCTCGACGCCGAAGAGCTCGGGGAAGATGCCGCGCGAGTGGTCGGCGTAGTCGAGGAAGAGGACGAGGTCGCCCAGACAGATCAGGGCGTCGGCGCCGTCACCCGCGCGAGCGAGGGCTTCGGTGTTGCCGTGGACGTCGCTGACCACATGGACCCGTGTCCCACCGGCACCCGTGCCGCGTTTCGTACCACCCATGCGGACACCCTAGGCGGGGCGCGGCGGTCTGAACAGGGCGGACACAGGCCACCGGACCTGCGGTTACTTCCGAGTCGTGGCGGGGGTGAACTAGTGTCGTGCCGTAATGGCGGCGTCGTGTGACGCATGGAACATCTGGCCGGTTCCCTCTATCGGAACCCACTACCGATGGGTAACGTCCGGTCGGTCCGCACCGTGGCGATGGCGCCCCAGAGGAGCAGCAGTCTTGCGCGAGTTCAGCCTTCCGGCCCTGTACGAGGTCCCGTCGGACGGGAACCTGACGGATCTCATCCGCCGCAATGCCGCGCAGCATCCGGACACCGCCGTCATGGCCCGCAAGGCCGGCGACGGCTGGCAGGACGTCACCGCGACCGAGTTCCTGGCCGAGGTGCGCGCCACCGCCAAGGGGCTGATCGCGGCCGGTGTCCGCCCCGGCGACCGGGTCGCCCTCATCTCGCGCACCCGCTACGAGTGGGTGCTGACCGACTTCGCGATCTGGAGCGCCGGCGGCGTCACCGTCCCGGTGTACGAGACCTCCTCGCCCGAGCAGATCCAGTGGATCCTCTCCGACTCCGGCGCGGTCGCCGCCGTGGTCGAGAGCGCGGCGCACAGCGCCGCCGTGGAGTCGCTGCGCGAGACGCTGCCGGAGCTGCGCGAGGTCTGGGAGCTGGACCGGGGCGCGGTGGAGTCGCTCAAGGCGGCGGGCGCGGGCGTCTCCGACGCGGAGGTCGACGAGCGCAGCGGCCTGGCCAACGCCGACGACCCGGCCACGATCGTCTACACCTCGGGCACCACCGGCCGCCCCAAGGGCTGTGTGCTGACCCACCGCAGCTTCTTCGCCGAGTGCGGCAACATCGTCGAGCGGCTCAAGCCGCTGTTCCGTACGGGCGAGTGCTCGGTGCTGCTGTTCCTGCCGGCGGCCCACGTCTTCGGACGTCTGGTCGAGGTGGCGGCCGTGCTGGCGCCGATCCGGCTGGGCTGCGTACCGGACATCAAGAACCTCACCGACGAGCTGCAGTCCTTCCGGCCCACGCTGATCCTCGGTGTGCCGCGCGTCTTCGAGAAGGTCTACAACTCGGCGCGCGCCAAGGCGCAGGCGGACGGCAAGGGCAGGATCTTCGACGCGGCGGCCGACACGGCGATCGCGTACAGCAGGGCGCTGGACACCCCGCGGGGCCCGTCCTTCGGCCTCCGGCTGAAGCACAAGATCTTCTCCAAGCTGGTCTACAGCAAGCTGCACACGGTGCTGGGCGGGCGCGGCGAGTACGCGATCTCGGGCGGCGCGCCGCTGGGCGAGCGGCTCGGCCACTTCTTCCGCGGCATCGGCTTCACCGTGCTGGAGGGCTACGGCCTGACGGAGTCGTGCGCGGCGACGGCCTTCAACCCGTGGGACCGGCAGAAGATCGGTACGGTCGGCCAGCCGCTGCCGGGCTCCGTGGTGCGGATCGCCGACGACGGCGAGGTGCTGCTGCACGGGGAGCACATCTTCCAGGAGTACTGGAAGAACCCGACCGCGACCGCGGAGGCACTGGCCGACGGCTGGTTCCACACCGGCGACGTCGGCACCCTCGACGAGGACGGCTACCTGGCCATCACGGGCCGCAAGAAGGAGCTCATCGTCACGGCGGGCGGCAAGAACGTCGCCCCTGCGGTGATCGAGGACCGGATCCGGGCGCACGCGCTGGTCGCGGAGTGCATGGTGGTCGGCGACGGGCGGCCGTTCGTCGCGGCGCTGGTCACCATCGACGAGGAGTTCCTGGGCCGCTGGGCGGCGGAGAACGGCAAGCCGGACGGGGTCACGGCGGCGCAGCTGCGCGAGGACGCGGAGCTGATCGCCGCCGTGCAGAAGGCCGTCGACGACGGCAACGCGGCGGTGTCCAAGGCGGAATCGGTGCGGAAATTCCGCATTCTGCCCTCCCAGTTCACGGAGGAGTCGGGCCACATCACGCCGTCGCTGAAGCTGAAGCGGAACGTGGTGGCGAAGGACTTCGCGGACGAGATCGAGGCGCTGTACCGCGGCTGACGGCCCGCCCGCGGGCGTCCGGCGGTGCCGGTCGGCGCGGATCGGTGCGGGTCGGTCGGCGCGGGTCGGTCAGCGCGGGTCGGCCAGGATCCGCGCCATGTTCCGTTCGGCGAGCGCGGTGATGGTGACGAAGGGGTTGACCCCGAGCGACCCGGGGACCAGGGAGCCGTCGACCACGTACAGCCCCTGGTACCCGGCGACCCGCCCATAGCCGTCGGTGGCCCGGCCCAGCAGGCAGCCCCCCAGCGGGTGGTAGGTGAAGGTGTCGGCGAAGGGCTTGTTCTCGCCGAAGAGGTCGTAGCGGTAGATGGTCACGTTGGCCCGGTTGACGCGGTCGAAGAGGCGTTTGGCGGCCTGCACGGACGGGGTGTTCTGCTCGCGCCGCCAGACCAGCCGGGCCGCGTCGGTGGCCGCGTCGTAGGTGAAGTGGCCGCGCTCGGGGTTCTTGGTGATCGCCAGGTACATCGAGATCCAGTGCTCCAGGCCCATGGGCAGCGGGGCGATCTCGGCGAAGACCGGGTTGCCGGCGTTGTCCCAGTCGTCGATGCCGAGCGCGGGCATGGTGGCCTGGTGGGCGCCGACGGTGTCCCAGAGGTGGTTGGCGCGGGCCGTCATGACGTTGCCGTTGGGGCCCCAGCCGAGCCCGACCTGCTCGCTGAGCGCGGGCAGGGTGCCGCGCTCGCGGGCCCGCAGCAGGATCTCGGTCGTGCCCAGGCTGCCGGCGCCCAGGAAGAGCTGTGCGCAGCCGAGTTCGCGGGTCCCGGTGACCTGGCCGGCCAGGTCGATGGTGCGGACGGTCAGGACGTAGCCCCCGGCCGGGTCGGGCCGTACGCCGACCACCTTCTGGAGGGTCTCGATGGTGACGTTGCCGGTGCCGAGGGCGGCCGCCAGGTAGGTCTTGTCCAGGCTCCTCTTGCCGTGGTTGTTGCCGTAGATGACCTCGCCGGCGAGGGCGGAGCGCGGGACCTGGCCGGCGGCCTCGCGCCGCATGTAGCCGAAGTCGTAGACGTTGGGGACGAAGACGGTCCGCAGGCCGGTGTGGTGCGCGTGCTTGCGGGAGACGCGGGCGAAGCGGTACCACTCGGTGGACTCGAACCAGGCGGGGTCGATGTCGTTGACGCCCAGCATCCGGCGGGCGAGCGGGTAGTACGTGCCGTACATCTCGTCGGCGTCGACGCCGGGGAAGACCTCCGTGAAGTACGAGCGCCGCGGCGTCGGCGCCATCCCGCCGTTGACCAGCGACCCGCCGCCCACCCCGCGCCCCACGTAGACGGACATGTCCCCGTGGTGCACGCGGTCCAGCACCCCCGGGTAGGGCGAGATGTTCCGGTTGACGACGTCCAGCCAGAGGAACGTGGCCAGGGGCGCCTCGGTGCGGGTGCGGAACCACATCGAGCGATGGTCGGGCGCGGAGGTGGACGGGAAGACCTTGCCGTCGGGCCCGGGGGTGTCCCACAGCCGGCCCATCTCCAGGACGACGGTCCGTACGCCGGCCTGCCCGAGCCGCAGGGCGGCGACCGCGGCCCCGTAGCCGGAGCCGACGACGACGGCGGGCGCGTAGTGCGCGGCGGCCGGTTCGGCGGCCGCCGCGGCGGCCGGGCCGATGCGCGTGAAGCCGAGGGCCGCGGCGGTCTGGAGGGCGCCGAGCCCCAAGAGGTGACGACGCGTCAGATGAGGTGTCATGGCCGCATCATGGGCGGAATCCGGCCGTCCGCCCAGACGCGGCATTGACAGACATCCGCGGAACAGTCGGACGTGGCGGAGGATCACGGACCCGTGCGCGACGGCCCGATCCGCCGCCCGGCGCGGGACGCGCCCCCGGCCGGCGCACCGGCCGCGCGTACGGCATCGGCGGCCGCGCGTACGGTGTCGGCAGTCGACCGTACGGCGTCGGCGGCGGTCAGAGCAGCTCGCGCAGGCGCTCCGCCAGCAGGTCCCAGCGCCACTTCTCCTCGACCCAGGCGCGCCCGCGCTCCCCCATCCGGGCCCGCAGGGCCGGGTCCTTCAGGAGGGTGATGATCCGGTCGGCCGAGTCCTCGGCGACGTCACCGCGGACCACCCAGCCCGTCTCGCCGTCCAGGACGGCGTCGGGCGCGCCCCCGGAGTCGCCCGCGACCACGGGCAGGCCCGTCGCGGAGGCCTCCAGGTAGACGATGCCCAGGCCCTCGACGTCCAGGCCACCGCGCCGGGTGCGGCACGGCATCGCGAAGACGTCACCGGCCCCGTAGTGCGCGGGCAGCTCCGACCAGGGCACCGCGCCCGTGAAGCGGACCGAGCCCGCGACCCCGGTCTCGGCCGCCAGCTTGCGCAGCGCCTGCTCGTACGGGCCGCCGCCCACGATCAGCAGCACCGCGTCGGGCACGGCCGCCAGGATGCGCGGCATGGCGAGGATGAGCGTGTCCTGGCCCTTGCGGGGCACCAGGCGCGAGACGCACACGACGACCGGCCGGTCGGCCAGGCCCAGCCCGGCCCGGACCCCCTCGCCGCCCGAGCCCGGGTGGAAGGTCTTCTCGTCCACGCCCGGCGGGAGCTGGACCATCCGCGCGGCCGCCGCCGGCGTCAGCGCCGACGCGATCCGGCTGCGCGTGTACTCGCCCAGATAGGTGATCGTGTCCGTGCCCTCGCCGATCCGGCGCAGCAGCTGCCGGGAGGCGGGCAGCTGCGCCCAGGCCGCCTCGTGGCCGTGGGTGGTGGCCACCAGCCGCCGGGCGCCCGCCCGCCGCAGCGCCGGTCCCATCAGGCCCAGCGGGGCCGCGGCCCCGAACCACACCGACTCGCAGCCGTGCTCGCGCAGCAGCTCCACGGCCCGCCGGGTCACCCGCGGCGTCGGCAGCAGCATGGTCGTACGGTCCCGGACGACCTCGAACGGCTGCTCCGCGTCGAAGGCGGCCGTCGCCCGGTGGCCCTCGGCGCCGCGCTTCCAGGTCGAGGCGTAGACGACGACCCGGTCGGGATCCAGCCGCAGCGCCATGTTGTGCAGGAAGGCCTGGATGCCGCCGGGGCGCGGCGGGAAGTCATTGGTCACGATCAGCGTCTTGTGCATCGTCCGCCGACAGTACCGTGCGCAGCTCCGCCCGCCAGGCCTGGGTGAGGCCGGGCAGATCCGTGCCCAGGGTGCGGCGCAGTGCCTCGGGCAGCGGCTCGCGGCCGGCCGCCTCGTACAGGGCGACCAGCGCGGCCTCGCCCCAGCGCGCCGCGATCAGGCGGCAGGCCAGCCAGGCCCCCTCGTAGGCCCGCGCCGAGGCCTGCGCCTCCCCGCCGAAGCCGAAGGCCTCGTCCGCGGGCAGCGCCGGCGGGAGCTGCCCGGCGCGGACCGCCCGGGCCAGGGCGGGGGCGGCCCGCGCCGGGACGTCGTCCGCCGAGCCGCGGTACGCCGCCCAGTCGGCGAAGCCCTCGGACAGCCACAGCGGGGTGCGCTCCGTCGTCGCCGCGCGCGTGGCGACATGGGTGACCTCGTGGGTCAGCACGATCCGCCGGCCGGCCCCGGACAGCTGGGCGTACGCCTGCGGGTTGACCACCACCCGGTCCGCGGGCGCGGCCCCGGCAGCCCCGGCGGCGGTGGTGACGGCCGCCGTCCCGGCGTACTGCGACGCCGGCCGGCCCAGCAGGGCGGCCATCGCGTCGAGGGAGCCGGGGACCAGCACGACCACGCGGCCCGCCCAGGGCCGGGGCCAGGCCGAGCCGGGGGCGGGGGCCCCCCCCGCCCCCGGGCCCCCGCCCCCCCCCCCCCCCCCCCCGGCCGGCCCCGGGCGGCGCCCCCCCCGGGGGGGGGGGGGGCCCCCCCGGGCCCCGGCCCGGGGCCCCC